>NZ_JBJGYW010000021.1:0-93914 GCF_054050215.1 Geodermatophilus sp. SYSU D01186 | reverse complement strand
CCCCCCCCGCGCCGCGGCGGGCGCGCCCCCCCCCCCCCCCCCCCCCCCCCCCCCCCCCCCTATCTCGTCGGGGGCGTCGGCCACCATGGCGCCCATGCCCCACCGGAGCCGCCTGGCCATCCTGCTGCTCGACCTGCCGCCGGAGCACCACGCGGCCGGGCTGGCCTTCTGGTCGGCGGCCACCGGCCACCCGGCGACGCCGGACCCCTCCGACGACGACTGGCACTCCCTCGGCTCCTTCGCCGACGGGTTCCACCTGGAGGTGCAGCGCACCGGGGAGGGGACGCCGCCGCGGTGGCACGTCGACGTCGAGACCGACGACGTCCCGGCCGAGGTGGCTCGCCTGGAGGCCCTCGGCGCCCGCCGGCTGGCCGACATGGGCTCGTTCTGGCAGATGACCGACCCCGCGGGACTCGTGTTCTGCGTCGTCGGCGTCCAGACCGGTGAGGCGTTCGAGCGGTATGCCGTTCCCTGGCCGTGAGCGGCTACTCCAGCCGCACCAGGCCGATCATCGCGGCCGCCTGCAGCCCGTCGCCGTCCACGGTGAGCACCTCCAGCGGTACCCGCCGCCACACGGCCAGCAGCAGGTCCCCGGCGGTGCCGGTCAGCGCCGCGATCGGGAACGGCCGGGAGCCGGGGAACAGGGTGCGCTCGGCGTCGGCGTCCACCGCGTGGAAGACCACCGGGTGGGCGGTGTCCGGCGGCCCGTGCGGGAACACCGCCGGCACCATCACCTCCAGCCACTCGTCGAGCCCGTCGAGGCCGACGTCGGTGGGCACCGGCCGGACGTCGCCCAGCACCTGCTCGACGTCCACGGTGTGCACCACCGCCTCCATCGTCTGACGGCGCAGCACGAACCCGACGTCCTGCCGGGGCGCCCACGTCCACACCCGCTCCGCCGGGTCGGCGCCGGCCAGCACCGTCTCCAGCTCCGCGGACTGCGCCAGGCCGTAGCCGAGCAGCTCGTCGTCCGGGTGCCGCACCGGCTCGACGTACGTGCCCGGGTCCACCGCGCGGGTGCGCACCACCCACGCCCAGAAGTGCTGCACCTCGGCCAGGTGCCAGACGGCGTCGGCCAGGGTCCAGCCGGGACAGCCGGGCACCGGCGCCCGCCAGCCGTGCGCCAGGACCGCCTCGGCGGCGGCGTCGGCGAAGCGGGCGTTGGTCTTCTGCAGGACCGGCAGGTACTCGTCGGGCTCCACGGTGGCTCCTCCGGGACGGGGCGGCGTCCACCGTCAGGATGAGGGCCGACGGGCGCGGTCGGTAGGCGCATCTAGGCTCGGGGCGTGCTCGCCTGGCCTGCTCCGCTCCTGCCGACCCTCCCGGGCACCGGTCCCGCGCTCAAGCTCCACGACACCGCGCGCGGCGAGGTGGTCGCCACCAACCCCGCCGGCACCGCCCGCATGTACGTCTGCGGGATCACCCCGTACGACGCCACGCACCTGGGCCACGCCGCCACCTACCTGGCGTTCGACCTGGTCAACCGCGTGTGGCGGGACGCCGGCCACGCGGTCCACTACGTGCAGAACGTGACCGACATCGACGACCCCCTGCTCGAGCGCGCCGAGCGCGACGGGGAGGACTGGGTCGTGCTCGCGATGCGCGAGACGGCGCTGTTCCGGGAGGACATGACCGCCCTGCGGGTGCTCCCGCCCGACGACTACGTCGGCGCGGTCGAGTCGATCCCGCAGATCGTCGCCCACATCGAGGGCCTGCTCGACGAGGGGCTGGCCTACGTCCTCGACGACGGCACCGGCGACGTCTACCACGACGTGGCGCAGGCGCCCGGCTTCGGCGGGGAGTCCGGCTACGACGAGGCGACGATGCTGCGGTTCTTCGCCGAGCGCGGGGGAGACCCCGACCGCGCGGGCAAGCGCAACCGGCTGGACCCCATGCTGTGGCGCGGGCAGCGCCCCGGGGAGCCGTCCTGGGCCGGCCCCCGCGGGGTCGACGGGCGGCCGGGCTGGCACATCGAGTGCGCCACCATCGCGCTGGAGACCATCGGCATGGGCTTCGACGTCCAGGGCGGCGGCAGCGACCTGGTCTTCCCGCACCACGAGTACTCCGCCGTCCACGCCGAGGCGCTCACCGCCACCAAGCCCTTCGCGCGGGCCTACGTGCACGCGGCGATGATCGGCCTGGACGGCGAGAAGATGAGCAAGAGCCGCGGCAACCTGGTGTTCGTCTCCAAGCTGCGCGGCGAGGGCGTCGACCCGATGGCGATCCGCCTGGCGCTGCTGTCGGGGCACTACCGCACCGACCGGTTCTGGGCGCCGGAGCTCCTCGACAGCGCCCGCACCCGGCTGGGCACGTGGCGCCGCGCCGTCGCCCTGCCGGCCGGCGCACCGGCGGCGCCGGTGCTGCAGGGCCTGCGCGAGCGGCTCACCGACGACCTCGACAGCCCCGGCGCGATCGCCCTCGTCGACGCCTGGGCCGCGGCGACCCTGGCCGCCGGTCCGGACGACGAGCTCGAGGACGGCGCCCCGGGCGTGGTGGGCGACGCCGTGGACGCGCTGCTCGGTGTGGCGCTGGCCGACTGCTGATGGGTGCCTTCCGGCTGGTCGACCGGGCCGCCCGCGAGCGAGCGGAGGAGCAGGCCCTCGCCGCGGCGGCCACCCGCTCCACCGCGACCCGCGGCCGGGCGGTCGCCGAGCCGGAGGACGCCCTGCGCACCGCCTTCGAGCGCGACCGCGACCGCATCCTGCACGCCAAGGCCTTCCGCCGGCTCAAGCACAAGACGCAGGTCTTCCTCAACCCCGACGGCGACCACTTCGTCACCCGGCTGACCCACACGCTGCAGGTCACCCAGGTCGCCCGTTCCCTCGCGCGGGCTCTCGGGCTGAACGAGGCCCTGGCCGAGGCGATCGCGCTGGGCCACGACCTCGGCCACTCCCCGTTCGGCCACATCGGCGAGGACGCGCTGGAGCCCTACGTGCCCGGCGGCTGGCACCACGCCGCGCAGGGGGTGCGGATCGTCGAGGTGCTGGAGCGGCTCAACCTCACCTGGGATGTCCGCGACGGCATCCGTGCGCACAGCTGGAAGATCGACCCGCCGCCGGCCACCCGGGAGGCCGAGTGCGTCCGGTACGCCGACCGGATCGGCTACCTCTCCCACGACGCGCTGGACGCCGTCCGGGCCGGGGTGCTGCGGGTGGGTGACCTGCCGGCCCGGGCCCGCGCCGTCTTCGGCGACCCCGGCAGCGAGATGGTGGGCGCGATGATCGACGCGGTCATCGCCGGCTCGCTGGCCGACGGCGGGTCGGTGGTCATGGCCCCCGAGCCGCTCGAGGCGATGCACGAGCTGCGCACGTTCATGTTCCAGCGGGTCTACGCCTCGGAGACCGCCGCCGGGCAGAAGCACCTGGCCATCGCCGTCACCCGCCGGCTGGTCGACCACCACCTGGCCCACCCGCAGCTCATCCCGGCGTCCTACCGGGACACCGAGGCCGACCCGGTGACCCAGGTCGTGGACTACGTCTCCGGCATGACCGACCGGTTCGCGCTGGCCACCCACGACCGGCTCTTCGACGCCGACGCCACGTCGGCGATGCGCCCCCTGCTCCGCCTGCAGTAGCCGCCGCCCGGACGGTCGCCGGCGGGGATCCGCTGCCCGTCATACGACCGTTATCCCCAACACCGCCGCGCCGTCAGGCGCCGCCATCGGGCGCGTGAGGTGGGGGAGAGGCAGCGGCGGCGGGGCCCCCCTCGAGCGTGAGCTCGGTGCGCGTGAGCCCGGTCAGCGCGAGCCGGATCCGCGCGAGCCCGATCCGCGCGAGTGGGCAGTTGGGGCCGCCGGCACCGGCGTGTCCGCGCGTGTCGGCGACACCAACTGCCCACTCGACACCTGGAGCGTGCGAGGAACGGGGGGCGCCCTCGGCTCCGGCCCCGTCCCGGGTTCCCCCCGAGCGTGCGAGGCGCGGGGAGGACGGGGCCGAGGTCAGTTCGTGCCGCCCCGGCGGCGCAGGTAGCGCTCGAACTCGCGCGCGATGGTGTCGCCGTTGGCGTTGGACAGGTCGAACTCGGTGGCCCGCTCCTCCAGGGAGCGCACGTACTCGACGACCTCGGCGTCCTCGTTGGCCATCTCGTCGACGGTCTTCACCCAGTCGTCGGCCTGCTCGGGCAGGGCACCCAGCGGCACGGGGATCTCGAGGACCTCCTCCACGCGCTGCAGCAGCGCGACCGTGGCCCGCGGCGACGGCGGCTGGGAGACGTAGTGGGGGACGGCGGCCCAGAAGCTGATCGCCGGCAGCCCGGCCTGCACGCAGGCGTCCTGGAAGACGCCGAGGATGCCGGTGGGCCCCTCGTAGCGGGAGGTGTCCAGGCCGTGGCGCTCCGCCGACTCCGCGTCGTAGGCCGAGCCGGTCACCGGGGTGGGCCGGGTGTGCGGCGTGTCGGCCAGCAGGGCGCCCAGGCCGACGACGGAGCGGGCGTCGAGCTCGCGGCACAGCTCGATGAGCTCCTCGCAGAAGCCCCGCCAGCGCATGTTCGGCTCGATGCCCCGGATCAGGACGACGTCGCGCTCGGCGCCCGGGGGGCGGGCGACGGAGATGCGGGTGGTGGGCCACTCGATGCGGCGGCTGACCCCGCCGACGAGCGACACGGTGGGGCGGTTGACCTGGAAGTCGTAGTAGTCCTCGGGGTCGAGGGCGGCGAGCGGGGTGGCGTCCCAGATGAGTTCGAGGTGCTCCAGCGCCCCGGTGGCGGCGTCCCCGGCGTCGTTCCAGCCCTCGAAGGCGACGACCACGACGGGGTCGGTCAGCCGCGGCAGGTCCTCAGGAGTGGACTTCGGGTCGATCACCCTTCGAGCCTACGTCGGTCCGGGCGTGCGGCCGCTCCGACGGCGCCCTCGCGGGCGACGCGGGTCCCGCGACCGGGCGAGGGCGGATGGTGGCGGGAGGCCCCCGGGATGGGACGATGGAGCCCGCAGTTCGAGGACGACGAGGCACCGCCGCCGCGTCGGAGTTGCCAGAGCCCTGGCGCCGGACGCTCTCGTGACCGTGTTCGAACCACCTCCGAGGACAGCCCGTGCCCGAGTTCCCCGCACTCCGTCCCGATGCCACCACCGAGCTCACCGCGCTGCTGCGGCGGCGGATCCTCGTGCTCGACGGCGCGATGGGCACCGCGATCCAGCGCCGGCGGCCGGACGAGGCCGGGTACCGGGGGGAGCGGTTCGCCGACTGGCCGGTCGACGTCCAGGGCAACAACGACCTGCTCACCCTCACCGCCCCCGAGATCGTCGCCGGCATCCACCGCGAGTACCTCGAGGCCGGCGCGGACGTGATCGAGACCAACACGTTCAACGCGACGGCGATCTCGCTGGCCGACTACCGCATGGAGGAGCTCGCCTACGAGCTCAACGTCGCCGCCGCCCGGCTGGCCCGCCGCGAGTGCGACGCCATGACCGCACGGACGCCGGACCGGCCGCGCTACGTCGCCGGCGCGATCGGCCCGACCAGCCGCACCGCCTCGATCTCGCCCGACGTCAACGACCCCGGCGCCCGCAACGTCAGCTTCGACGAGCTGGCCGCGGCCTACCTCACCCAGGCCGACGGGCTGGTCGACGGCGGCGTGGACGTGCTGCTGGTCGAGACGGTCTTCGACACCCTCAACGCGAAGGCGGCGGTCTTCGCCCTGGAGACGCTGTTCGAGCAGCGCGGACGCCGTTGGCCGGTGATGGTCTCGGGCACCATCACCGACGCCTCCGGGCGGACGCTGTCCGGCCAGGTCACCGAGGCGTTCTGGAACTCCGTGCGGCACGTGCGCCCGCTGCTGGTCGGGCTCAACTGCGCCCTCGGCGCCGCCGAGATGCGGCCCTACGTCGCCGAGCTGGCGCGGATCGCCGACACCTTCGTCTCCTGCCACCCCAACGCCGGCCTGCCCAACGCCTTCGGCGAGTACGACGAGTCCCCCGAGGAGACCGCGGCGGTGCTCGGGGAGTTCGCCGGCAGCGGCTTCGTCAACCTGGTGGGCGGCTGCTGCGGGACGACGCCGGCGCACGTGGCCGCCGTCGCCGCGGCCGTGGCCGGCGTGGCGCCCCGGACGCCGCCGGCGGTCCGCCCGGCGCTGCGGCTGTCCGGCCTGGAGCCGCTCACCGTCGACGGGGACTCGCTGTTCGTCAACGTGGGGGAGCGGACCAACATCACCGGCTCGGCCCGGTTCCGCAACCTCATCCGGGCCGGTGACTTCCCGGCCGCCCTGGCCGTGGCCCGCCAGCAGGTGGAGGCCGGCGCGCAGGTCATCGACGTCAACATGGACGAGGGCATGATCGACGGCGTCGCCGCGATGGACCGCTTCCTCAAGCTGGTCGCCGCCGAGCCCGACATCTGCCGCGTGCCGGTGATGGTCGACTCCTCCAAGTGGGAGGTCATCGAGGCCGGCCTCAAGTGCGTGCAGGGCAAGTCGATCGTCAACTCCATCTCGCTGAAGTCCGGCGAGGAGGAGTTCGTGCGCCAGGCCCGGCTGTGCCGCAAGCACGGCGCGGCCGTCGTCGTCATGGCCTTCGACGAGCAGGGTCAGGCCGACGACCTCGAGCGCCGGAAGCAGATCTGCCGCCGGGCGTACACGATCCTCACCGAGCAGGTCGGCTTCCCGGCCGAGGACGTCATCTTCGACCCGAACGTGTTCGCCGTCGCCACCGGCATCGAGGAGCACGCGCGCTACGGGCTGGACTTCATCGAGGCCACCCGCTGGATCAAGGCGAACCTGCCCGGGGCGCTGGTCTCCGGCGGCGTCTCCAACGTCTCCTTCTCCTTCCGCGGCAACAACCGCGTCCGGGAGGCCATCCACGCGGTGTTCCTGTTCCACGCCGTCGCCGCGGGCATGGACATGGGCATCGTCAACGCCGGTGCCCTCGAGGTGTACGACGAGGTGCCGGCCGAGCTGCGGGAGCGCATCGAGGACGTCGTCCTCGCCCGCCGGGCCGATGCCACCGAGCGGCTGCTGGAGATCGCGGGGGACTACGCCGCCGACGGCGCGGTGAAGGAAGCCGCGACCGAGGAGTGGCGGGCGCTGCCGGCCGGGGAGCGGATCACCCACGCGCTGGTGAAGGGCATCGACGGGTTCGTCGAGGCCGACACCGAGGAGCTCCGCGCGGAGATCAGCGCCCGGGGCGGCCTGCCGATCGAGGTCATCGAGGGCCCGCTCATGGCCGGCATGAACGTCGTCGGCGACCTGTTCGGCGCCGGGAAGATGTTCCTGCCGCAGGTGGTGAAGTCCGCCCGGGTGATGAAGAAGGCCGTCGCCTACCTCATCCCCTTCATCGAGGCCGAGAAGCGCCCCGGGGACGTCGAGCGCAGCAACGGCAAGGTCGTCATGGCAACCGTCAAGGGCGACGTCCACGACATCGGCAAGAACATCGTCGGCGTCGTCCTGCAGTGCAACAACTACGATGTCGTCGACCTCGGCGTCATGGTGCCGGCGCAGACGGTGCTCGACACCGCCAAGCAGGAGGGCGCCGACGTCATCGGACTGTCCGGCCTGATCACCCCCTCGCTCGACGAGATGGTCACCCTCGCCACCGAGATGGAGCGGCAGGGCTTCGACATCCCGCTGCTGGTCGGCGGCGCCACCACCTCGCGGGCGCACACCGCGGTCAAGGTGGCGCCGGCCTACCACGGCCCGGTCATCTGGGTGAAGGACGCCTCCCGGTCGGTGCCGGTGGTCGCGGCCCTGCTGTCCGACGAGCAGCGCCCGGCGCTGCTGGCCGGGATCGAGGAGGAGTACGCCGGGCTGCGGGAGCGGCACGCGGCCCGGCAGGACACCCGCACGCTGCTGCCGCTGGCGGCCGCGCGCGCCGCGGCGCCGGCGCTGGACTGGAGCGGCTACACCCCGCCGCGGCCCCGCATGCTGCTGCAGCAGGCCCGCGACGTGTGCGCGGCGCCGGACTGCGAGCACTGGCACGGCGAGGCCACCCAGTTCGTGCGGACCTTCCCCGACCAGTCCCTGGACGAGCTGCGCCACTACATCGACTGGCAGCCGTTCTTCTCCGCCTGGGAGATGCGCGGCCGGTTCCCCGACATCCTGCACAACCCGGCGACCGGCGAGGCCGCCCGCCGGCTGTTCGAGGACGCCCAGGCGATGCTCGACCGGATCGTGGGGGAGCGGTGGCTGCGGGCGGCCGGCGTCGTCGGCCTGTTCCCGGCCAACCGGGTGGACGGCGAGGACATCGAGGTCTACACCGACGAGACCCGCACCGCCGTCCGGGCGACCCTCCACCAGCTGCGGCAGCAGACCGAGGGCCGCGACGGCGCGCCCCGCAAGTCCCTGGCCGACTTCGTCGCGCCGCGGGAGACCGGGCTGCCCGACTACGTGGGCGCCTTCGCCGTCACCGCCGGCCTCGGGGTGCCCGAGCGGGTGGCGGCGTTCAAGGCGGCCAACGACGACTACAGCGCGATCCTGCTCGAGTCGCTGGCCGACCGGCTGGCCGAGGCGTTCGCCGAGCGGCTGCACGAGCGGGTGCGCACCCAGCTGTGGGGCTACGCCCCCGACGAGCACCTGGACAGCGGGGAGCTGATCGCCGAGCGCTACCGCGGCATCCGGCCCGCCCCGGGCTACCCCGCCTGCCCCGAGCACACCGAGAAGCGCACCATCTGGGAGCTGCTCGACGTCGAGGCGGCCACCGGCATCCAGCTCACCGACAGCATGGCCATGTGGCCCGGTGCCGCGGTCAGCGGGCTGTACTTCTCCCACCCGCAGTCGCGCTACTTCAACCTCGGGCGGATCGGCCGCGACCAGGTCGAGGACTACGCGCGCCGCAAAGGCTGGACCCTCGCCGAGGCCGAGCGCTGGCTCTCACCCAACCTCGGCTACCGCACCGACGACGAGTGAGCGCGGCGTAGCCGATCTCACGGACGACGGGACGGCGGCCGGCTCCGGTGGGCGCCTACCGTGGACGTGATGGAGAGCCTGGGGAGCGACGCCGCGGCCGGGACGACGGCGGGGGCCTCCCTGCAGGCCGTGCTGTTCGACATGGACGGCACCCTCGTCGAGACCGAGCAGTACTGGGGCGAGGCGATGTTCGCCCTGGCCCGGCAGCTGGGCGGCCGCATGTCCGACGCGGCCCGGCAGCGGACCGTCGGCACCAGCATGCGGGTGGCGATGGACGTCCTCTACACCGACCTGGGCGTGGAGCGCAGCGAGGAGCAGTTCCTCGCCGACGCGCGGTGGATCGAGGACCGGGTGGCCGAGCTGCTCGGTGGGGAGATCCACTGGCGGCCCGGCGCGCGCGAGCTCATCGCGGAGCTGCGTCACGCCGCCGTCCCCACCGCGCTGGTGACCACCACCCCCCGCCGGCTGGCCGACGTCGTCCTGGAGGCCATCGGCCGGGCGTTCCCGGACGTGCCGCCGTTCGACGTCACCGTCTGCGGCGACGAGGTGCCCGCCCGCAAGCCCGATCCCGCGCCCTACCGGCAGGCCATGGCCGCGCTCGGCGTGACGCCGGACGGCTGCGTCGTGCTCGAGGACTCCCTCGCCGGGGTGACCGCGGGGCTGGCCGCCGGCGCCGCGGTGCTCGGCGTGCCCTCCCTGCAGCCGCTGGAGCCGGCCCCCGGCCTCGTGCTGCGCGAGACCCTGGCCGGCGTGCGGCCGGCCCACCTGGCCGACGTGCTGGCCGCCCGCGACGCCGACGGCGTCCGGGTCTAGCCGGCCCGGGCCAGCTCGCGGCCCCGGGAGACGACGAGCCGGGGACGCTGCAGCCCGGTGACGTCGCGGGTCACGTCCCCGTCGACGAGCAGCAGGTCGGCGTCCAGGCCCGGGGCCAGCCGGCCGGTCCGGTCCCCCAGCCCGCAGGCGCGCGCCGCCCGCCCGGTGGCCGCCGCCAGCGCCGCGGCCACCGGCATCCCGCACTCGTGCACCAGGTCGGCCACCGCCATCGGCACCAGCCCGTGCGCCTTGGCCGGGCCGATCCCGGCGTCGGTTCCCGCCAGCAGCGCGACCCCGGCCTGCCGCAGCCTCGCGACGTTCGCCAGCTGCGCCTCGTAGGTGGCACCGGCGGCCGCCATCCGCGCCTGGACGTGCGGCGCGGGCTGCATCCCGGGGGTCCGGCCGAGCGTCGGGCACACCGGGGTGCCCGACCACGCGAGGGCCGCCGCGAGCTCGGGCGGCGTCCGGACGCCGTCGCGGGTGACGCAGCTGCAGTGTTCGATGCCGTCGACCCCGGCGGCCAGACTGCGCTCCACGGCCACCAGCGCGTGGGCGTGCGCGGTGACCGGCAGCCCGTGCCGGTGGGCCTCGTCGACGACCACGCGCAGCTCCTCCTCGGTGAACTGGCCGGCGGCGACGTCGGTGCCCGGGGTGGTCAGACCCCCGCTGGCCATGATCTTGACGAGATCCGCGCCCCGCTCGGCACGGTCCCGGACCGCTGCGCGCAGCTGGTCGACCCCGGCCGCCTGGCCGCCCATCGACCAGCAGTGCCCGCCGGGTGAGGTGATCGGCGGCCCGGCGGCGACGACCGTGGGGCCGCCGTCCGGGCGCCGGGACCGGTCGAGGACGGCCCACCCGTGGTCGCCGAGGTCGCGGACGGCGGTGACCCCGGCGCGCAGGTGCTGCTGCCCGGCGGCGGTGATCGTGGCCGCGAGCTCCGCGGCGGAGAACTCGGGCAGCTGCTCCAGGGCCCGCGGACCGCTGTCGCCGCACAGGTGCACGTGCGTGTCGACCAGGCCGGGCAGCAGCGTGGTGCCCGGCAGTTCGGTGACCGGGCAGCCCGCCGGCGCAGGAGCCGCACCCGGCTCGACGCCGGCGATCGTGCCGTCCTCGACCAGCACGAGGGCTCCGCCGGCCAGTACCCGCTCGCCGTCGAAGGCCCGCTGTGCCCGGTAGCCCCGCACGGAGGTCACTGTCGACCCGGCGGACGGTCAGCGGAAGGGCCCCCGGCGGAAACCCCCGGCCGGCAGCTCTCACGACCCCCGACGGCCGCCTCGCAGGGCCCCGTTCCCGGCCCCGTCCGGGCCTCGCCCCGGGCTCGCGAGGGTTGAGGGGACGGGGCCCTCCCGCGGCGGGAGGCGAAGGGCCTCTGTCAGTCGCGCTCGACGACCGGCAGCTCGGTGCGCCAGCCGGCGGCGGCCGCGGCCTCCGCCGGGAACGGCGGGGGAGTGCCGCCGAAGGCCGGGCACAGCGCCTGGTGGTCGCACCAGTCGCACAGGCGGGTGCGGTTGGGCCGGAAGTCGCCGGTCGCCACCGCCCGCTCGATGGCCACCCAGATCGCCTGCAGCGTCCGCTCGAAGCGCACCAGCTCGCCCTCGTCGGGCGCGTAGGTCAGCGCGTCGCCGTTGCCCAGGTAGAGCAGCTTGAGCTGGCTGGCCACCACGCCGCGGGTGCGCCACAGCACCAGCGCGTAGAACTTCATCTGGAACAGGGCCTTGCCCTCGAACGCCTCGCGCGGCATCGACCCCGTCTTGTAGTCGACCACCCGCAGCGCCCCGTTTGGCGCGACGTCCAGCCGGTCGACGTAGCCGCGCAGCAGCAGGCCGTCGGGCAGGGTGACCTCGACCAGCTGCTCGCGGCCCTCCGGCTCGATGCGCGACGGGTCCTCCAGGGAGAAGTAGGCCTCCACCAGCCGCCCCGCGGAGGCCAGCCACGCCTCCAGCGACTGGCCGGCCGGGTCGTCGTCGGCCGCGCCGCCCTCGGCGAACAGCTCGGCGACCTCCGGGTCGGTGCGCAGCTCCTCCCACGCCGGGGCGACCAGCTCCTGCGCCGACTGCACCGTGCGCTGCCGGGCCGGCAGGTCGTAGAGCTTCTCCAGCACCGTGTGCACCAGCGTGCCGCGGAGGGCGGCCAGGCTCTTGCGCTCGGGCAGCCGGTCGATGGTGCGGAACCGGTAGAGCAGGGGACAGGTCTTGAAGTCCGCCGCCCGGCTCGGGGACAGCGACGGACGGCGCGGGGTCGCCGGCGCGTCGGCGGGTGCGCCCGGGGAAGAGGCAGCCGCCTCGGCGGGCTGCCCGGTCTGCACCATCGTGGTCATGTCCCGAGGCTAGGTCGGGCCGCCGACAGTTCCGAGTGCGCGCGCCGAGAGCCTCGCCACGGCTCCGTAGGCTGGCCGCCCGTGGACGACCAGCAGCAGACCCCCGACACCGCCGACGCGCCCGAGACCGAGCCTCGCACGCCGGTGCCCGGGGCGTTCGTCGCCGGCGACCGCGTGCAGCTCACCGACCCGAAGGGCCGGCTGCACACCGTCGTCCTCGAGGCCGGGAAGCTCTTCCACACCCACCGCGGGGCCATCGCCCACGACGACCTGATCGGCGCGCCGGAGGGCTCGGTCGTCCACTCCACCGCCAACACCGGCTACCTCGCGCTGCGCCCGCTGCTGGCCGACTTCGTGCTGTCCATGCCGCGCGGGGCGCAGGTCATCTACCCCAAGGACGCCGCCCAGATCGTCGGCTTCGGCGACGTGGGCCCGGGGATGCGGGTGCTGGAGGCCGGCGCCGGCTCCGGCGCGCTGACCTGCTCGCTGCTGCGCGCGGTGGGGGAGCGCGGCGCGGTCACCAGCTACGAGCGCCGCGAGGACTTCGCCGACGTCGCACGGGCCAACGTCGGCGCCTTCTTCGGGGAGGTGCCGGCCAACTGGTCCCTGCGCCTGGGCGACCTCGCCGAGCACCCCGCGGAGGAGACCGTCGACCGCGTCGTGCTGGACATGCTGGAGCCGTGGGCGGTGCTGCCCACCGTGGCCGCCGCGCTGCGCCCGGGCGGGGTGCTCGTGGGCTACGTCGCCACCGTCACCCAGCTGTCGACGTACGTGGAGGCGCTGCGGGCGCAGGGCGGGTGGACCGAGCCGTACTCCTGGGAGTCGCTGGTGCGCCCCTGGCACGCCGTGGGGCTGGCCGTGCGGCCCGAGCACCGCATGGTCGCCCACACCGCCTTCCTGGTCACCGCGCGGCGGCTCGCCGAGGGAGTGGTGGCCCCGACCCGCCAGCGACGCGCCCAGAAGCACTGACGGCGGGCGCTCGACCGGGGACGCAACGCAGTCGTAGCCGCGCCGTGACCGAGTGTCCCGCGAGCCCCCGGCAGGCTGTCGCCGGGCGTGTATAGATTTGCCTCCTGGCTCTCCCGATGTGTGCGGAGGTGCGCGATGGGCCTGGGTCCCGACGAGTTCCGAGCGCGACGTGAGCGTGACGTGTCCGCACTGCTCACCCAGATCTCCTACCTGGAGGAGGAGATCGGTCTCCTGCGCCGCAAGGTGGCCGAGAGCCCCCGGCAGGTGCGGGCGCTGGAGGAGCGGATCGCCGAGGCGGAGGGGCGCGCGGCGTTCCTCTCCGAGCGGAACGACAAGCTCACCGCCACGCTGCGCGACGCCCGCGAACAGCTGGTCACGCTCAAGGAGGAGGTCGACCGGCTGGGCCAGCCCCCGTCCGGCTACGGCGTCTACCTGGGCAGCCACGACGACGGCACCGTCGACGTCTTCACCGGCGGCCGGAAGCTGCGCGTGTCGCTCTCCCCGTCGGTGGACGTCGAGACGCTGCGGCCGGGCCTGGAGGTCATGCTCAACGAGGCGATGAACGTCGTCGAGGCGTGCGGCTTCGAGCGCGCCGGCGACGTCGTCATGCTCAAGGAGCTGCTCGAGCCGATCGACGGGGTCACGCAGCGGGCCCTGGTGATCGGGCACACCGACGAGGAGCGCGTGGTCTACCTCGCCGACTCCCTCGCCGATTCCCCGCTGCGCAGCGGCGACTCGCTGCTGCTGGAGTCCCGCTCCGGGTACGTCTACGAGCGGATCCCCAAGAGCGAGGTCGAGGAGCTCATCCTCGAGGAGGTCCCCGACATCGACTACGGCGACATCGGCGGCCTGTCCCGGCAGATCGAGCAGATCCGGGACGCCGTCGAGCTGCCGTTCCTGCACGCCGACCTGTTCCGCGAGTTCGAGCTGCGCCCGCCCAAGGGCATCCTGCTGTACGGCCCGCCCGGCTGCGGCAAGACGCTGATCGCCAAGGCGGTGGCCAACTCGCTGGCCAAGAAGGTCGCCGAGGTCCAGGGCGAGGGCACGCGCGCGGCGAAGTCCTACTTCCTGAACATCAAGGGCCCGGAGCTGCTCAACAAGTACGTCGGCGAGACCGAGCGGCACATCCGGCTGGTGTTCCAGCGGGCCCGGGAGAAGGCCAGCGAGGGCACGCCGGTCATCGTGTTCTTCGACGAGATGGACTCGATCTTCCGCACCCGCGGCTCGGGGGTCTCCTCCGACGTGGAGTCGACGATCGTGCCCCAGCTGCTCAGCGAGATCGACGGCGTCGAGGGCCTGGAGAACGTCATCGTCATCGGCGCCTCCAACCGCGAGGACATGATCGACCCGGCGATCCTCCGGCCGGGCCGGCTGGACGTGAAGATCAAGATCGAGCGGCCGGACGCGGAGGCCGCCCGCGACATCTTCAGCAAGTACCTGACCACCTCCCTGCCGCTGCACCCCGACGACCTCGCCGAGCACGGGGGCAGCCGCGAGGCGACGATCGCCGCGATGATCCAGCGCACCGTCGAGCGGATGTACACCGAGAGCGAGGAGAACCGCTTCCTCGAGGTCACCTACGCCAACGGTGACAAGGAGGTCCTGTACTTCCGGGACTTCAACTCCGGGGCGATGCTGCAGAACATCGTCGACCGCGCCAAGAAGATGGCCATCAAGGAGCGGCTGGAGACCGGCACCGGCGGCCTGCGCGTCGGCCACCTCATGCAGGCCTGCGTCGACGAGTTCAAGGAGAACGAGGACCTGCCCAACACCACCAACCCCGACGACTGGGCGCGGATCTCGGGCAAGAAGGGCGAGCGGATCGTCTACATCCGCACGCTCATCAGCGGCAAGGGCACCGAGTCCGGCCGCGCCATCGACACCGCGACCAACACCGGCCAGTACCTGTAGCTCCTCCGGTCGAGCCCGTCACCGGCGGCCCGGTTCCCGCTGTCCGCGGGGCCGGGCCGCCGGCGTGCGCGGGGCCGGCTCCGGCGCCGCGGAGGGCTCGCGGGTGGCTGGCGTGCGGTCGTGCGGGCGGTGCCGGACGGCGTCGGCGCCGCGGCCTAGGGTTGGCCCATGAGCGTGCGGCGGGTCATGGGCACCGAGGTCGAGTACGGCATCTCGGTGCCCGGCCAGCCGACGGCGAACCCGACCACGCTGTCCAGCCAGGTGGTCAACGCCTGGGCGGTCGCCGAGGCCCCCGCCCCGCGCCGGCCGCGGTGGGACTTCGAGGAGGAGTCCCCGCTGCGCGACGCCCGCGGGTTCGACCTCTCCCCGGCCCAGGCGCTGGACCACAACGACCTGGACGAGGACTCGGGGATGGCCAACGTCATCCTCACCAACGGGGCGCGGCTCTACGTGGACCACGCGCACCCGGAGTACTCGACGCCGGAGGTCACCAACCCGCGCGACGTCGTCCTCTGGGACAAGGCCGGTGAGCACGTGATGGCCGAGGCCGCCCGCCGGGCCGCGCGGGTGCCCGGAACGGTGCCCATCCAGCTCTACAAGAACAACACCGACGGCAAGGGCGCCTCCTACGGGTCGCACGAGAACTACCTCATGGACCGGCGGACGCCGTTCCTGGAGATCATCCGCGGCCTGATCCCGTTCTTCGTCACCCGGCAGGTCTTCGCCGGCTCCGGGCGGGTGGGCATCGGCACGGAGAGCCGCACCCGCGGCTTCCAGCTGTCCCAGCGGGCCGACTTCTTCGAGGTCGAGGTGGGGCTGGAGACCACCCTCAAGCGCCCGATCATCAACACCCGCGACGAGCCGCACGCCGACGCCGACAAGTACCGCCGGCTGCACGTGATCATCGGCGACGCGAACCTCGCCGAGCTGTCGACCTACCTCAAGGTCGGGACGACGTCGCTGGTGCTGGCCATGATCGAGGCCCGCACCCTCACCCAGGACCTCAGCATCGAGGAGCCGGTGGACGCGCTGCAGGCGGTCAGCCACGACCCGTCGCTGTCGCACAAGGTGCGGCTGCGCGACGGGCGGCGGATGACCGCACTCGAGGTCCAGGAGGCCTACCTGGAGATGGCGCAGCGGCACGTCGACCGCACCGGGGACGGCGACGAGCAGACCGCCGACGTGCTGCGCCGGTGGGCCGAGGTGCTCACCGACCTCCGGATCGACCCGATGCGCTGCGCCGACCGGCTGGACTGGCCGGCCAAGCTGCGGCTGCTGGAGGGCTATCGGTCCCGTGACGACCTGGCCTGGGGCGACTCCCGCCTGCGCCTGGTGGACCTGCAGTACTCCGACGTCCGGCCGGACAAGGGGCTCTACCACCGGCTCGTGGCCCGCGGCTCGATGCAGCGGCTGCTCACCGACGACGAGGTGGCGCGGGCGGTGGTGCACCCGCCGACCGACACCCGGGCCTTCTTCCGCGGCGAGTGCCTGCGGCGCTACCCGGCGCAGGTCGCCGCGGCGTCCTGGGACTCGGTGGTGTTCGACCTGGGCCGGGAGAACCTCGTGCGAATCCCCACCATGGAGCCGCTGCGGGGCACCCGCGACCACGTGGGCCGGCTGTTCGAGTCGACGTCCTCGGCCCAGGAGCTGGTCGACACCATCACCGGCGGCTGAGCGCGGGGGAGTCCCCAGGCGCGGGCGTGGTCCACGGACCGCTCGCCGACACCCGTTCGTCACTCCGCCCGGGTACTTTTCGTCCCAGGCACCAGCCACGACACACCTGGAGGCAGCCATGGCCACGAGGGACACCGGCGGGCAGCAGCGGGCCACCCGCACCCGCGAGGAGACCGACGAGGTCGAGGCCTCGGTCGACACCGAGGTCGCCGAGCGCCACAAGGAGATGACCGAGGACGTCGACTCCATCCTCGACGAGATCGACGAGGTGCTCGAGGAGAACGCCGAGGAATTTGTCAGGTCATATGTGCAAAAAGGGGGCCAGTGACCATTCCTGTGCGCTTTTTCGCACGGCATCTGTCGAATGGTCGCGGAGAAGTACTGCCCTGATTGCGGTGAGATCCGTCCGTCCGAGTCCTTCACGAAGGACCGGAGTCGCCGTGACGGGCTCGCCGCCTATTGCCGTGATCACGCGCGTCAGCGCCTGAGGGAGTCGAAGATGCGCCGAGTCGGACCTCCGACTCGGCGCTACCCGGTCGGCCGCGAGGTCCCGGACGGCTGCAAGTGGTGTCCGGACTGCGACGAGGTCAAGCCACTGGCCGACTTCCCCACCACTCGCGCCAGTCGCAGCGGCGCCTACACGTATTGCAAGCCCTGTCACAACGCTCGCGGAAAGGCCGCGAAGGACAAGGTCGGCGGTTCGCGCACCTATCACCTGAAGCGCCGGTACGGGATCACGGCGGAGGACGCCGACGCGATGCTGACAGCGCAGGGCGGTCTGTGTGCGATCTGTAGGTCGTCGCCCGCGGTGCACGTCGACCACGACCACGAGACCGGCGCCGTCCGCGCGCTGCTGTGCTTCAACTGCAACGGCGGGCTCGGCCAGTTCCGAGACGACCCGTACCTGCTGCACGTGGCGGCCTTCTACGTGGAGTCGCACCGCGAGCGGCAGGCGCTGTCCCGGCTCCAGGAGTCCGCGGGCGCCGGCCCGGGCACGGCCAGCCGGCCGGGGAGCCCGCCGGTAGGGTCGCAGCGGCGCCCGGGGAGCACGCGCAGCACCGGGCGGAACAGCGGGTCACGCCGGCAGAGCACGGCGGGAGAGGCGGATGGGTGAACGAGTATTCAGCTGGCCGGAGCGGGTTCCCGCCCGCGTACCTGGACCGGGTGGGTTCCTCGTTCACCGACTTCCTCGCGGTCACCGCCCCGGACCTGCTGCCCGGCCGCCGGCCGGTCCCGCAGATCCCGGTCGGTGACATCACCCCGCACGGCACCACGATCGTCGCGGTCACCTACGAGGGCGGCGTCCTCATGGGCGGCGACCGGCGCGCCACCATGGGCAACCTGATCTCCAGCCGGGACATCGAGAAGGTCTACCCGGCCGACACCTGGTCGGTCATCGGCATCGCCGGCGCCGCGGGCATCGCCATCGAGATGGTGAAGCTCTACCAGGTCGAGCTCGAGCACTACGAGAAGATCGAGGGGCTCACGCTCTCCCTCGACGGCAAGGCCAACCGCCTGGCCCAGATGATCCGCGGCAACCTCGGCGCGGCGCTGCAGGGCCTGGCCGTCGTCCCGCTGTTCGCCGGCTTCGACCTCGACGCGGCGCCCGGCGCCACGCCGGGGCGGATCTTCAGCTACGACGTCACCGGCGGGAACTACGAGGAGCGGGGCTACGCCGCCGTCGGCTCCGGCTCGCTGTTCGCCCGCAACTCGCTGAAGAAGACGTGGCGGCCGGGGCAGTCCGGCGACGCGGCCACCCGGAGCCTGGTCGAGGCGCTCTACGACGCCGCCGACGACGACTCCGCGACCGGCGGCCCCGACCCGGTGCGGCGGCTGTACCCGATCGTCTACCGGGTGGACGCCGAGGGCGCCGTCCGGCTCACCGACGACGAGGTCTCCGCCGTCGCCGCGACCATCGTCGACGAGCGGTCCGCCGCGGACGGGCAGGGCTGATCCGATGACCATGCCGTACTACGCCTCGCCGGAGCAGGTGATGCGGGAGCGTTCCGAGTACGCCCGCAAGGGCATCTCCCGCGGCCGCTCCGTCGCCGTCGTCACCTACGCCGACGGCGTGCTGTTCATCGCCGAGAACCCCAGCTCCACCCTGCACAAGGTCGGCGAGCTCTACGACCGCATCGGGTTCGCCGCCGTGGGCCGCTACAGCGAGTTCGAGAGCCTGCGGGTCGCCGGGGTGCGCCTGGCCGACGTCCGCGGCTACTCCTACAACCGCCGCGACGTCACCGGCCGGGTGATCGCCAACGCCTACGCGCAGACCCTCGGCGAGATCTTCACCCAGCAGCTGAAGCCCTACGAGGTGGAGCTGTGCGTCGCCGAGGTCGGCGACAACCCCGAGTCCGACCAGCTGTTCCGGCTCACCTTCGACGGCTCGGTCGTCGACGAGCCCGACTTCGTCGTGATGGGCGGCCAGGCCGAGGCGGTGAGCACCCACCTGCGCGAGCACTTCCTGCCCGGGATGAGCCTGGCCGAGGCGCTCAAGGTGGGCGTGCAGGCCCTCTCCGCGGTCAGCCCGGCCACCAGCCCGGGCAACGGCGGGCCGGCCCTGCTGTCGGCCGAGCAGCTGGAGGTGGCCGTCCTCGACCGGCGCCGGCCCAAGCGGGCGTTCCGGCGTGTGGTCGGGGCCGCCCTCCGCACCCTGCTCGACCGCGGCGACGAGGCCGCCGCGGAGACCGTGGAGGAGCCGCACACCGCCTCGCACGCCCCCAGCACGCCGCAGCCCGGCGCGCCGGCCGGGCTGGGCGACCCGGCCGCCCCCGACACCGGGGGCACCGCCGGCGGCGGGGGACACACCCCCACCACCTGATGCCCGCCTACCGGGTCAACGAGGCCGGGGTGCGCCAGGCACGCCGGCTGATCGACGCGGGCTCGGTCGACGTCGACACCGAGTGGTCGCGGGCCGCGCCGTCGGCCGCGCAGGAGAACGACCACATCGCGGCGCACGGCCACGACGGCTACGGGCAGTGGCACCTCGCGGTCGACCCCGACGCGTCGGAGGAGACCAAGAAGCGCTACGCGTTCCCGTTCGGCGACTTCACGACGGTCAACCGGGCGGCCCTGGTGCACGCGAAGCAGCGGGCCGCGCAGAACGACCACCCGGAGATCGCCGAGGCCGCCGGCGACCTGCTGCACCGGCTCGACGACCGGTCGCGGTAGCCGTGCGTCGCGGGCGGGCCAGTGTCGGTGTCGGCGCCTAGGCTCGGTGCGTGGAGCGACGGATCTTCGGGATCGAGACCGAGTACGGCGTCACGTGCACCTTCCGCGGGCAGCGCCGGCTGTCCCCGGACGAGGTGGCCCGCTACCTGTTCCGCCGCGTCGTGTCGTGGGGGCGCAGCTCCAACGTGTTCCTGCGCAACGGCTCCCGCCTCTACCTCGACGTCGGCAGCCACCCCGAGTACGCCACCGCCGAGTGTGACGACCTCACCGAGCTCGTCGTCCACGACAAGGCCGGGGAGCGCATCCTCGAGGGCCTGCTGGTCGACGCCGAGCAGCGGCTGGCCGAGGAGGGCGTCACCGGCGACATCTACCTGTTCAAGAACAACACCGACTCGGCCGGCAACAGCTACGGCTGCCACGAGAACTACCTGGTCGGCCGGCACGGCGAGTTCAGCCGGCTGGCCGACGTCCTGATCCCGTTCCTGGTCAGCCGGCAGATCGTCGTCGGCGCGGGCAAGGTGCTGCAGACCCCCCGCGGGGCGATCTACTGCGTCAGCCAGCGCGCCGAGCACATCTGGGAGGGCGTCTCCTCCGCCACGACCCGCTCCCGGCCGATCATCAACACCCGCGACGAGCCGCACGCCGACGCCGAGCGGTACCGGCGGCTGCACGTCATCGTCGGCGACTCGAACATGAACGAGACGACGACGCTGCTCAAGGTGGCCGTCACCGACCTCGTGCTGCGGATGATCGAGGCCGGTGTCCCGATCAAGGACATGGCGCTGGAGAACCCGATCCGCGCCATCCGCGAGATCAGCCACGACATGACCGGACGGCGCAAGGTGCGGCTGGCCAACGGCCGGGAGATGTCGGCGCTGGAGATCCAGGCCGAGTACCACAGCCGGGCCGCGGAGTTCGTCGACCGCGAGGGCTTCGGGCCGGTGCACCGGCAGATGCTGGAGCTGTGGGGGCGGGTGCTCAAGGCCGTCGACTCCGGCGACCTGTCGCTGATCGACCGCGAGATCGACTGGGCGACCAAGTACACGATGATCGAGCGCTACCGGGCCAAGCGGGACCTCCCGCTGTCGCACCCCCGGATCGCCCAGATGGACCTCGCCTACCACGACATCAGCCGCAAGCGGGGCCTGTACTACCTGCTGGAGCGCAACAACCAGGTCGACCGGGTGGCCCACGAACCGCGGGTGTTCGAGGCCAAGAACGTGCCGCCGCAGACCACGCGCGCCCGGCTGCGCGGGGAGTTCATCCGCAAGGCGCAGGAGAAGCGCCGCGACTTCACCGTCGACTGGGTGCACCTCAAGCTCAACGACCAGGCCCAGCGGACCGTGCTGTGCAAGGACCCGTTCAAGGCCGTCGACGAGCGCGTGGACAAGCTCATCGCGTCGATGTGACGTGCCGTGGAGTGCCACGGCCGCGAGCGCCGCGCCGTGGCAC
The DNA here is from genome assembly GCF_054050215.1 of Geodermatophilus sp. SYSU D01186. Taxonomy (NCBI): domain Bacteria; kingdom Bacillati; phylum Actinomycetota; class Actinomycetes; order Geodermatophilales; family Geodermatophilaceae; genus Geodermatophilus; species Geodermatophilus sp. SYSU D01186. Next base: position 72,781 of record NZ_JBJGYW010000021.1, on the reverse strand, counting down.
TCCACTCACTCGGGCAGCGGCACCCGCAGCGCGGCGTAGCGGCCGGCGGCGGCCGCGGCGAGGAAGTACGCCCGCTCCTCGGGGTACCCGCGGCCCATGGTCGACAGCGGCACGGGGGAGAGGCCCAGCGCCTCCTCCAGCCCGTCGACGTCCATCCACACGACCGGGTTGCGCTCGGGCTGACCGGCGAGGTCCTCCTCGACCTGCCCGCCCAGCTCCGATCCGAGCCCCCGCGGCGCCACCAGCGTCACCCCGGCCAGCGCGACCCGGCCGAACGCGGTCAGCGAGTGGTGGGACACCCCGCGGTGACGGGGCCGCGGGTCGGCGTCGGAGATCCGCAGCGCCCCGACCGCCTGCCCGCCCAGCACCGACACCGCGTTGCACGCCTCGCCGGCGGCCACCCCCGAGAAGCCCCACGGCGTCCCGGTGCCCAGGTTGCCCGGGCCCTGCGTCACGATGGCCACGTCGGCGCCCAGCACGTGCCGGGCCGCCAGCAACCCGGTGTGCAGGGTGACCGCCTCGACGTCGCCGCCGAACGCCTGGCCCACCGTCACCACCCCGGCCAGCGACGGCGCCAGCGCCGACAGGGCGCGGGAGAAGCCGGCGACCAGCGCCCCGCCGTCGGTCATGACGTAGGCGACCTTCAGGTCGGGGTCGGTGGCCAGCACCCCGATGAGCACGGCCGGCAGCGCCGAGTGCAGGTCCGCGACGACCACCGGCATGCCGGCCAGGTCCTCGGCCTCGGCGATGGTGTCGTGGGAGTCGGTGTCCTGCTCGTCGACGCCCTGCACGGTCACCTGCAGCGGCGTGTACCGCGCCTTGACCAGGTGCCCGGGGCCAGCCGGGTCGGGGGGCAGCCGGTCGGGGACGGCGACGACGAGGGCGTACCCGCCGGTGCCCAGGCGCTGCGCCCAGGCGGTGGTGTTGAGCAGCACCGTGTCGCCGACCTCGGGCACGCCCACCAGCGACGGGTGGGCCAGCGCGCGGACCTCGCCGTCCTCCGGCACGTCGACGGTGAGCTCCTGGGCGTCCCGCCAGGCCCGGCCCAGGGCCGTCACCGTGCCGCGTCGCCAGCGGATCCGTTGCTGCGTCGAAATCGCTTCCCCCACGCGGGCAGGCTAGCCAGAGCGCTCGTGACTAGCCTGGGCGCGTGGCGGCGAAGCGGGCTGAACGGCTGGTGAACCTGGTCATCGCCCTGCTCGGCACCCGGCAGTACGTGACCGCGGCGCGGATCCGGGCCACGGTGCCCGGGTACGAGCCGGACGACGGGTCCGCCCGCGCCGACGAGGCGTTCAAGCGGATGTTCGAGCGGGACAAGGCCGAGCTGCGCGAGATGGGCGTGCCGCTGGAGACCGGACGCACCAGCGTCTTCGACACCGAGGACGGCTACCGGATCGCCCGCGCCGACTACGAGCTGCCCGAGATCACGCTGACCGGGGAGGAGGCCGCCGCGGTCGGCCTGGCGCTGCGGCTGTGGGAGTCCGCGCAGCTGGCCGGGGCCGCCCAGAGCGCCCTGGTGAAGCTCAAGGCCGCCGGCGTGGACGTCGACGCCGGCCGGTCCATCCCGCTGCGGCCCCGGCTGGACTCCGACGAGCCGGCCTTCGAGCCCTGCTACGCCGCGGCCCGCGACCGGCGGGCGATCGAGTTCGACTACCGCCGTCCCGACGAGGACGCGCCGACCCGCCGGCACGTGCAGCCGTGGGGCGTGGTGGCCTGGCACGGCCGCTGGTACCTGGGCGGGCTGGACCTCGACCGGCAGGCGCCCCGCGTGTTCCGCCTCTCCCGGGTGGTCGGCCTGCCGCGGGTCACCGGACCGGCCGGGGCCTTCGAGCCGCCGGCCGACGTCGACCTGGCCGCGATGGTGGCCGGCCAGTCCAGCGGCGAGGAGCAGCTGGTGCTGGTGCGGGCCCGGCCGGGCACCGCGATCGGGCTGCGCCGGCACGCGGTGCCGCTCGGCCCGGGGGAGGACGGCGACGACCGGCTGCAGGTGCGCACCACCGACCCGGCGCGGCTGGCCGACGAGCTGGCCGCCTACGGCCCGGACGTCGTGGTCGAGGCGCCGGCCGAGGTGCGCGCCGCCGTCGTGGAGCGGCTGACCCGGCTGGCGGCGATGGCATGACCGCGCCCACCACGACCGAGCGCATGACGCGGCTGCTGGCGCTCGTGCCCTACCTGACCGCCCGGCCCGAGGGGGTGCCACTGGCCGAGGTGGCCCGCGACTTCGGCGTCCCCGAGCGGCAGCTGCGCCGTGACCTCGAGCTGCTGTGGATGTGCGGCCTGCCCGGCTACGGCCCCGGCGACCTCATCGACCTGGCCTTCGAGGGCGACCGGGTGCGGGTCACCTTCACCGCCGGCATGGTCCGCCCGCTGCGGCTGACCACCGACGAGGCCGTCGCCCTGGTGGTCGCGCTGCGCACGCTGCTGGAGCTGCCCGGCCTGGCCGAGCGGGACGCGGTCAGCCGGGCGCTGGCGAAGGTGTCGGCGGCCGCGGGGCACGCCGGTGAGCGGGTCACCCCCGTGGCGCTGTCGGTGGACGCCCGGGAGCAGGCGCTGGCCGTCGTCCGGGACGGTCTGGAGCGCAAGCGCGCGCTGCACCTGCACTACTACGTGCCCACCCGCGACGAGCGCACCGAGCGCACCGTCGACCCGCTGCGGCTGCTGCTGGTCGACGGCCGGTGGTACCTGGAGGCGTGGTGCCGCCGCGCCGAGGGGCTGCGGCTGTTCCGCCTGGACCGCGTCGACGACGTCGTCGTCCTCGACGAGCCGGCCGCCCCACCCGAGGGGGTGCACCTGCGCGACGTGGACGCCGGGCTCTACCAGCCCGGGCCCGACGCGCCGGTGGTGCGGCTGCGGCTGGCCCGCACCGCCCGCTGGGTGGCCGAGTACTACACGGTGGAGGACGTCCGCGAGGTCGACGACCCGCCCGGCGGCCTCGCCGTCGCCGTCCGCACCGCCGACGTCGCCTGGGCGCGGCGGCTGGTGGCCTCCCTCGGGGGTGCGGCGACCGTCGAGGAGCCGGTCGGGCTGGCCGCGGCCGTCGCCGCCGACGCGCGCGCCGCGCTGGAGCGGTACGGGGTGCGGGCGCCCGGGCCGGCCGGGGCCGGGGACTAGGGTCGGCCCCGTGCTGCTCGTCGTCTGGATCGCCGTCGCCGTCGCCGTCCTCGCCGTCGTGGTCCTCGGCGCGCTGGGCCACGGGCTGCTCGGCGCGGCGAACCGGCTGCGCCGCGAGCTCGCGGCGCTCGAGCGAGAGGTGCGCCCGGTGCTCACCGAGGTGCAGGCGAGCGCGGCCCGGGCGGCGGACACGCCACGTTCACCCTGAAGTCACCCGGCGACCCCCCGGTTGCGGGGGGTGCACAGCGGGTCGGGCCACGTAGCATCGACGGTGCCCACCCGCACCCCTGGAGGACCGTCATGGCCGGACTCGGCCCCCTGGAGATCGGCCTGATCATCCTGGCCATCCTGCTGCTCTTCGGCTACAAGAAGCTGCCGGACGCCTCGCGTTCCCTCGGCCGCTCGCTGCGCATCTTCAAGGGCGAGATGAAGGGCATGAAGGACGACGACGTCCGCGGCAAGGACGCCGCCACCACCGCGGTCCGCGGTGAGGTGCTGCCGCCCGCCGGGCCGGACGCCGCCGCCCTCGAGGCCGAGGCGCTGGCTGCGGAGGCCCGGGCCGCCGAGCTGCGCGCCCGCGCCGCCCGGCGCAGCGACAGCCCCCGCTGACCCCTCCCCGCAACGGCACCACGATGAGCGACGACGGACTGCGACGGTCCCGGCTGCGGCGACGTCGCCCGCCGCGTGACGCGGCGGCGACGATGACGCTCATCGCGCACCTCACCGAGCTGCGCAACCGGGTCGCCAAGGCGCTGCTGTTCCTCGCGATGGGAACGGTCGTCGGCTTCCTCTGGTACGACCACGGGCTGCTGTCCTTCCTCACCGAGCCCTACTGCGCGCTGCCCGGGGACCTGCGGCTGCAGGCGGACGGCGACTGCCGGCTGGTGGTGCTCGACGTCTTCGGGGGCGTGCTGCTGCGGCTGAAGATCGCCTTCATCGCCGGCGCCGTCATCTCGTCGCCGTTCTGGCTCTACCAGCTGTGGTCGTTCGTCACCCCCGGCCTCAAGCGCAACGAGAAGCGCTACACCGTCGGCTTCGTGGCCGCCTCGACCACGCTGTTCGCCCTCGGCTCGGTGCTGGCCTACATCACCCTGCGCAAGGGCCTGGAGCTGCTGCTCACCCTGGCCGGGGACGAGGTGGCGTTCCAGCTGACCGCGGAGCTCTACCTGGGCTTCGTGATCAGCCTGCTCGTCGCCTTCGGGCTCTCCTTCGAGGTGCCGCTGGTGGCGGTGGCGCTCAACCTGGTCGGCGTCCTCACCTACCAGGCGCTGAAGAGGTCGCGGCGCTGGATCTTCTTCCTCACCATCGTCTTCGCCGCCTTCGTGACCCCCACCCAGGACCCGTTCACGATGCTGGCCATGGCCGGGCCGATGATCGTGCTGTTCGAGTTGGCCATCCAGATCGCCCGCATCGTCGACCGGCGCCGGGCCAAGCGGGACGCCGTCGAGCACTTCCACGGCCTGTCCGACGACGAGGCCTCCCCACTCGACGCCGGCCCCACCCCGGTCGACGACCTGCGCCGGGAGGACGACACCCCCGTCGAGGGCCCCGCGGTCCGCTCGTCCCGCTGAGACCCCGCGGGTGGACGTCGCCGTCCTGCTGAGCCCCGCCGCGGGCCGGGGCCGGGCCCGCGGCGCGGCCGGCCCGGTGCTCGCCGCGCTGCGCGCCGCCGGGCTGCACCCGCGGGTGCTGCCGGCCACCACCCGCCCCGACGCCGAGCGGCAGGCCGCGGCGGCGGTCGCCGACGGGGTGGGCGCGGTCGTCGCGGTCGGCGGGGACGGCGCGGCGCACAGCCAGGCTGCAGGCCGTCGCCGGCACCGCCACCCCGCTGGCCGTCGTCCCCGCGGGCACCGGCAACGACCTCGCCCTGGCGCTGGGGACCCCCGGGAACCCGGTCGCCGCCGCGCGGGCCGCGGCCGAGGACCTGCGGGCGGGGGCGGTGCGCACCCTGGACGCCGGGCGCACCGGCGACCGCTGGTGGGCCACCGTGCTGTGCTGCGGCTTCGACTCCGCGGTGACCGACCGGGCCAACCGGCTGCGCTGGCCGCGCGGCCCGCGCCGCTACGACGTCGCCATCCTCGCCGAGCTCGCCCGGCTGCGGCCGCGCCCGCTCACCCTCGTGCTCGACGGCGAGCCCCGCACCCTGCAGGCCACGCTGGTCGCCGTCGGCAACACCGCCTGGTACGGCGGTGGGCTGCGGGTCTGCCCGGCCGCCGACCCGGGCGACGGGCGGTTCGACGTCACCGTGGTCGGGCCGGTCACCCGCCGGGAGCTGGTGCGCACCCGGCCCCGGCTCTCCGCCGGCACCCACGTCACCCACCCCGCCGTCACCGTGCACCGGGCGGCCCGGGTGGAGCTTCGGGGGGAGGGACCGGCCGTCTACGCCGACGGCGAGCCGGTGTCCCCGCTGCCGGCCACGAGCGTCTGCGCGCCCGGCGCGCTGGCCGTCGTCGGGACCAACCGAGCCGAGGTCGTCCCCTCGGCCTAACGTGGAGGCATGTCCAGCCCCGCTGAGCGGTACGCGGCTGCCCGGCGGCGCAGTGCCCACCCCACGCTGGCCGACTTCACCGCCGAGCTGTCCTTCTCCCTCGACCCGTTCCAGGTGGAGGCCTGCGAGGCGCTCGACGAGGGCGCCGGCGTCCTGGTCTGCGCGCCCACCGGCGCGGGCAAGACCGTCGTCGGCGAGTTCGCCGTCCACAAGGCGCTGGCCGAGGGGCGCAAGGCGTTCTACACGACGCCGATCAAGGCGCTGAGCAACCAGAAGTACAACGACCTGGTCGAGCGCTACGGCGAGGCCCAGGTCGGCCTGCTCACCGGCGACAACGCCGTCAACGGCGACGCCCCGGTGGTCGTGATGACCACCGAGGTGCTGCGCAACATGCTCTACGCGGAGTCCCCGGCGATCGACGGCCTCGGCTACGTCGTCATGGACGAGGTCCACTACCTGGCCGACCGGTTCCGCGGCGCGGTGTGGGAGGAGGTGATCATCCACCTCCCGCAGTCGGTGACCCTGGTGTCGCTGTCGGCGACGGTGAGCAACGCCGAGGAGTTCGCCGACTGGCTGGTCACCGTGCGCGGCCACACCAAGGTCGTGGTCAGCGAGGTGCGGCCGATCCCGCTGTGGCAGCACATGCTGGTCGGCAACCGGGTGTTCGACCTGTTCTCCCTGCGGCCGGCCGCGCACGCCGCCGAGCAGGGGGAGACGCCGCGGCTGCTGTCCACCCGCGACCGCGGCGCCAGCGTCGTCGACCCCGAGCTGGTCCGGTACGTGCGGGAGTACGAGCGGCGGATCGACACCTGGGGCGGTGGCAACGGCGGGTCCCGCCGGGAGCGGGACTGGCACAAGCCGCGGTACCGCCCGCCGGCGCGCCCCGACGTCATCGAGCGGCTCGACCGGGCCGGGCTGCTGCCGGCGATCACGTTCGTGTTCAGCCGCAACGGCTGCGACGCCGCCGTCGACCAGTGCCTGCGGGCCGGGCTGCGGCTCACCGACGAGCGCGAGCGCGCGGAGATCGCCGCGGTCATCGACGAGCGCACCGGGTCGCTGCCGGAGGAGGACCTGCACGTCCTGGGCTTCTGGGAGTGGCGGGAGGGCCTGCTGGCCGGGCTGGCCGCCCACCACGCCGGCCTGGTCCCGGCGTTCAAGGAGACCGTCGAGGAGTGCTTCGTCCGCGGCCTGGTCAAGGCCGTGTTCGCCACCGAGACCCTCGCGCTGGGCATCAACATGCCCGCCCGCACCGTCGTCCTCGAGCGGCTGGTCAAGTGGAACGGCGAGGCGCACGTCGACGTGACGCCGGGGGAGTACACCCAGCTCACCGGCCGGGCCGGCCGCCGCGGCATCGACGTCGAGGGGCACGCGGTCGTCGTCTGGGCGCCGGGCATGGACCCCTCGGTCGTCGCCGGGCTGGCCAGCACCCGCACCTATCCGCTGCGCTCGTCGTTCCGGCCCAGCTACAACATGGCGGTCAACCTGGTCGGCTCCTTCGGCCGGGCGCGGGCGCGGGAGCTGCTCGCCTCCTCCTTCGCCCAGTTCCAGGCCGACCGCTCCGTGGTGGGGCTGGCCCGGGCGGCCGCCCGGCACGAGAAGGACGCCGAGCGGTGGGCCGCCGAGATGCACTCCGAGCACGGCGACGTCGGCGGCTACGCCATGCTGCGCCAGCAGATCGCCGACCGGGAGAAGGAGCTGTCCCGCGACTCGCAGGCCAAGCGCCGGATGGAGGCCGCCGACGCCCTCGCCGCGCTGCGGCCCGGCGACGTCATCCGCGTCCCCCAGGGACGCCGGCAGGGGCTGGCCGTCGTCCTGGACCCGGGCATCACCGACCTCGCCGAGCCCCGGCCGCTGGTGCTGACCGAGGACAAGTGGGCCGGCCGGCTCGGCTCGGTGGACTTCCCGACCCCGGTGACGGCGCTGGCCCGGGTGCGGGTGCCCAAGAACTTCAACCACCGCAGCCCGCACGCCCGCCGGGACCTCGCCGCCACCCTCCGCAACGCGCGGGTCGAGCACGACCTCGGCGCGCGGCGGGTCAAGCAGCGCTCGGCCGCCGCCGACGACCCGGTGCTGCACGACCTGCGGCGGGCGCTGCGGGCACACCCGGTGCACGCGCTGCCCGACCGGGAGGAGCGGGTGCGGGCCGCGGAGCGCTGGCTGCGCGCGGTCCGGGAGGCCGAGGCGACCCACCGCAAGATGGCCGAGCGCACCGGTTCGCTCACCCGCCAGTTCGACCGCACCTGCGACGTCCTGGAGGAGCTGGGCTACCTCGTGCCCGAGGTCGCCCCGCTGGTGCCCGCCGACACCGAGGCCGTGCCCGCGGTCGACGACGTCCCGGTGGTCACCGGCGACGGGCGCCGGCTGGCCCGCATCTGGTCCGAGGCCGACCTGCTGGTCGCCGAGTGCCTGCGGGCCGGCGTGTGGCGCGGCCTCACCCCGGCGGAGCTGGCCGCGGCGGTGTCCACGCTGGTGTTCGAGGCGCGCCGGGACAACCCCAGCCAGCCCGCCGTGCCGGCGGGCAAGGTGGCCGCCGCGATCGCCGAGATGCGGCGGATCCGGGCCCGGCTGCAGGACGTCGAGCTCGACCACGGCGTGCCCGCCACCCGGGACCTCGACCTCGGCTTCGCCTGGGCGGCCTACCGGTGGGCCGACGGGCAGAGCCTCGACCGCGTCCTGGCCGGCGCCGAACAGGCCGGCACCGAGCTCTCCGGCGGGGACTTCGTGCGCTGGGCCCGCCAGCTCATCGACCTGCTGGACCAGCTGGCCAAGGGCGCGGAGGAGCCGGTCGCGGCGACCGCCCGCCGCGCCGTGGAGCGGGTGCGCCGCGGTGTGGTGGCGGTGGCGGTGGGTGGCTGACCTGCCGTGCGCGGCGCCGCCGGTGGTGCACAATTCCCCCCGCCTCGTGACGCGCAGTCACCGGGCTTCCTGATCGGCGACCGGGAGCGACGATGACCAACCCACCCCAGGGCGGCGGCACGCCGGGGCCGTACGGGCAACCGGGGCCCCACGGTCAGCACCCGCAGCCGGGGCCCCACGGTCAGCAGCCGCCCGGAGCGTACGGTCCGCCGGGGCCGCAGTACGGCCCGCCCGGCTCGTACGGGGCCCCCGGTGGCTACGGGCCGCCGGCCCCGCAGTACGGCCCGCCCGGGCAGTACGGCCCGCCCGGGCAGTACGGCCCGCCCGGCCAGTACGGCGCGTACGGGCCGCCGCCCGGCCAGCAGCCGCCGTGGGGGCCGCCGGCCCCCGGGCAGCCCCCGTACGGCGGCGCGACGGCGCCCCGGAAGTCGCGCCTGCGCCTCTACCTCGGCCTGCTCACCCTCGCGGCGCTGCTGGTCCTCGCGGTGGTCATGGCCCGGGTCATGGGCGACACGGTCCTGGACCGCTCGGCCGTCGAACGGGACGTCGCGGCGCAGTTCGAGGAGCGCGCGGGCGTGGCCATCGAGCTCGACTGCCCGGCGGAGATGACGGTCGAGCCCGACGCCACGTACGAGTGCACGGGCACCACGGCCGACGGCGAGGACGTCACGCTGGAGATCCGGATCACCAACGTGGTCCTCGCCGAGTACACCTGGGACGAGGTGTGAGCCGACGGTTCAGGCCGGCCAGCCCAGCGCCGCGCCCAGCCGCCTGACCGAGGACTCGATGCCGTGCGCGGCCGCCAGCGCGGCCAGCGCGTCCGGGTCGGCCGGCCGGCGCGGCAGCTCGTCGGCCACCGGCGGGAGGTCGATGTCGCGGGCCACGGCGACCACCACCGGTGCGGCGTCGAGGTAGCCGGCCCCGGCGTGCAGCTTCTCGAGCACGCCCTTGGTCAGCGGCGCCCTGGGGACGACGGTGCGCGCCGCCGCGGCCCGGATGCCGGCCAGGTCGCCGAACTCGGTGATCAGCGCGGCCGCGGTCTTCGCGCCGATGCCGGCCACACCGGGCAGGCCGTCGCTGGGATCGCCCCGCAGGACGGCGAAGTCGGCGTAGGCCCGCCCCGGGATGCCGTACTTCGCCGTCACCGCCGCCTCGTCGACCAGCTCCAGGTCGGTGATGCCGCGGGCGGTGTAGAGCACCCGCACCCGCCGCGCGTCGTCCACCAGCTGGAACAGGTCCCGGTCACCGGTGACGACGTCCACCGGCCCCGCGGCGCGCTCGGCGAGGGTGCCGATGACGTCGTCGGCCTCGTAGCCGGGCGCCCCCACCCGGGCCACGCCGGCCGCGGCGAGCACCTCCACCAGCACCGGCACCTGGGGGCCGAGCTCCTCGGGGGTCTCCTCGCCGCCCTCGGGGGCCACCCGGTGCGCCTTGTAGGAGGGCAGCGCCTCGACGCGGAACGCCGGGCGCCAGTCGTCGTCCCAGCAGGCCACCAGCCGCTCGGGGCGGTGGGCGGTCACCAGCCGGGCGGTCATGTCGAGGAACCCGCGCACGGCGTTGACGGGGCGGCCGTCGGGCGAGGTCACGCTGGTGGGCACGCCGTAGAAGGCCCGGAAGTAGAGGCTGGCCGCGTCCAGCAGCATCGTCGTCACAGCCCGCGACGGTAACGGCCAGGAGCGGTTCCGGTGCGCGAAGCTAGTCTGCGGTCCGTGCCGACCTCTTCCCCGTCCGGGCCGCTGGTGACCGTCGAGCGCGTGCACACCGCGCGCGAGGTGGCCGCCGAGCTCGGCATCGACCTGCTCGTGGTCACCCCCGGCTCCGACCTGCGCTACCTGTGCGGCTACGACGCCCACGCGATGGAGCGGCTGACCGCGCTCGCGGTGCCCCGGCGCGGCGAGCCGTTCCTCGTCGTCCCCCGGCTGGAGGCGCCGATGGTCGACGCCAGCCCCGCCGGCGGGCTCGGGCTGGAGGTGCTGGCCTGGGACGAGACCGACGACCCGTTCGCGCTGCTGGCCGGGACGGCCACCGCCCGCCTCGGGAGCGCGCCGGCCCGGGTCGCCGTCGGCTCCCGCACCTGGGCCGAGCACGCCCTCGGTGTGCAGCGGGCGCTGGCCGGGTCGGCGCTGGAGCTGGCCGCTCCGGTCGTCGACCGGCTGCGGATGGTCAAGACGCCGGCCGAGGTCGACGAGCTGGCCGCCGCCGGCGCCGCCATCGACCGGGTCCACGCCCGGATGGGGGAGTGGCTGCGGGTCGGCCGCACCGAGGCGCAGGTCGGCGCCGACATCGCCGCGGCGATCCTCGCCGAGGGCCACGTCGGCGTGGACTTCACCATCGTCGGCTCCGGACCCAACGGCGCCAGCCCGCACCACGAGCTCTCCGACCGGGTGGTCGAGGACGGCGACCTGGTCGTGGTCGACATCGGCGGGGAGACGGCCACCGGCTACCGCTCCGACTGCACCCGCACGTACGCGGTGGGCCGCGCGCCCGGGGCCGAGGTCACCGAGTGGTACGCCGTCCTCCAGCAGGCGCAGGCGGCCGCGACCGCCGCCGTCCGCCCGGGGGTGACCGCCGAGCAGGTCGACGCCGCGGCGCGCGAGGTGATCGCCGCGGCCGGGTGGGGCGAGTACTTCATCCACCGCACCGGCCACGGCATCGGCCTGGACACCCACGAGGCGCCCTACATCGTGGCCGGCAACGCCCTGCCGCTGGTGCCGGGGATGGCCTTCTCCGTGGAGCCGGGCATCTACCTGCCCGGCCGCTGCGGCGCCCGCATCGAGGACATCGTCGTGTGCACCGAGGACGGCATGGTGAGCGTCAACGAGGGCCCCCGTGAGCTCGTCACCCTCGCCGGCTGAGTCCGGCGGCGGGGGCGGCACCCCGTCGGCCGACGTCGACCGGGCGCTGCTGGCCGCGCTGGCCCGCGACGGGCGGGCCAGCTACACCGAGCTCGCCGAGCGGGTGGGGCTGTCGGTGTCCGCGGTGCACCAGCGGGTGCGCCGGCTCGAGCAGCGCGGCCTCATCACCGGCTACCACGCGAAGGTCGACGCCCGGTCGCTCGGGCTGGGGCTGACCGCCTTCGTGTCGATCACCCCGATCGACGTCGCCGCGCCCGACGACGCGCCGTCCCGGCTGGCGCACCTGACCGAGATCGAGGCGTGCCACTCGGTCGCCGGGGTGGAGAGCTACATCCTCAAGGTGCGGGTCGCCTCCCCGGACGCCCTGGAGGCGCTGCTGCAGAAGATCCGCGCGTCGGCCAACGTCACGACGCGGACGACGGTGGTGCTCTCGACCTTCTACGAGGACCGCCCGCCGCTGTGAGACCGGAGGACGCCGTGGACCGACTCGACCGGCTGTACGCCTCGTTCGCCGCCCGCGACGTCGCCGCGGTGACCGCCGCGATGACCGAGGACGTGGACTGGCCCAACGGCTGGGAGGGCGGCCGGCTCGTCGGGCGCGCCGCCGTGGCGGACTACTGGCGGCGCCAGTGGGCGCAGATCTCGCCGTCCGTGCGCCCGCTGCGCACCACCGAGCTGCCCGACGGCCGGGTCGTCGTCGACGTCGCCCTGGTCGTGCGGGGCCCCGACGGCAGCGTGCTGTCCCGCTCCACCGCCCGGCACGTGTACACCTTCCGCGGCGACCTGGTGGCCCGGATGGAGGTCGTGCCGGCCGGCGCGGAACCCCCGGCCCTCTAGGCCGTCAGGCCTGCGCGAGGGCGCGCCGCCTCGACACCGCTTCGAACGTGTGTTCGGATAGCGGGCATGCGATGGGACGCGCAGCGGATCGACGCCGCGGAGCCGGCGACGCTGCCGGGGATGCCGACCGTGCGCGGGCTGCTGCGCAGCGTGCAGGTGCCGGAGTTCCCCGGGCTGACCTTCCACGAGGTGCGCAGCAAGAGCGCGCTCAACGAGGTCCCGGGCCCGTCGGCCATGCCGTTCCGCTGGACGATCAACCCCTACCGGGGCTGCTCCCATGCCTGCGTCTACTGCTTCGCCCGCGGCACCCACGAGTGGCTGGAGCTGGACACCGGGTCCGACTTCGACTCCCAGGTCGTGGTCAAGACCAACGTCGCGGACGTGCTGCGCCGGGAGCTGGCGCGGCCGTCCTGGCGGGGTGAGCACGTGGCGCTGGGCACCAACACCGACCCCTACCAGCGGGCCGAGGGCCGTTACCGGCTGATGCCGGGGATCATCGCGGCGCTGGCCGGGTCGGGCACGCCGTTCTCCGTCCTGACGAAAGGCACCCTGCTGCGGCGGGACCTGCCGTTGCTGGCCGCCGCCTCCCGCGAGGTCCCGATCGGGCTCGGGGTGTCGATGGCGATCCTGGACGACGAGCTGCACGACTCGCTGGAGCCCGGCGTGCCCAGCCCGCGGGCCCGGCTGGAGCTGGTGCGCGCCATCGCCGACGCCGGGCTGTCCTGCGGGGTGTTCCTCGCCCCGGTGCTGCCCGGGCTCACCGACCGGCTGGCCGACCTCGACGCGACCATCGCGGCGATCGCCGAGGCCGGCGCGAGCGGGGTCACCGTCGTCCCGCTGCACCTGCGGCCGGGCGCTCGCGAGTGGTTCTCGGCCTGGCTGGCCCGCGAGCACCCGCAGCTGGTGCCGCGTTACCAGCAGCTCTACCGCCGGGGTGCCGCGGTGGCGCCGGAGTACCGCCGCTGGCTGGCGGGCCGGGTCGCCCCGCTGCTGGCGAAGCACGGCCTGGAGCGGCAGGGCGGGGGAGCGGCGCGCGGCTCGATGGCGGCGGGGGCTCCGGCCACCGGCATCCCGGGCGACGAGGACAGCGACTTCCCGACCGGGAGCCTGCCGACGACGCGGGCCGGCACCGGCGGGCTCGCGGTCACCGGCGCCCGGAGCGGGCACGAGCGCGCGGCGGCGCCGGAGCAGCTGGCGCTGCTCTGACCGGCCCGGTGGTGCCGCGGGCGGCGACGACGTGCCCTGAGGCCCGTCCGGCCGCTGGGAATCGGGCCTCGCCGCACCCGCCGGCGAGGGCGACCGGTCAGCCGGCCAGGCGCGCGGTGCGGGCCACGGTGCGCAGCGCCCGCACCGCCCCGCGGGCGGCGACCGGGGCGGCCCCGGCCGCGAGCGCCAGGCGCCGGTAGGAGTCGTAGGACAGCGTCAGGTAGGCGACCGCCAGGGCCTCGGCCTGCTCCCGGCGGGAGGGTGGCGCGGTCAGCCGCAGGTGGTGGGCGGTGCGGACGGCGTGCTTGGCGAAGGTGACCTGCAGCGCCTGGGTGGACAGCTGGCCGCCGACGGCTGAGGCCAGGCCGGGGCCGCGGCGCAGCGCCGGCAGCACCCACGGGCTGTCGGCGAGGGCGGGGAAGCGGGAACGGCGGGCCTCCCACGCGTGCCACGCGGTGAGCGCGCCGGGCACGGACCACTCCCCGTCGTCGGTGCGGACGACCAGCCGGCGGGCCGTGGCGTGCACCTGCTCGCGGCGCAGCGCCCGGAACTGACCGACCGTGCCCGGCCAGTTCAGCGCCAGGGCACACCAGGCGACGGTGCGCAGGTGTTCCGGGTCGTCGCTGCGGATCTGGGTGAGCGGCCGCAGCTCCAGGGTGGGCGGCTCGGGCTCGGGCGTGCGCACCGTCGGCAGCGCGACCCCGCCGTAGCGGGCCACCTTGCTGTACAGCGCGACGGTCGCGGGCTTCCAGCCGCGGGCGGCGGCGACCGCGTCCAGTCCGTCCTCCGCCAGCGCGTCGGGGCTCAGGCCCAGCTCGAGGGCGGCCTCGACCAGCCGTCGCCACTGCGCCTCGTACCCCTCGGGCGGCCGCAGCCGGCGCCAGGAGCGTTCCGCGGGAGGAGCCGGCATCGACGGCAGCGGGGGCTGCCACCCACCTGTCATGTCGCAATACTACCGTTATCCCCAACGAATTTGCAGCCAGTTCCTGTCGGCACTTGCCGTCGACACCGGCGGCGCCTCCGGCGCCGGGGCAGCAACGGGCGAGGCCTGTGCCGCGACGGGAGGAGGAGCAACGGCACCGCAGGTGTCCGTTGGTCCGGAAAGCACTTGGGCATAACGGAGGTGTACGTCACGTTCCGGTCGCTCGGCGCGCGGCACCGCCCACGACTGGTGATCATGAGCGGGTGCGCACCGTGGGCGTGGAGGAAGAGCTGCTGGTCGTCGACGCCACCGGGCGCCCGGTCCCGCGCGGGCCGGCCGCCCTGGAGGTGGCTGCCCGCCGCGGTGAGGGCGAGACGGTGTCCGAGCACGACCGCGCCGACCGGGAGCGGACCGATGATGCCGCAGCCGGCGACGGGGACGGCGGCGACCCGCGGGGCGGGCTGGTGCCCGAGCTGAAGGCCCAGCAGCTGGAGTACGCCACCCGCGTCTGCGCCGGCCTCGACGACGTCCACGCCGACCTGCGGCACTGGCGCGGGCGGGCCGACGCCGCGGCGCGCGCCGTCGGGGCGCGGGTCGCCGCACTGGCCAGCTCCCCGGTCGACGTCGAGCCGGTCACCACGCCCGGGGAGCGCTACACCGAGATGGCCGAGACCTTCGGGCTGACCGCGCTGGAGCAGCTGACCTGCGGCTGCCACGTGCACGTCTCGGTCGAGGACGACGAGGAGGGCGTCGCCGTCCTCAACCGCATCCGCACCTGGTTGCCGGTGCTCACCGCCGTCACCACCAACTCACCGTTCTGGCTGGGCCGCGACAGCGGGCACGCCAGCTACCGCTCCCAGGCGTGGAACCGCTGGCCCTCCTCGGGCCCCAACGAGCTGTTCGCCGACGCGGCGGCCTACCACCGGCTCATCGCCGACCTGGTCGCGACCGAGACGATCGTCGACACCGGGATGGTCTACTTCGACGCCCGCCTGTCCGAGCGCTGGCCCACCGTCGAGATCCGCACCGCCGACGTCGCCCTGCGCGTGGAGGACGCCGTCACCCTCGCCGGGCTGGTCCGGGCCCTGGTGGAGACCGCCGCCCGGGAGTGGCGGGCCGGCGTGCCCGCGGCCGCCGTCCGCAGCGAGGTGGTGCGCGTCGCCGCCTGGCGGGCCGGCCGGTCGGGGCTCACCGGCGACCTCGTCCACCCCGGCACCGGCCGCCCCGCCCCGGCCGGGGAGGTCCTCGCCGCCCTCCTCGACCACGTGCGCCCGGCGCTGGCCGACGCCGGGGACGAGCGGCGGATCACCGACGGGGTCGCCGCCCTGCTCGACCGCGGCACCGGCGCGGACTTCCAGCGCCGGGTGCACGCGGAGACCGGCGAGCTCGCCGCGGTGGTGCGCGCCGCGGTCGAGGTCACCCACCGGTGACCGCGGCCCGGGCCACGCCGTCCAGCGGGGGCGGCTATCGTCCGGCCATGTACACCGCCAGCTGGCGCGACGTCGTCCGCAAGGACCTCTTCGGTCCCCGCCCCGACCCGCGAGACCGGCCCTACCGGGCGGTCATCCGGCTGGCGCTGATCGTGTTCCGGCTGTTCCGCTTCCGCTTCGACGTGCGCGGCGCCGAGCACGTGCCGGCGTCCGGCGGCGCGATCATCTGCAGCAACCACGTCAGCTACCTGGACTTCACCTTCCTCGGCCTGGCCGCGCTGCCCCAGAAGCGGCTGGTGCGGTTCATGGCCAAGGCGTCGGTGTTCAGCCACCGGTTCTCCGGCCCGTTCATGCGCGCGATGCAGCACATCCCGGTCGACCGCCGGGCCGGCGCCGCCGCGTTCGAGGCCTCCGTGCGCGCCCTCAAGGACGGCCACGTCGTCGGCGTCTTCCCCGAGGCGACGATCAGCAGCAGCTTCATGGTCAAGGAACTCAAGGCCGGCGCCGCCCGCATGGCGATCGACGCCGGCGTGCCCGTCATCCCGGCCGCGGTGTGGGGCGGCCAGCGGGTGGCCACCAAGCACCACCCCGTCGACCTCAAGCGGGACGTCGCGGTCACCGTGGTCCTCGGGGAGCCGCTGGTGCCGGAGCCGGGGGAGAAGACCCAGCAGCTGCTGCGCCGCATCCGCGCGGCGATGGAGGCCCTGGTCGACGAGGCGCAGCGCAGCTACCCGCAGCAGCCGGCCGGCCCCGCGGACCGCTGGTGGCTGCCGGCCCACCTCGGCGGCACCGCGCCCACGCCGGAGGAGGCCACCCACCTGGACCACCACGACGTGCGCGGCACCGCGACGAAGCTGCACCGCCCGCACCCGGTGACCCGCGTCAAGGCACTGCTGGCCCGCCGCCGCGCCTCCCGCTGAACGGCCGGGCCACCCTCAGTCGACGATCACGTCGGTCGACTTCCGCGCGCCGGTCCGCTCCTCGCGCGCTGGCGCTCGCTGCGATGCTCCCGCCGCTGTCACTCGACGATCACCGGCGCCATCAGCCGGAACACCTCCAGCTCGACGTCGTACCACCGCCGCATCCGGCCCAGCGGCTCCATGCCCAGCCGCCGGCACACCGCCAACGACGGCTCGTTGCCCGGCCGGACGACGGCGTAGACCTCCGGCAGCCCCGCGGCGAAGGCCCGGTCGATGACCACCCGGGCGGCCTCCGTGGCGTAGCCGTGCCCCCAGGAGTCCGGGTGCAGGTGCCAGCCCACCTCCACCTCCCCGACGCCGTCGGGCAGCGGCTTGAGCAACAGCGTGCCGGCCACGACGCCGGTGCCGGCCACCTCGACCGCCCAGACCCCGGAGCGCTCCCCGGCCGCCGACACCGCCGCCCAGCGCGCCACCAGCTCCACCGGCGTCACCGACGGGCGGCCCCCCAGCCAGCGGGTCACCTCGTCGCGGCCGTAGAGGTCCAGCAGCCGGGCCAGGTCGTCGCGGCGGGTGCTCCAGGGCCGCAGCCGCAGCCGGGCGGTCTGCAGCACCCCGTCGGCGGCCGTCATCCGCCCTGCCTACCCCCGGGCGTCCCCGGCGGCCACTCGTGGCAGCGGCGTCAGTCGGCCAGGGACGCCGCCCGCGACGCGGCGGCCGCGCGGTCGGCCGCGACCGGATCCACCCCGCGGGCCCGCCACCACGCCCGTCCGCTCTCGGGGAGGGTCGCGATGGGGTCGTAGTAGGTGTAGCGGCGGTCGAGGGCGTCCTCGTCGTCCCGCTCGATGCCGGTGCGGTAGTTCTTCGTCCAGTAGCTGATGCCGCGCTCGCGGTCGTACTCGGCGACCTGGTGCACCCAGCGCTTCCCGACGTAGGGGACGTCGCAGACGATCCGCGGGGTGGCGAACCCGGGCAGGTAGCCCATCAGGTCGTGCTGCAGCGTCTGGGCCTCGGCCAGGGACACCCGCCAGTGCTCGGCGCTGGGCACCATGTCGCACATGTAGAAGTAGTAGGGCGTGATGCCCGCGCCGTCGAGCAGGGCGAAGCACAGGTCCAGCAGCGCCGGTGCGGTCGCGTTCACCCCGCGCAGGAGCACCCCCTGGTTGCGCACGTCGCGCACCCCGGCCGCGAGCACCGCCTGCGCCGCCTCGGCCACCAGCGGCGTCACCTGCTGCGCGGCGTTGACGTGCGTGTGCACGGCCAGCGACACCCCGCGCGCCCGCGCCGTCGCCGCCAGCCGGGTCATGCCCGCCACGACGTCGTCCTGCAGCCAGTGCTGCGGCAGGCCCATGAGCGCCTTGGACGCCAGCCGGATGTCCCGGATCGACTCGATCTCCAGCAGGCCGGAGACGAACGCCTCGAGGCTGCGGAACGGCAGGTTGGCGACGTCCCCACCGGAGACGACGACGTCCCGGACGCCGGGGGTGACCCGGAGGTAGTCGAGCATGGCGCCGTGCCGGTCGACCGGCTTGAGCGCGAAGCGGAGCTTGGCGACGGCGGGCGTGGAGTTGCCCACCAGGTCCATCCGGGTGCAGTGACCGCAGTACTGCGGGCAGGTGGGCAGCAGCTCGGCCAGCACCTTGGTGGGGTAGCGGTGGGTGAGCCCCTCGACGGCCCACATCTCGTGCTCGTGCAGGGAGTCGCGGGCGGCGTAGGGGTGGCTGGCCGCGTCGCCGGGCAGCCGGTCGGAGGCGACCGGCAGCATGTAGCGGCGAACCGGGTCGGCGCGCATCGCGGCGGCGGTCGGCACGGCTGTCCCGTCCCCACCCGCCGCCATCGTGTTGAGCATCTGCGGCGGCAGCAGCAGCGACATCGTGGCGCGGCCGGCCTGGTCGGCCGCGACGTCGGCGTAGAACGCCTCGTCGAGCAGGTCGCCGTAGACGCCGCGCAGCTGCCGCACGTTCTTCACGCAGTGCGCCCGCTGCCACTGGGCGCTGCGCCACTGCTGCCCCGTGACGTCGGCGAAGCCGGGCAACCGGCGCCAGTCGGGCTCGACGAGGGCGCGGGCGGTGTACTCGTAGGGCTGTTCCAGCACAGGGGTGCCTCCTGGTCTCCGCTCTCCCGCCGACCATACGGGAGGATTTCCCGTTCGAGGGCTTGAACGCGATAGGTTCTCCGGGATGGACGCGATGACGCACGCAGAAGTGCTGCCGACGGCGCGGGCCCTGGGTGTCCACCGGGTGCTCGAGCCGCCCGGCGTACTGCCCCAGGCGGCCACCCGGCTCGACGCCGACCCGGCGATCGGCGCCGACGAGGTGCGGATCGCGGTACAGCGACTGAACCTCGACGCGGCGTCCTTCCGGCAGCTGGCGGAGTCCTGCGGCGGCGACGGCGGCGCCGTGCGGGCGGCGGTGCTGAGGATCGTGGCCGAGCGCGGCAAGATGCAGAACCCCGTGACCGGCTCCGGCGGCATGCTGATCGGGGTCGTCGACGCGGTCGGGCCGCAGTCGCCGCTGGGCCTCGCCGTCGGCCAGCGCGTGGCCACCCTCGTCTCCCTGACGCTCACGCCGCTGTCGATCACCGACGGGCTGGCCCGCTGGGACGGCCGCAGCGAGCAGGTGCCGGCCGCGGGGACGGCGATCCTGTTCGCCCGCTCCATCGCCGCCGTCCTGCCCGGCGACCTGCCCGACGCGGTCTCCCTGGCGCTGCTCGACGTGTGCGGGGCGCCGGCGGCCACCGCGCGGGTGGTCCGGCGGTCGGGCGCGCGGTCGGTCGTCGTCCTGGGTGCGGCCGGGAAGTCCGGGTGCCTGAGCCTGGCCGCGGCGCGGGCGGCCGGGGCGACCGCGCTGACCGGCCTGGTACGCGACGAGCGGGAGGCGGCAGCGCTGTCCGCGGCCGGGCTCGCCGACCGCGTCGTCGTCGCCGACGCCACCGACCCGCTGGCCGTGGCCGCCGCCGTCGGCACCCCGGCCGAGGTCACCGTCGTGTGCGTCGACGCGCCGGGCGCCGAGCACGGAGCGGTCCTCGCGACGGCCGGCGGGGGCACCGTGGTCTTCTTCTCCATGGCGACGTCGTTCGCGCAGGCGGCGCTCGGAGCGGAGGGGATGGCGGCGGACGTGACCATGCTGATCGGGAACGGCTACACGCCGGGGCACGCCGCCCTGGCCCTGGACCTCTACCGGTCCACGCCGGGGGTGCGGGCGCTGGTGGACCCGCGGGTGTCCGGATGAGCCTGCTCGTCACCGACGTCACCGTGGGCGACCGGCCCGGCCGGGCCGTGCGGGTGGAGGAGGGCCGGATCGCCTGGCTGGGCGACGCCGCCGACGCCGCGCCGGCCGACCGGGTCGTCGCGGGCGAGGGGGCGCTGCTCACCCCGGCGTTCGTCGACGCCCACGTGCACGCCACCGCGACCGGGCTCGCCCTCACAGGGCTCGACCTCCACTCGAGCGTGAGCCTCCAGTTGGCGGTGGAGTCTCTCACCGCCCACGCCCGGACCGCGGCCGACGGCGTCCTGCTCGGCACCGGGTGGGACGAGACGGGCTGGCCGGAGGGCCGCGGGCTGACCCGGCACGACCTGGACGCCGTCGTCGGCGACCGGCCGGCCTACCTGGCCCGCGTCGACGTCCACTCCGCCACGGTCTCCACCGCACTCCTGGACCGGGTGCCGGGCATCGCCGCCCTGCCCGGCTTCGCCTCCGACGGCCGGCTGCGGCTCGACGCGCACCACGCCGCGCGGCGGGCCGCCTACGGCGCGGTCGACGCCGGCCGGCGCCGCGCGGCCCAGCGGGCCACGCGCGAGGCGGCCGCCGCCCTGGGCATCGGCAGCCTGCACGAGATGGCCGGCCCCGAGGTGTCCGGCGCCGACGACCTGGCCGGGCTGCTCGCCCTCGCCGCCGAGGAGCCCGGGCCGCTGGTCCTCGGCTACTGGGGCGAGCTGGCCGAGCGCGGCGGGCTGGCCGTCGTGCGCGAGCTGGGGCTGACCGGCGCCGGGGGCGACCTGTTCTGCGACGGCGCCTTCGGCTCCCACACCGCGGCGCTCACCGCCCCGTACGCCGACCGGCCCGACACCGCCGGCAGCCTGCGGTTCGAGACCGCGTCGCTGGTGCACCACGTGCGCGCCTGCACGCTGGCCGGGGTGCAGGCCGGCTTCCACTGCATCGGCGACGCCGCCGTCGAGCAGGTGCTCGCCGCCGTGGGCACCGTCGTCGAGGAGCTGGGCGCCGCCGCGGTGCGGGCCTGCCGGCACCGGCTCGAGCACGTGGAGATGGCCGGCCCGGCGGCGGTGGACCGGATGGCCGACTGGGGGATGGTCGCCAGCGTGCAGCCCGGCTTCGACGCGGCGTGGGGCGGGGGCGAGGGCATGTACGCCGAACGGCTGGGCGTGGTCCGCGCCCGGGACTGCAACCCGTTCGCCGACCTCTCCGACGCCGGCGTCGCGCTCGCGCTGGGCAGCGACGCCCCGGTCACCCCCATGGACCCCTGGGGCGGGGTGCACGCCGCCGTCGACCACCGCACGCCCGCCTCCGGCCTGCGGCCGTTCGACGCGTTCGACGCCGCCACCCACGGCGGCTGGCACGCCGTGCGCGCCGAGCACCCGCAGGGCCCGCTGGCCGTCGGCGCGCCCGCGCACCTGGCGCTGTGGGAGACGGCGCAGACCCTCTCCGCGGTCCTCGCCGAGCGGTCCCGCCCGGCCTGCCGCGCGCTCCTCGTCGACGGCCGGGAGGTCCTGTGACGCCCCTGCAGCTGGACCCGGTGCTCGTGGCGCGGGCGCGTGAGCTCGCCGTCCGCGCGGCGCAGCCGGTCGTCGACCTCGCCCGGCGGCACACCACCGTCTCCGTCGAGCGGGCCGTGCTGCGCCTGGCCGGGCTCACCGGCACCGACCCGGTCACCGGCGACGGCGCCGTGACCGACCGGGTGCCGTGGGTGAACCGCGTGGTGGACGCCGTCCGGGAGCAGGTGGGCCTGGAATCCGGCGTCGCGCTGCCGGTCTGGCACGCGCTGGCCGGCGGCGGCACCCTCGCGGACCTGGCCGAGCAGGTCGGGGCCGGGACGGCGCGCTTCACCGTCCCCACCGGGGCCGACGCCGAGCGCGCCCGGGAGGCCGCCCGGGCGGCGGTCGCCGGGGGCCTGGCCCGCATCGACGCCAACCGCGCCCGCCGCGAGGAGCTGGTCGCCACCCTCGGCGACCCACCGCGGCGGCCGTGGATCTACCTGATCGTGGCGACCGGGGACATCCACGAGGACATCCCGCAGGCCCAGGCCGCCGCGCGCGCCGGCGCCGACGTCATCGCCGTCATCCGCTCCACCGGGCAGTCGCTGCTGGACTACGTGCCCGAGGGCGCCACCCGCACCGGCTACGCCGGCACCTACGCCACCCAGGAGAACTTCCGGCTCATGCGGGCCGCCCTGGACGACGTCGGCGCGGAGCTGGGCCGCTACGTGCGGCTGACCAACTACGCCTCCGGCCTGTGCATGCCCGAGATCGCCGTCCTCGCCGGGCTGGAGCGGCTGGACATGATGCTCAACGACGCGATGTACGGGATCCTCTTCCGCGACATCAACCCGCAGCGCACCTTCGTCGACCAGCGGTTCAGCCGGATGGTGCACGCCCGCGCCGGGATCATCATCAACACCGGCGAGGACAACTACCTCACCACCGCCGACGCCGTCGACGAGGCGCACACCGTCACCGTCAGCCAGCTGCTCAACGAGACCCTGGCCAAGGAGGCGGGCCTCGCGGACTGGCAGCTGGGCCTCGGCCACGCCTTCGAGATCGACCCCGACCGGCGGGAGTCCTTCCGGCTGGAGCTCGCGCACGCGCTGCTGGCCCGCGCGCTGTTCCCCGGCGCGCCGCTGAAGTGGATGCCGCCGACCAAGCACATGACCGGCGACGTGTTCCGCGGCTACCTGCTCGACGGGTTCTTCAACCTGGCCGGGGCGCTCACCGGCCAGGGCATCCTGCTGGTCGGGATGATGACCGAGGCCGTGGTCACCCCGTGGCTGTCCGACCGGGACCTGGCCCTGCGCAACGTCCGCTACGTGCTCGACGCCGCCGGCGGCCTGGTGGAGGACTTCGCCCCTCCGCGGGGCGGGTTCATCGACCGCCGCGCGCACACCGTGCTCACCGAGGCGGTGCAGCTGCTGGAGAAGATCGCCGACGAGGGGCTCCTGCAGGCGATCGCCGACGGCACCTTCGGCATCACCAAGCGGCCGCCGGACCGCGGCAAGGGTCTGGACGGCGTCGTCCGGCTCGGCGCCGACGCGTACAACCCGGCGCTGGAGCTCCTGGAGCGTGAGGTGACCCGTGCCTGAGGGGATCGTGCGCCCGTACGGCGACACCACCGGCGACGGGATGGTGCAGCTGTCGTTCACCCTGCCCGTCGCCCCCGGCCCGCGGGCGGACGGCGCGGCGCTGCAGCTGGCGCGGAAGATGGGCCTGGACCCGGCGATGGTCGTGCACAGCCACGGGATGGGGGAGGGCTTCACCTTCTTCGTCGTCTACGGCAGCACCCGGCACCTGGTCGACCTGGACGCGGTGCAGGTGGAGGAGCGGGCCTATCCGCTGCTGTCGTCGTCGGAGATCAACGCGGCGATCCGCAGCGGGCTGCGCCGCAAGCTCGTCGTGCTGGGTGCGTGCATCGGCACCGACGCGCACACCGTGGGCATCGACGCGATCCTCAACCTCAAGGGGTTCGCGGGGGAGAAGGGCCTGGAGTACCACCGGGAGCTCGCCGTCACCAACCTGGGTGCGCAGGTGAGCGTGCCGGAGCTGGTCGCCCGGGCGCGGGCCGAGCGGGCCGACGCCGTCCTGGTCTCCCAGGTGGTCACCCAGAAGGACGCGCACCTGCGCAACACCCGCGAGCTCGCCGCCGCGTTCCGCGAGGCGATGGGGGACTCCCGCCCGCTGCTGGTGGTCGGCGGCCCCCGCTTCGACCCCGCGATGGCCGCCGACCTCGGCGTCGACAAGGTCTTCGGCCGCGGCACCACGCCCGGCGAGGTGGCCAGCTACCTCGTGTCCGCCCTCGTCCCCGCAGGAGCCGCGCAGTGACCGACCCGCGCCTCGGCCTCACCGTCACCCACCGCCGGTACGTGCCGCACGCGCACGCCCACTACGGCGGCAGCCTGGTGGACGGCGCCTACACCCTCGGCCTGTTCGGGGACGTCGCCACCGAGGTCGCGATCGTCCTGGACGGCGACGAGGGCCTGCTGGCCGGCTACACCGAGGTCCGGTTCCTCGGCCCGGTGCGTGCCGGCGACGTCCTGGAGGCCACCGCGGAGGTGGTGCGGATCGGCCGGCGCAGCCGCGAGCTGCGCTGCACCGCGCGGGTGGTGGCGCGGGCCGAGCCGGAGCGCGGCCCGTCCGCGGCGCGGGTGCTGGAGCCGCCGCAGACCGTCGTCGAGGCCACTGCCACGCTCGTCGTCCCAGGGCCAGCCGCCACGCCGTAACGAACAGGTCACGGTTCGTCACTGACCCCTCGGGGGCGGTCGCGGGCGACGGCGCGCTTCCTACAGTGCCTGCAGTTCCACTCCGGGAGCACCGGCACGTGCTCCTCCGGACCAGTCGCGCGGGCCCCCCGGCCGCGCGGACGGCGACCGCCGCCCGCGCCCCGGGTCGAGGGGGCCGGCGGCCGCCCGGGGGAGGCGCGGGCCGGGCACCCGGCGCAGACCGACCCGGCCCGCACCACCAGACAACGGCCCGCCGATCGCCGCCAGCGACCGGCCGCGCCGGCCCGAAGGTGCGGCGTCCGCGGCCCGGCCGGCGCCGGCGCGACCGGAGGCGCGGTACGGACGACACCCCGTGACGACGCCCCGTCGCGGCGGGCGGCCGGGGAACCGCTCCGGGATGGGATGCTGGGCTCGACCGCGGCAACGGCGCCGGCGGTCGGGGCCCCGTCCGACCGGCGCGGGGCGGTTGGCGCGGGAGCGCCGGGTGCACGGGAGGCGACGGTGGGCGCAGTCGCCCCGGACACGCTGGAGCGGCCGTCCGGCGCACCGCACCCGGCAGCCGGGACCCGCCGCCGGTCCCGCTGGCCGTGGCGCACGCTGCTCGCCGCCGCCGGCGGCCTCCTGCTCCTGCTCGCCTTCCCCGGGTACGGCCTCTGGGCCCTCGCCCCGCTCGGCCCGGCGGCCCTGGCACTGGCCGTCCGCGGGCAGCGGGCGCGCGGCGGCGCGTGGCTGGGGCTGGTGTTCGGCCTGGCCTTCTTGGTGCCGCTGCTGTCGTGGAGCGGCATCTACGTCGGCGCGTTCCCGTGGCTGGCGCTCGCGACGTGGGAGGCGGTGCACCTCGCGCTGCTGGGCGCCGCGGCCGCCGCCACCTCCCGACTGCCGCTGTGGCCGCTGTGGGGCGCGGCGCTGTGGGTCGCCGACGAGGCGCTGCGCGGCCGGTTCGTCCTCGGCGGGTTCCCGTGGGGCCGGCTCGGGCTGAGCCAGACCGACGGGCCGTTCCTCTCCCTGGCCGCCTACGGCGGGGTCCCGCTGGTCGGCTTCGCCGTCGCCCTCACCGGCACGCTGCTGGCCGCGGCCGTGGTGGGCCTGCGCCGGCGTCGCCGGGCCGCCGCGCTCGCCGCGGCCGGCGCCGTCGCGGTACCCCTGCTCGGCGGGCTGGCGTGGCTGCCGCTGCCCGGGCCGTCGCTCACCGAGGGCGGGCCGACGGCCACCGTCGCCGTCATCCAGGGCGACGTGCCGCAGCCGGGCCTGGAGTTCAACGAGCGGCGGCGGGCGGTCCTGGACAACCACGTCGCCCGCACCCTCGAGCTGGCCGAGGCGGTCGCCGCGGGGGAGCAGCCGCGGCCCGACGCGGTCATCTGGCCGGAGAACAGCTCCGACATCGACCCCTACCGCAACGAGGACGCCGCCCGGCAGATCAGCCGGGCCGCCGAGGCCATCGGCGCGCCGATCCTCGTCGGCGCCGTCGTGGACGGGCCGGGCCGGTTCATCAGCAACACCGGGATCGTCTGGGACCCGCAGGACGGGCCGGGCGACACCTACGTCAAGCGCCACCCGGTGCCGCTGGCCGAGTACGTGCCGGCCCGCGACTTCTTCCGCTTCTTCAGCGACAAGGTCGACCTCGTGCGCCGCGACTTCGTGCACGGCACCGAGGTCGGCGTGCTGGAGATGGGGCCCGCCCGGGTCGGCGACGTCATCTGCTTCGAGGTCGTCTACGACGGGCTGGTGCGCGACGTCGTCGAGGCCGGCGCCGGGATGATCGTCGTCCAGACCAACAACGCCACCTTCGGCTACACCGACGAGAGCGAGCAGCAGCTGGCCGCCAGCCGGCTGCGCGCGGTCGAGTTCGGCCGCACCGTGGTGGTCGCGGCCACGAGCGGCATCTCCGCGGTGGTGGCGCCCGACGGGTCGCTGGCCGCGCGCTCGGAGCTGTTCGAGCCGGCCGTCTTCGTCGAGGACGTCGCGCAGCGCGACTCGACCACGGTCGCCGAGCGCCTCGGCGCGGCGCCGGAGTGGGCGCTCACCGCGCTCGGTGCAGGCGCCCTGCTGGCCGTCGTCGTCCCGGGGATCGCGCGGCGGCGGGCCGCCCGGAGGTCGGCGTGAGCCCGGTGCTGGTCGTCGTCCCCACCTACGACGAGGTGCAGAACCTCGAGCCGATCCTGGAGCGGCTGCACCGCAGCGCCCCCGACGCGCACGCCCTCGTGGTCGACGACGGCTCGCCCGACGGCACCGGGGAGCTGGCGGAGAAGCTGGCCGCCCTCGACCCCCGGGTGCACGTGCTGCGGCGGACGGCGAAGGCGGGGCTGGGCCCGGCCTACGTCGCCGGCTTCCGCTGGGGGCGGGCCCGCGGCTACGAGGTCCTGGTCGAGATGGACGCCGACGGCTCCCACCACCCCGAACAGCTGCCGCAGCTGCTCGCCGCCCTGGACGACGCCGACCTGGCGCTGGGCTCCCGCTACGTGGCCGGGGGCCGGGTGGAGGACTGGCCGGTGCACCGGCTGCTGCTGTCGCGGGCGGGCAACCTGTGGACCCGGTGGGCGCTGCGGCTGCCGCTGGCCGACGCCACCGGCGGCTACCGGGCCGTGCGCGGGGAGCTGGTGGACCGGCTGCCGTTCGACGAGGTGGCCAGCCAGGGCTACTGCTTCCAGGTCGACTGGGCCTGGCGGGCCGTGCGCGCCGGAGCCCGCGTGGTCGAGGTGCCGATCACCTTCACCGAACGCCGGTTCGGCAGGAGCAAGATGAGCGGCTCGATCGTTGGAGAGGCGTTGGTACGGGTCACCTGGTGGGGCCTGCAGGACCGGCTGGCCGATCGGCTGCCGGGCCGGGTCCGCCGCCCCGTGCCGGGACGGGTCCGCGGTGGCGGGCGGTCGCGCACGGTCCGGTAGGCGGGCCGGGACCGCCGGCCCGGGCGGAGCGAGGAGAGCCGTGGGTCGCCGCGTGCGGATCGGAGCCGGGCTGCTGGCCCTGGCCGAGGTGGTCGTGTTCGTGCTGGTCGCCGGGTGGATCGGCGTCGGCTGGACGCTGCTGGCCACCGTGGCCACCAGCGCCCTGGGCTGGGTGTTGCTGGCCCGTCAGGGCACCCGGGCGCTCACCGAGCTGCGGGACCGGGCCCGGCGACGCCGGCCCTCCGGCCGCGCGCTGGGGGACGCCGGGCTGATCGCCGTCGGCGGGCTGCTCATGGTGCTGCCCGGCTTCCTCGGCGACCTCGTCGGCCTGCTGTGCCTGCTGCCGCCCACCCGCTTCCTGGTCCGCGGGCTGCTCACCCGGCTGCTGGCCTCGCGGCTGCCCGTGGAGCTGCGCGGGCCGGTGCACGTACGCAGCCGCCGGGCCGAGGGCGTGCCGTACGCCGCAGGGGCCGGGTACGCCGAGGGGCCGGGGTACGGCACCCCGCGCGGCGGGCGACCGCTGGTCATCGAGGGCGAGGTCGTCCGGGACGAGGCTCCCGGTCGCTGACCCCGGCACTCGTCGTCGATCACGGGGTCGGTGCCGGCGACATTCGCCGAGCGGCCCGGGGCCACGCCCGTGATCGACACCGGCCGCGGCGTCTCGGCCTGCACGGCCCCCAGGTCCGCCGCGTCCCGCCACGAACTCGTCCCGGACGCGGAGCGGCCCCGGTGGGACATCCCACCGGGGCCGCTCCGACGTGCTGTGGTGCCTCAGCTGGCGCGGGTCCGCCGGCCACGCAGCACCTCGAGGCGCTCGGCCAGGACCTCCTCGAGGTCCTCCACCGAACGGCGCTCGAGCAGCATGTCCCAGTGGGTCCGCGGGGGCTTGACCTTCTTGGGAGCCGGCTCGGCGCCACCGACCAGCTTGGCCGCGGAACCGTCGAACTTGCACTCCCAGGTGTCGGGGAGCTCGGCGTCGTCAGCGAAGGGCACGGTGAACAGGTGGCCCGAAGGGCACCGGTACTCCGCGTACTGACGCTCGATCGGCGCGGTGTTCCGCTCGGTCTCGTAGCTCACGCTGCCCAGTCGGCTGCCCCGCAGGGAACGCTCGCCCATGGCACACCGTCCTCTCGTGCTGGTGGTGTCGGTCGGATCTCGTCGTCGCAGGCGGGGATACCCACCGGATGACGGGGTCGAAAGAACCAACGACGGATTTCGCGGAGAGATTCCGCTGAGTCGGTTCACAATCATCGCATGGGGTGGTAAACGACCCGCGGGGCACCCCCCGAGGGGTGAGATCAGGACAGGGCGAGCTGTCCCGGGCCCACCGCGGCCGGCCCCAGCTGGCCCAGCACGTGGTGGCGCCGGCAGAGCACCTGGTAGTGCACCTCGGGCTCCGGGCCGGTCTCGTCCGGTGCCGGGGTGGGCGCGGTGTCGGCGACGACGACGGTCTCGCCCTCGCGCACCATCGCGCCCTCCACCACCCGGGCGTTGAGCAGCCCGGGCAGGCCGCACCAGCAGAGCACCTCGACCTGGATGCGCTGGACGTCGTCGGCGACCTCCAGCAGCCGCTGGGTGCCCGGGAACAGCCGGGCCCGGAAATCGGTGGTCAGCCCGAAGGCGTAGACGTCGACGTGCGAGTCGTCGACCAGCTCGGCGAGCTGGTCGACCTGGTCGGCGGTGAGGAACTGCGC
This sequence comes from Geodermatophilus sp. SYSU D01186, assembly GCF_054050215.1. Classification (NCBI taxonomy): domain Bacteria; kingdom Bacillati; phylum Actinomycetota; class Actinomycetes; order Geodermatophilales; family Geodermatophilaceae; genus Geodermatophilus; species Geodermatophilus sp. SYSU D01186. The sequence continues at coordinate 44,134 of NZ_JBJGYW010000021.1, read as the reverse complement.
CTCGTCGACGATCAGGTAGTCCACCCGGTGCCCCTCGGCCCACTGCGCGCGGACCAGCAGCCGCAGGTCGGTGCCCGGGCCGACCTCGGTCGCCTCCCGGCACAGCCCCACCCGGGAGCTGATCAGCGGCCGCGCCGACCGGTCGCCCTGGGTGAGCAGCAGCCCGCGCCGTCCCTGCCGGCTGTGGTTGTGGTCCACCTGCAGCGCCAGCGTCGACTTGCCGCAGTCCATCGGCCCGTGGAAGAACCGCAGGTGCGCGGGGGCCGGGTGCCGGCGGCGGTCGCCGGCCACCGGGACGACCGACACCCGCCGCTCGGTGCCCGCCTCGACGTCGGGCAGGGGACTCACAGGCGCTCCGGTGGGGTGTTGCCGGCCGCGACGACGGCGCGGCGGATGGGGAGGGCGGCCAGCGCCACGAAGCCGGCCACGAAGAACACGACCAGGCTGACGATCGCGTACCGGTAGGAGCCGGTCAGCTGGTAGGTGAGGCCGAACGCCAGCGGGCCCAGCCAGCTGGTGCCGCGGTCGCTGATCTCGTAGAAGCCGTAGTACTCGGCCTCCTTGCCGGCCGGGATCAGCTGGCTGAACAGCGACCGCGACAGGGCCTGCGTGCCGCCCTGCACCAGGCCGATGACCGCGGCGAGGGCGTAGAACTGCGCGACCGCCCCCTCCTGGAGGAAGAAGGCGGCCAGCAGCACACCGATCCAGGCCACCAGGCTGCCCAGCACGACCCGCTTGGCGCCGTACCGGCCGGCCAGCCGGCCCAGCCCGAGCGCCCCGGCGATCGCCACCACCTGCACCATGAGGATGGCGCCGGTGAGGACCGACTGGTCCAGGCCCAGCTCCTCGGTGGCGTAGGTCGCCGACAGCGCGATCACCGTCTGGACGCCGTCGTTGAACAGCAGGTACGCGCCGAGGAACCACAGGGTCAGCGGGAACGCCCGCATCTCCCGCAGCGTGGTGGCCAGCTGCCGGAAGCCGCTGCCCGAGACCGCCGCGGAGGCGCGGACCGGCCGGTTGCGCAGCCGCGACACCGTGAAGACGGTGAACCCGCCCCACCACAGCCCCGCGGTGGCCAGGCAGATCCGCACCGCCTCACCGGTGGTCAGTCCCAGGGACGGCGCCCCGAGCACCAGCCCCAGGTGGACGGCGAGCAGCAGCGCGCCGCCGACGTAGCCGAACGCCCAGCCGCGGCTGGAGACGGCGTCGCGCTCGTCAGGGCCGGCCAGGTCGGGCAGCCACGAGTAGTAGACGACCGTGGCCGCGCCGAAGCTGATGTTGGCCAGCACGAACAGCGCCGCACCCAGCAGGTAGCGGCCGTCGGCGACGAAGAACAGGCCGGTGGTGGCGAGCGCGCCCAGCGCGGCGAACCCGGCGAGCATCTGCCGCTTGGCACCGGTCCGGTCGGCCACCGCGCCGGTCAGCGGCAGCACCAGCACCTGCAGCACGACCGACAGCGACAGCACGTAGGAGAACCAGCTGCCCGGCGGGATGGACAGGCCGAGCACCGACAGCCGCCCGTCCGGGCCGGCGGCGTCCTCCGCGACCGAGGTCAGGTAGGGGCCGAGGAAGACCGTGGTGACGCTGGTGTTGAACACCGACATCGCCCAGTCGTAGGAGTACCAGCCGAACCGCTCGTGGCGCAGGGCCCGGTCGGCGGCGGGGGCGGTCGGGTGGGCGGCCGTCGTCACGGGCGCAGGGTGTCAGCCGGACGGGGACCGGTCCAGTACCGCGGGGCGCATCGCGTCACGAGCCGGTCACGGGATGTCGTCGGGGACGACGCCGCCGGGGAACGCCGCGGTCGCCGTCGTCGGCCGGGTCGGGTCCACGTAGGCGGGGCGGTCGGCGGGCTCCCCGGCCCGCAGCGGGACCAGACCGCGGGTGATCGCGGCGGCGATGCGGGTGCGGGCCCGGTTGGCGTCACCCACCCGGCCGGGCTGCAGGTCCTCGAAGAAGACCGGCGGGCCGATGTGCACCTTGAGCGCGGGCTGCCGCCAGAACGCCCACAGCAGGGTGCGCAGCTTGCCCCAGTCGTTGGCGTACTGGAGCACCTCGTGGGCACCCCACTGGCTGACCGGGATCACCGGGACGTCGGCGGCCAGCGCCATGCGGGCCAGCCCGGTACGGCCACGCTCGGGCCAACCGTCGGGGGACAGGCCCACCCGGCCCTCGGGATAGGCGACGACGTGGCCGCCGTGGGCCAGCGCCACCCGGGTCACGGTCAGGGCGTGCGCGGCGACGTCGGTGCCGCGGTCGACCCGGATCCCGCCGGAGCGCTCCAGCAGGGGGCCGGCGACCGGCGAGCGCATGATGCCGCCGGTGGCCAGGAACCGCGGCGTCACCCCGGCCTTGTGCAGCGCCACCGCGACGACGAACGTGTCGAAGTCGCCGATGTGGTTGGCCGCCAGCAGCAGCGGGCCCTTCAGCCAGTCCTCGCGGATCGAGCCGGTGACCTGCAGCCGGCCGAAGACGCTGGGCAGCCAGGAGAGCCAGCGCAGCGCGAACCGCCAGAACCACCACGGCGGGCTCGCCGCGATGGCCAGCTCCCGGGCGAACCACTCCGGGTCGTCGGGGCCGACCAGGTGCGCGACGTCCTCCGGCAGCCGCGGCGGCCTCGGCCGCCACGCCCGGATCCGCCGGCCCAACCCGCTCACCGCGGCGTCCACTGGCCGCGCTTCTCGAGCAGTTCGCGCAGCATGGCCGGGCGGTCGGTCATGACGCCGTCGACGCCGAGGTCCAGCATCGTCGTCGTCTCCTCCACGGTGTTGACCGTCCACACGTGCACCTGCAGGCCGCGGGCGTGGGCGGCGGCCAGGAACCGCTCGTCGACCAGGGCGCGGCCGCCGAGCTGCAGCGGCACCTGGGCGCAGCCGGCCTGGATGCGCACCAGGCCCGCGGCGCGGGGGGAGTAGGAGGACAGCCGCAGCGCGGCCACTCCGCGCGGGCCGAGCGAGGTGCACACCGACGGCCCGAACAGCCGGCGCGCCGCGGCGACGCGGGCGTCGGAGAACGAGCCGAGGCAGATGCGGTCCTCCACCTTCAGCCGCCGCACCGTGCGGACCAGGGGGGCCAGCACGCCGGCGGCCTTGATGTCGAGGTTGAACCGGATGTCCGGCCAGGCGCCGAGCAGTTCCTCCAGCCGCAGGATCGGCTCCCGGCCGCCGATGCGGGCGGCGGACACCTCCGACCAGGGCAGCTGGTCGACCCGTCCGGTGCGGTCGGTGACCCGGTCGAGGATGGCGTCGTGGAACACGATCGGCACGCCGTCGGCAGTCACCCGGACGTCGGTCTCCAGGTACCGGTAGCCCAGCGCCACGCAGGCCTCGAACGCCGGCATGGAGTTCTCCAGGTGCTCGATCGCACCGCCGCGGTGGGCCATGGCGATCGGGGTCGGCCCGTCGAGGAAGGCGTACCGGGCGGGGACCACGCCGACACGCTAACGCCGCGCGTCGCCGGGCTGGTCAGGGCCTCGGTGCACCGGCCACACCCGCCCCCTCCGCCCCGTGCGCACGGCGGTCGGGCGCGCGACGCCCGCCTCCGGCTCCGGCCGCCTCCGTCCGCCCCCCGCCTCCGCGTGTCGGGCGTGTCCCTCGGTGCTGTCGGTGGTGACGTCTACCGTGCGCAGCGTGGCCAAGCAGCACACCACCCAGGTGACCGACGAGGAGGCGACGACCGGTACCGGGCTCCCCAGCCCCCGGCAGGGGAGCGGAGCCGAGCGCCGCTGCGGCTGGTGCCGCCGGGTGCTCCCGCAGCAGGGCTCGGTGGGCCGCCCGCGGCAGTACTGCGGTCAGGCGTGCCGGCAGCGCGCCTACGAGCAGCGATCTGCGACGGCCAAGGCCGGCCTGTCCGGCGACGTCGTCCTCGTGACCCGGGCCGAGCTCGACGGCCTGCAGGACCGGCTGTACCAGCTGCGCTGCGCCCTCGAGGACGTGCAGACCCTGCTGACCGAGCGCCCCACCAAGGCCGAGCTGGAACGGTCGCTGTCCGACCTCGTGCGCTCCACCGGCCGGCTCGACCGGCTCTGGGTCACCGAGCGCGCCGGCTGACCAGCCGCCCGGCGATCAGTCCGGGTCCTGCTGGTCGTCGTTCTGGTCCTCGCCCGCGCCGTCCTGCTGGTCGGAGTTGTCCGGCACGTTGTCCTGCGACTCGTCGGACTCCTCGTTGGTCTCGGTGTTGACGCTCTCGTCGTCGCTGGTGCCGTCCCGTTGGTCCTGCCCGGCTGCCTGGCAGGCGGTCATCGTCGCGCCGCCTCCGAAGAGCGCCAGGGCGGTCATCAGTGCGGCGATCGGGCGTCGGAGTTGCATGTCCTCGACCCTATGCAGCGCCCGGGAACACCGCCCGTCGAGACCGGCGACCCGCCCCTGTTTACGTCACAGTGACGGAATGAGGGATGGGTCAGCGGGTCGGGGAAGGGGTGGACGAAAGGGGTCGGAGGGGCTGGTCGACCCGGGCGGCACGCGACGACCCGCGTGGCCGGGCCGTGCCGTTCATGATCATCCCGACTGTCGGCCGGACATGATCATGGGGGCGGTGACCGGCGGCCGGCGGAGTGCCGGCCGCCGACGCACACCGGCCGTACGCCGAGGACACCGCGGGTCGCCGGCCGCCGCGGAGACCCGGCGCGACGACGACGCGCCGGTACGACGACGAGACGGCACGGACGCACGACCTCGCGGCCGACCGATCCACAGGCCGGCCAGCAGGTGCTCCAGCCCCTTCTCGCCGCCTGGACCCGTGCCGCCGATAATGCACATTATGTCAACCAGTGCGGCGGGAGGGCGTCCCCCACCGGCCTACGCGAGCGTCCGCACGTCGTAGTCGGCGAAGCGGCGGTCCGCCGTCACCAGGACCAGTCGGCGCCGCCGGGCCTGGGCGATGAGCATCCGGTCGAACGGATCGTCGTGATGCCCGGGCAGGGCGCCGGCGGCCAGGCCGTCCTCGACGGTGACCGGCAACGGCTCGAAGCCGTGGTGGTCCAACTCCGCGACCAGGTCGTCCGGCGCCGCGAGTTTGCCGAGGGCCGCCTTGATCGACATCTCCCACGCCGAGACCGCGGACACCGCCACCGCCGCGCCCGGGTCGGCGATCGCCTCCCGCATCGTCGGGGTGAGCCGGTCGTCCTCGGCGAGCCACCACAGCAGGACGTGCGTGTCGAGCAGCAGCGTCACGAGCCGCTCTCGCCACGGAAGGCCGCCAGCACGCTCTCCGGCGTTTCGTCGAAGTCGTCGGCGATGACGACCCGGCCTCGCCAGCTGCCGGGGACGCGGGGCTCGCGGCGCACCGTCACGGGGACGAGCCGGGCGATCGGCCTGCCCGCCCGGGCGATGACGACGTCCTCCCCCCGCTCGACCGCCTCGAGCAGGCGGGACAGGTGCGTCTTCGCCTCGTGCACGTTCACCGTCTGGCCCATGCGCAGAGGGTATGACCAAGTCGGACTAAGTCAACCGCGGTCGCCTCCCACCGGGCACGCCGCCGTCCTTTCGTCACGGTGACGATGAATCGCGCGAGCCGTGCCGGTCGGACCGTCGACACCGCCGCGGACCCAGGGAGCACTCGTGCCGAGCACCATCCGCCCGATCATCGTGACCGCCGACCTCGACAGTCTGCTCGGCTTCTACACCGGTCTCCTCGGCGCGACCGAGCTCATGCGCTTCCCGGAGGACGGCCCCTTGTTCTACGTCGGCCTGGAGCTCGGCAACTCGGAGCTCGGCCTGTCCGCCGACGCCTCCGTGGTGCCTGGCGCCCCCGGCCGCATGCTGCTCAGCATCGAGGTCGACGACGTCGACGCGCTGCTCCCCCGTGCCCGGGAGCTGGGCGGCGAGGCGCCGGACCAGGGCAACGACATGCCGTGGGGACAGCGGGTGGCGCACATCAAGGACCCCGACGGCAACGTCGTCAACCTGACCCGCACGCTCTGACCGCGCCCCCGGGCTACCGGCTGGAGACGGCGACCCGGACGCCCAGGGCGATGAACACGGTGCCGCTGACCGCCTCCAGCCGTCGCCGGATCCGCGGCCGGCGGAACCAGGCGCCGGCCCGCGCCACGCCCGCCGCCAGCCCGAGGTAGAGGCCGGTCTCCAGGGCGATCTGCAGGAGGCCGAGCGTCGCGGTCGTGGCGAACACCGGGCCCTCGGCGGGAACGAACTGCGGATAGAAGGCGATCATGAAGACGGCGGCCTTGGGGTTGGCCAGCTGGACGACCAGCCCCTCGCCGAACGCCGTCCACCAGCGCCGCCGGCCCAGCGGCGCGGCGGGCGGCGCGGGGACGTCGGGCGCCCGGCGCTCCCCCACCGCCGTCCGCCAGGCCTTGACGCCGAGCACGAGCAGCACCGCGGCGCCGACGACGCGCAGCACCAGGAAGCCGACCTCGGACGCCGCGACGAGGGCGGCGAAGCCGGCGCCGGCGAACAGGGCCCACGCGTAGAGACCCAGCTCCAGTCCGAGCACGGTCGGCACCGCGCCGCCGAGGCCGCGGAGGGCCGCCCGGCGCAGGATCAGCGCCATCGCCGGCCCGGGCGAGGCCGAGATGATCAGGACGGCCAGCACGAACGCCGGCAGCGACCCGAGCAGCTCCACGCCGCGATGGTGGCAGCCCGGCGGGGCACGAGGCGACCGGTTTGCGCGGCCGCCGCTCGTTCCCTCCCCCGCTCCTCGGTGCGGATCCTTCTTCTAGCGGTTTTGCCACGTCAGTGTTGGGGATAACGGTCGAATGACCGGCTCGTCGCGCCACCGGCTCCCAAGCTCGTGCGGTTGACTCCCGGCCGTGGACGTCGTCGAGGGGTTCTGGGCGCGGGTCACCACCCCCGTGCCCGACCTCCCGACGCCGGTCCTGGTGGCCGCCCTGGTCGCGGCCGCGGTCGTCGTCGGCACCCCGGCGCTGTGGCGGCCGGCCCGGAACGTGGTGACCATCGCCCACGAGGGCGCCCACGGGGTGGCCGCCCTCGTGACCGGGCGGCGGCTGGCCGGCATCCGGCTGCACTCGGACACCTCGGGGCTGACGGTGTCAGCGGGCCGGCCGTCCGGCCCGGGCATGGTGCTGACCTGCGCCGCGGGTTACCTCGGCCCCGGCCTGTTCGGGCTCGGCGCCGCCGCGCTGCTGGCCGCCGGGCACGCCGTCGGGCTGCTCTGGGCGCTGCTGGCCCTGCTCGCGCTGCTGCTGGTGCAGATCCGCAACTGGTTCGGCCTGTGGTCGGTGCTGGCCACCGCCGCGGTGGTGTTCGCCGTGACCGAGTGGTTGCCGCCCGACGGGCAGGCCGCCTTCGCCGCCGCCGGCACCTGGTTCCTGCTGCTGGCCGCGCCGAAGACGGTGCTGGAGCTGCAGCGGGCCCGGCGGCGCCGCGCCGCGCCGGACTCCGACGCCGACCAGCTGGCCCGGCTCACCCGCCTGCCGGCGGTGCTGTGGGTCGGCCTGTTCCTGCTGGCCGACGTCGGGGCGCTGCTGCTGGGCACCTGGTGGCTGCTCGGGGCGCGCTGGACCGGCTGAGCCGGCTCACTTGCGCCCGCGCCGACGGGGCGCGGCGCCCTCCGGCTGGGACACCGGCTCCACCTCCGGCGCCGGCGGGATCTCGGCGACGACCTCCTGCTCCCCGACGGTGATGCACCGGCCGTGGTGGTGGACGTCGAGCGGGTCGCCCTCCGAGAGCCGGTAGGTCGCCTCGCCGGGGCTCACCGACACCAGCAGGCAGCGACCCTGGTAGTTCAGCCGGAACCGCAGCCGGGTGATCCGCTCGGGCAGCCGCGGGGCGAACTGCAGCCGCCCGTCGTGGTCGCGCATCCCGCCGAACCCGGCCACCGCCACCGTCCAGCCCCCGGCCAGCGAGGCGATGTGCAGCCCGTGCCCGGAGTTGCCGTGCAGGTTCTGCAGGTCGGTGAGCGTCGCCTCGCCCCAGTAGTCGTAGGCGAGCTCCAGGTGCCCGGTCTCGGCGGCGACCACCGCCTGCTGGGTGGCCGACAGGGAGGAGTCGCGCACCGTGCGCGCCTCGTAGTAGGCGAAGTCGGCGACCTTCTCCTCGTGCGTGAAGGCGTCGCCGCGCAGGTGCAGGGCCATCACCAGGTCGGCCTGCTTGACCACCTGCTTGCGGTAGATGTCGAAGTACGGGTAGTGCAGCAGCAGGGGGTAGCACTCCGGCGGGGTGTTCTCGAAGTCCCACTCCTCGTGGTGGGTGAACGCGTCGGACTGCATGTGCACGCCCCGCCGGGTGTCGTACGGCACTGCCATCAGGGCGGCCGCCCGCTCCCAGACCGCCACCTCGTCGGCGGTCACCTGCAGCCGGCCGGCGACGTCGGGCTGGCGCTCCACCGCCGCGGCCGCCTCGCGCAGGTTCCGCTGCGCCATGAGGTTCGTGTAGACGTTGTTGTCCACGACCGCGGTGTACTCGTCCGGGCCGGTCACCCCGTCGATGCGGAAGCCGTGCTCGTCGTCGAAGTGCCCGAGCGAGGCCCACAGCCGCGCGGTCTCGATGAGCAGCTCCGCGCCGTGGTCGCGGTCGAACTCCTCGTCGAGGGTGGCGTTGTGGTACCGGACGACGGCGTCGGCGATGTCGGCGTTGATGTGGAACGCCGCCGTCCCGGCCGGCCAGTACCCGGAGGTCTCCTCGCCGCGGATGGTCCGCCACGGGAAGGCCGCGCCGTGCAGCCCGAGCACCCGCGCCCGCTCCCGGGCCAGCTCCAGGGTCGAGTGCCGCCACCGCAGCGCGTCGCGCGCGGCCTGCGGGGCGATGTAGGTCAGCGCCGGCAGGACGTAGGTCTCGGTGTCCCAGAAGGTGTGCCCGTCGTAGCCCGGGCCGGTCAGCCCCTTGGCCGGGATCGGCTGCCGCTCGGCCCGCAGGCCGGCCTGCAGCAGGTGGAAGACGCCGACCCGCACCGCCTGCTGCAGCTCCTCGTCGCCCTCGATCTCGACGTCGGCGTGCAGCCAGTGGGCGTCGAGCACCTCGCGCTGCTCCCGCAGCAGCCGCTCGAAGCCGGCCAGCTTCGCCGTGGCCAGCGCGCCCTCGACCTGGTCGCGCAGCGCGGCCGACGAGCGCCGCGAGGACCACCCGTAGGCCAGGTACTTCACCAGCCGCACCGCCGAGCCCTGCGGCAGCCGGGCGGCGAGGGTGAACCGGGCGAGGTCCTCCCCCGCCTCGATGTCCTCGGTGTAGGTGTCGGGCACCTCGATGACGTGGTCCATGCCGGCGGCCATGCGCAGCCGGCTGCGTCGGGTCCGGTGCACCAGCACCGCCCGCTGGCCGCGGCCCACGGCCAGCTCGCTGACCAGCGGGCGCGCCAGCGCGGCGGCGGCGCGGGGGTCATCCCCCTCGCTGCCGCTGTCGACCGGCTCGTTGGCCAGCAGGTCCGACTGGAGGGCGACGTAGAGGTCGCCCTGGCCGTCGGTGCACTCCACCGCGTACTCGATGGCGGCGATCGAGCGCCGGCGCAGCGAGACCAGCCGGGTGCTGGTGACCCGCACCGTGCGGCCGTTGGGTGAGCGCCACTCGGTGGTGCGGCGCAGCACGCCGCGGCGCAGGTCGAGGGACCGGCGGTGGGAGACGATCTCGCCGTAGTCGAGGTCCAGCGGGGTGTCGCCGACCAGCAGCCGGATCAGCTTGCCGTCGGTGACGTTGACGACGGTCTGCCCCTGCTCCGGGAAGCCGTAGCCGGCCTCGGCGTAGGGCAGCGGCCGCTCCTCGAAGAACCCGTTGAGGTACGTCCCGGGGACGACGATCGGCTCCCCCTCCTCGAACGAGCCGCGCATCCCGATGTGCCCGTTGGCCAGGGCGAACACCGACTCGTGCACCGCCAGCGAGGCGTGGTCGAGGCCGATCTCGGTGAGCGACCACGGCTCGACCGGGAAGGTGGGGCGCCCCTCCGTCATGGCCGGCCCTCCAGGAGCTGCTCGAGGTCGGTGACGACGACGTCGGCGCCCGAGGCGACCAGCTGCTCGCCCTGCCCGACCCGGTCCACGCCCACGACGAAGCCGAACCGCCCCGCCCGGCCCGCGGCCACCCCGGCCAGGGCGTCCTCGAACACCGCGGCCTCGGCCGGCTCGACGCCCAGGGCCTGGGCGCCGGCGAGGAAGGTGTCGGGGGCGGGCTTGCCGCGCAGCCCGCGCTGGGTGGTGACCACGCCGTCCACCCGGGTGTCGACGAGGTCGGCGAACCCGCCGGCGGCCACCACCTGTCCCCCGTTGGCCGAGGCGGTCACGACCGCGGTGGCCAGCCCGGCGTCCTTGACCGCCCGCAGGTAGCGCAGGGAGCCGGGGTACACCTCGACGCCGTGCTCGGCCAGCTCGGCGAGGACGAGCTCGTTCTTGCGCAGGCCGACCCCGTGCACGGTCTCCGCGTCGGCGGGGTCGCCGTCGGCGCCCTCGGGGAGGGTGATGCCGCGGCTGGCGAGGAAGTCGCGGACGCCGTCCAGCCGCGGTTTGCCGTCGACGTAGCGGTTGTAGTCGTCCTGGGTGAACTCCGCGGCAGCGGGGTCGCGGCGGTGGAGGAACTCGTCGAAGGTGCGCTTCCAGGCCGCCATGTGCACCGTCGCGGTGCGGGTCAGGACGCCGTCGAGGTCGAACAGGCAGGCGCGGATGGAGGCGGGGAGTCCGAGCACGGTGCGACGCTACCGGCGCCGGCCGCCGCCTGCCGGGCCGGGAAACGTGCTGTTCACCGACGCGCGGCCGGGGTCCCCGCTGCCTAGGGTCGGGACCGGGGCGCGCCCCGCGCGCCGCCTCCCGCGGGACGCCGTGTCCCGCCGTCCGAGCCGAGGAGAGGACCACCATGGCCGAGCGCCCGACGCCGCCGAGCCCGTTCGACTTCCTGCCCCAGGTGCCCGGTTTCGAGGTCACCAGCACCGACTGCGCCCACGGCCGTCCGCTGGACCCCCCGCTGGTCAGCGGGGTCATGGGCGCCGGCGGTGAGGACCGGTCGCCGCAGCTGTCCTGGTCCGGCTTCCCCGAGGGCACCCGCAGCTTCGCCGTCACGGTCTACGACCCCGACGCCCCCACCCAGAGCGGCTTCTGGCACTGGGCGGTGGCCAACATCCCGGCCTCGGTGACCGAGCTGCCCAGCGGCGCCGGCGACCAGGGCGGCACGGGGCTGCCGGCGGGCGCGGTGCAGCTGCGCAACGACGCCGGGTTCGCCGGGTACGTGGGCGCCGCTCCGCCGGCCGGGCACGGCCCGCACCGCTACCTCATCACCGTGCACGCGGTGGACACCGACGCCCTCGACGTCACGCCGGACACCACCCCCGCCGTCCTGGGGTTCAACCTGTTCGGCCACACGCTGGCCCGCGCGACGCTGGTGGCGACCTACGAGCAGTCCTGACCCGTCCGGGTGAGGCGGGCTCGACGCTGCGCGAGCCCGCGTTCGCGCTCGGCCACCGACACGCGTCCTGTGGTTGAAGCCTGAAGTTCCTGGTCGCCGGGTGGGCACCATGGACCCATGGCGACAGCAGCGTCGCACCGCTCCCGCCCGCGGACCGCGGGCGCCCTGGCGGTCGTCGCGCTGCTCCTGGTGCTCACCCTGCCGCTGCTCGCCGGCCCCGCGTCGGCGGGCGGGACCGCGGCCGCGGCACCGGCCGACGTCGTCTCGGCCGTCACCGCGGCCTACGGGACGACCGGCACCGTCGCCGTCGCCGTTGCCCCCCAGGAGACCCGCGCCACCGGGCTCTCCCCGCGCGCCGCCGAGGCGCGCAGCGCCGAGCTGGCGGCGGCCGCCGCCGGCAACGACCTCGCCGGCCGGCCGCTCCCGACCGCCTCGCTGGTCAAGCTGTTCATCGCCGAGGACCTCCTGCACATGGCCCGGCAGGGGGCGGTGACCCTCACCCCCGACGACCGGGACCGCATGGCCGAGATGGTCCGCCGGTCCTCCGACCCCATCGCCTCGGACCTGTGGGTCCGCTTCGACGGCGACCGGCTGGTCCGCGACGTCGCCGCCCGTTACGGGCTGCGCGCCACCGCCCCGCCCCCCGTGCGGGGCCAGTGGGGCGAGACGACGACGACCGCGCGCGACCTCGCCAGCTTCCTGGCCCGGCTGCCGGTGGTCGCGCACCCGGACGACGCGGCGGCCCTGACCGCCTGGATGCGTGAGCCGGCCCCCGCGGCGGCCGACGGCTTCGACCAGCGGTTCGGGGTGCTGGGCGCCGTCCCGGCCGGCGCGGCGGTCAAGCAGGGCTGGATGTGCTGCCTGGGCGGGATGCGCCACCTGCACTCGGTGGGCGTCGTGGGGACGCACGTCGTGGTGCTGCTCAGCGAGGTGCCGGCCGCGGTGGGCTGGGACGCCGCGCGGGCGTCGCTCACCGCCGCTGCGGCCGCGGCGCCGTCCGGCCGCTGAGCCGCCGGCGGCCGCGCCGTCCTCAGCCCGGCAGGCCGGTGGCGGTGGAGACGGCGGCCGGCGGCTCGCCGTCCGGGAGGTCGGCCACCCCGACGGTGGCCAGCCGGGCGAAGCCGATCCGCTCGTAGACGCGGGCCACGTCGTCGTCACCGGCGACGAGGAAGACCAGGTCGGCGGTCTCGCGGGCGTGCGCGGCCAGGGCCGAGGCGAGGCCGGCGCCCAGGCCGCGGCCCCGCAGCCGCGGCAGCGTGGCCACGCCGGTGATCTCGCTGACCTCGGTGCCGCCGACGTCGACCGGGTGGTGCGCGCCGACCGCCACCGGCTCCCCGCCTTCGACGGCCACCATCATCACGGTGCGGCCGGTGGCGATCCGCTCCCGCAGCAGCGCCGTCTGCGGCGACTCGGGCACCGCCCCGACCGAGGCGTCGCCGACCTCGGCCCGCGGGCCCGGGTGGGCGAAGGCGATCGAGGCCAGCCGCTGGTAGCGGGGCAGCTCGGGGTCCTCGGCGCCCACGAGGTACAGCCGCACCCCGTACGGGAGCAGCAGGTCCACCGGGTCGGCGGCGACCAGCAGGGGCGACTCCTCCACGGCCAGCCCGGCCTCGCGCACCGCCGCGGCGGCCGTGGGGGTGGACTCGCACACCCACTCCAGCGCGACCGGCAGGCCGGCGCGGCGCTGCACGCCGACGGCGGCGCGGACGTCGTCGGCCGTGACCTTCTCGCCCTGGCGCGGCCGGGCCGGGTAGGGCCAGTCGGGGCTGCCCACGGGGACGTCGAGGGCGCCGGCGTTCTCGATCCGGGCATCGGGCAGCGGCGCGGCGGCGAAGTACCGCTCGATGCACTCGAGCAGCCCCGGTGTCGTGGGCACACGGGCACCCTAGACGGGCGGGGTCGCCGGACCGGTCCAGCCGGCTCCGCCGACCCCCGGGCGGGTGAGCTCCCCCGCCTGCCCGGCACGATGGTGCCGTGACGGCAGGCACACGACCCCAGGTCTCGCCCTACGCGGTGTTCGACCGCGACTCGTGGCGGGCCCTCGCCGCGGGCGCGGCGCTGCCGCTGGACGAGGGCCAGCTGCGCGGACTGGCCTCGCTGGGCGACCGCATCGACCTCGACGAGGTGGCGACGGTCTACCTCTCCCTCGCCGGCCTGCTCCACCTGCACGTCGACGCCAGCCGGCGGCTGTGGGCCGCCCGCAGCGAGTTCCTCGGCGACTCCACGGCCAAGGTCCCCTACGTCATCGCCGTAGCCGGCAGCGTCGCCGTCGGCAAGAGCACCACCGCCCGGCTGCTGCAGACCCTGCTCGCGGCCGGCCCCAGCGCCCCGCGGGTGGACCTCGTCACCACCGACGGCTTCCTGCTGCCCAACGCGGAGCTGGAGGCGCGCGGGCTGCTGGGCCGCAAGGGCTTCCCGGAGAGCTACGACCGGCGCGCGCTGCTGCGGTTCCTCGCCGCGGTGAAGTCCGGCCGCGGCGCGGTCACCGCCCCGCTGTACGACCACCAGACCTACGACATCGTCCCCGGCGGCCAACAGGTGGTGGACGGCCCCGACATCCTCGTCCTCGAGGGCCTCAACGTGCTGCAGGCGGGCCGGCGGGCCGACGGCAGCACCGCCGAGGTCTTCCTGTCGGACTTCTTCGACTTCTCCGTCTACGTCGACGCCGCGGAACCCGACATCCAGCAGTGGTACGTCGACCGGTTCCTCGCCCTGCGCCGGACGGCGTTCCAGGACAGCTCGGCGTACTTCCACCGGTTCGCCGACCTCACCGACGAGCAGGCCCGGGAGACCGCGCGGGGCATCTGGGCCGCCGTCAACGGCCCCAACCTGCGCAGCAACATCGCCCCCACCCGCTCGCGGGCCCGGCTGGTGCTCCAGAAGGCCGCCGACCACAAGGTCCGCCGCGTCCTGCTGCGCAAGATCTGACGCGCCCGGCCGGCCATGGCGACTCCTGACGACCCGATGGGATGAGGTCGTGAGGTTCGTCACCTGACAGCGGCGGGGACGGCGCCCACACTCGGGATCGTCCGGTCACCGGATCACCACACTCAGTGAACCCGGCCCCCGCCGGGCCGAACGGAGAGATCCCGATGTGCTCCCACGTATCCCCCTGCCCTGACGCGACCAGCGACCTGCGGGACCTCGCCGCGGTGGTGAGCAGCCACCCCGAGCAGGGCTGGAGCCTGCTGTGCAACGGCGTCGTCCTGTTCGACGACGACGGCGAGCTGCTGCCCGACGGCCGCGTGGTCGCCGACCACCGCGCCTGGCTCGCCCCCCAGTTCGCCGCGCACTGACCGCGCCGGTGCCCGCGAGGCCCGGCGCGGGCACCGGCCGCTCCCCGTCGTCGCTGCTCTCGCCCGCGCGCTGGATGACCAGTGCCGTGTTGGGGATAACGGTAGTCGGGAAGGGCCGGCGCACCCGCTGGGAGCAGCCCGCTCACCCCTCCTCGGGCTCGCGCTCCTTGCGTCGCAGCAGCCAGGACGTCACGCCCAGCAGCGCCACGAGCACACCCAGGACGCCGATCTCGACCATGCGGTGGACGAACTCGTCCCCGCGCCCGACGACGCCGGCCGCCTCCACCGAGAGGACGACGATCTCCTTGATCGAGGCGATGATCCCGATGATCAGGAACGGCTCGGCCACCAGCTCCCGCCGCTCCACCGTCGCCCGCACGGCGAAGAGCAGCTCGACGAAGATGAAGACGAGCAGGAGCACGTCGAGCATCTCCAGCAGCGGCGCCTGCGAGAAGTCCTCGAGCAGCGCGACCGTCTTCAGCCCGGCCACGACCAGCAGGAGCAGCGACCCCACGATGAGCAGGACCGCGATCCCCGCGTAGACCACGTTCTCCGCGATCTCCAGCGTCCGCGTGCCGACCCGCCCGAACCCCGGCGGCGGTGTGCGGTCCTCGACGTCGCGCTGCTCCCGGCGGGCCACGGTGCGGATCCTGGTGCATCCGGGCACCGGTCGGCTGGGTCGCGGCCCTCCGGTCAGCCGTTCGGGCGGTGCCGCGTCAGGCCTGGGCGCCGGCGGGCAGGGCGTCGGCCGCGGTGCCCATGTCGTCCGGTGAGCCCTCGGCCCGCCCGGGCACGCGGGCTTCCACCGCCCGCGCGGGCTCCGGCTCCTCGAAGGCCTCCGGCGGCGGGCACGAGCACACCAGGTTGCGGTCGCCGTAGGCCTGGTCGATGCGGCGCACCGGTGACAGGTAGCCGCGTCCGCGCAGCGCCGGCACGGGGAAGACGGCGTCCTCGCGCGGATAGGGGCGGTCCCACTCCCCCGCGAGCATCTTCAGCGTGTGGGGGGCGTTGCGCAGCGGGTTGTCGGTGCGGTCGTACTCGCCCGCGGCTACCTTCCCGATCTCGGCGCGGATGGCGACCATCGCGTCGACGAACCGGTCCAGCTCGCCCTTGTCCTCGCTCTCGGTCGGCTCGACCATCAGCGTGCCGGCCACCGGGAAGCTCATCGTCGGGGCGTGGAAGCCGAAGTCGACCAGCCGTTTGGCGATGTCGTCGTTGGTGATGCCGGTGGCCTTGGTGAGCGGCCGGATGTCGAGGATGCACTCGTGGGCGACCAGCCCGCCGGCGCCGGCGTAGAGCACCGGGTAGTGCTCGCGCAGGCGCGCGGCCAGGTAGTTGGCCCCCAGGATGGCGTGCTCGGTGGCGCGGGTCAGCCCGTCGGGGCCCATCAACCGCAGGTACGCCCAGGAGATGGGCAGGATGCCCGCCGAGCCCCACGGCGCCGCGGAGACCGCGGGGCCCTGCGCGCCGGTGTCGACGACCGGGTGGCCCGGCAGGAACGGCACCAGGTGCTCCCGGACGCCGATCGGCCCGACCCCCGGACCGCCGCCCCCGTGCGGGATGCAGAACGTCTTGTGCAGGTTGAGGTGGCTGACGTCGGAGCCGAACCGGCCGGGCCGGGCCAGCCCCACCATCGCGTTGAGGTTGGCGCCGTCGACGTAGACCTGGCCGCCGGCGTCGTGGACCGCCGCGCAGATGTCCTGGATCTCGGTCTCGAACACCCCGTGCGTCGACGGGTAGGTGATCATGATCGCGGCCAGCCGCTCGGCGTGCTGGTCCACCTTGGCCCGCAGGTCCGCGACGTCGACGTTGCCGGCGTCGTCGCAGGCCACCACCACGACCCGCATGCCGGCCATCACCGCGCTCGCCGCGTTCGTGCCGTGCGCCGACGACGGGATGAGGCAGACGTCGCGGTGCGCCTCGCCCCGGGAGTGGTGGTAGCCGCGGATGGCGAGCAGGCCGGCGAACTCGCCCTGCGAGCCGGCGTTGGGCTGCACGCTGACCGCGGCGTAGCCGGTGATCTCGGCCAGCCCGGTGCACAGCTCGTCGATCAGCTGCCGGTAGCCGCGGGCCTGCTCGGCGGGGGCGAAGGGGTGCAGCTGGGCGAACTCCGGCCAGGTGATCGCGGCCATCTCGACCGCCGAGTTCAGCTTCATCGTGCAGGAGC
This sequence comes from Geodermatophilus sp. SYSU D01186, assembly GCF_054050215.1. Classification (NCBI taxonomy): domain Bacteria; kingdom Bacillati; phylum Actinomycetota; class Actinomycetes; order Geodermatophilales; family Geodermatophilaceae; genus Geodermatophilus; species Geodermatophilus sp. SYSU D01186. Next base: position 27,377 of record NZ_JBJGYW010000021.1, on the reverse strand, counting down.
CCAGCGGGATCATCGTGCGGTCGAGCGCGAGGTCCTTGTCCGCGAGCGACCGCAGGTAGCGCATCAGCTCGGTCTCGGAGCGGTGCGCGGAGAACACCGGGTGCGTGAGGAACGGGGTGCGGCGGCGCAGCTCGGGCGGGAGCGCGTCGGCACCGTCGTCGTCCGCGGTCGCGTCGTCCGCCGGGACGCCGAAGGCCGCGGCCACCAGGCGCAGCGTGTCCAGCGTCGTCGTCTCGTCGCAGGCCACCCCGACGGTGTCGGCGTCCACGAGGCGCAGGTTGACCCGCCGCTCGGCCGCGGCGGCGACCACCTCGGCCGCGCGGCCGGGCACCCGCGCCTGGACGGTGTCGAAGAACCGGTCGGCGACCACCTCGACACCCCCGGCGCGCAGCCAGGTGGCGAGGGTCTGCGCGCTGCGGTGCACGCGGGCGGCGATCGCGGTCAGCCCCTCGGCGCCGTGGTAGACCGCGTACGCCCCGGCCACGACGGCGAGCAGCACCTGCGCGGTGCAGATGTTGCTGGTCGCCTTCTCCCGGCGGATGTGCTGCTCGCGAGTCTGCAGCGCCAGCCGGTAGGCGACGTCGCCGTCGGCGTCCACCGACACCCCGACCAGCCGGCCGGGGAGCTGGCGGGCCAGCCCCTCGCGCACCGACAGGTAGCCGGCGTGCGGCCCGCCGTACCCCATGGGGACGCCGAAGCGCTGGCTGCTGCCACAGGCGACGTCGGCGCCCCACTCCCCCGGCGCCTCCAGCACGGTCAGCGCGAGCAGGTCGGCGGCCACGACCACGGCCGCGCCGGCGTCGTGGGCCGCGGCGGCCAGGGCCCGGTCGTCCCGGACCGCGCCGCTGGCCCCGGGGTAGGACAGCAGGACGCCGAAGGCGCCGGCCTCGGGCAGGTCGGCCGGCCACCCGGCGGACAGGTCGGTGACGTGCAGGCGGATGCCGAGCGGCTCCGCGCGGGTGCGGAGGACGGCGAGGGTCTGCGGGAGCGTGTCGGCGTCGACGACGAAGACGGCGTCGGCCTTCGCCCGTCCGGCGCGGCGCACCAGGGTCATCGCCTCGGCGGCCGCGGTGGCCTCGTCGAGCATCGAGGCGCCGGCAACCGGCAGCCCGCTCAGGTCGGCCACCATCGTCTGGAAGTTGATCAGCGCCTCGAGGCGGCCCTGGCTGATCTCCGGCTGGTACGGGGTGTAGGCGGTGTACCAGGCGGGGTTCTCCAGGACGGTGCGCTGGATGACCGCCGGGGTGACGGTGCCGGAGTAGCCCAGCCCGATCATCGAGGTGTAGACGTCGTTGGCCGCCGCGCGCTCCCGCAGCACCCGCAGCACCGTGGCCTCGTCGGCGGCCGCGGGGAGGTCCAGCGGCGACCGGTCGTGCACCCCCTCGGGCAGCGCGGCATCGACCAGCGACTGCAACGAGGGGTGGCCGACGGCCGCGAGCATCGCCTCGGTCTCGTCCGGCCGTGGGCCGATGTGCCGGGCGGCGAAGGACCCCGACGGGTCCAGCGCGGAGAGTGCGGGCAGGGACTCAGGAGCACGGTCCGCCATTACATCGACGCTACCAGCGCTCCGGCCCCGGCCAGATCGGCGATCTCGCGGCCTTCAGGGCGCGCGACGCAACGAGATCGGCGATCTCGCGTGGAGAGGCGTTCGGTCAGACCGCGGCGCGGCGGCGCCGGCGCAGGGACAGCTCGTCGTCGGCCGGGTGCACGGTGCCCCCGTCGATGCGCTCGGCCGGCAGCTCGGCGAGCTCGCCGGACAGCTCGCGCAGCGCGCCGGAGACGGCGATCCCGAAGACGCCCTGGCCGCCGGCGAGCAGGTCGACGACCTCCTCGGCGGAGGTGCACTCGTACACCGTGGCGCCGTCGGAGAAGAGGGTGACGTTGGCGAGGTCCTTGATGCCGCGGTTGCGCAGGTGGTCGACGGCCTTGCGGATGTTCTGCAGCGAGACCCCGGTGTCCAGCAGCCGCTTGACGACCTTGAGCACGAGGATGTCGCGGAACGAGTACAGCCGCTGTGTGCCCGAGCCGGTGGCGCTGCGCACCGAGGGGGCGACGAGCCCGGTACGGGCCCAGTAGTCCAGCTGGCGGTAGGTGATGCCGGCAGCGGCGCACGCCGTCGGGCCGCGGTACCCGACCAGGTCGCTGTCGACCTCGTCGTAGGACGGCGCCCCCACAGCGGCGTCGCTGAAGAGCTGACCCTGGGAGCCGTTGCTCTGGTCGCTCACGTCAGCGTCCTCCTCTGCGTCCCGCAGCGTTCGCCGCGGTGACCCGGCGGGCGCACCGTCGTCCGTGTCACTGCACGTCCCAGGTGTCACACCGGTGTTGTTCGCCGACCGTAAGCCGGGCCCAGGGGTCGGTCAACTGAGGCGGGCGGCGTGTCGCCGCACTCATCCTTCCGAGGGGTATCGGCAGGTGGTGCGGCGGACTTGAGCCGTTCCGGTACGCCCGTGGCTGGTGTGACTGGAGTGACCACGGAGGTGGGAGAGGCGGGTCAGGGGGTGCCACCGGAGCCGGAACCGGCGCCGAAGTCCTCCGGGGAGATCTGGTCGAGGAACTCGCGGAACTTCTCGACCTCGTCCTCCTGCTCGTCGGGGATCTCGATCCCGACCTCGTCGAGCAGGTCCTCGGCGCCGAAGATCGGGGCACCGGTGCGGACGGCGAGGGCGACGGCGTCCGACGGGCGGGCGCTGACCACGCGGTCGTTGCCGAAGACCAGTTCGGCGATGTAGATGCCGTCGCGCATCTCGGTGATGTTGACCGCCTCGAGGGTGGCCCCCAGGGCACGGACGACGTCCTTGAGCAGGTCGTGGGTCATCGGCCGGGCCGGCCGCACCCCCTGCTGCTCGAAGGCGATCGCGGCGGCCTCCACCGCGCCGATCCAGATGGGCAGGTACCGCTCCCCCTGCGCCTCCTTGAGCAACAGGATCGGCTGGTTCCCGGGCAGCTCGACCCGGACCCCGACGACTCTGAGTTCCTGCACGGTGGGGCTCCCTCAGCTGCGGGCCCGCTAGGGGCGGTGGATCGGTCGGGCGGCTGGTGGACGGGTCGGGTGCCGACCCCCCAGGCGGGGGGGTCCGACGGCGACCACGGTACGCCGGAGTCAGGGACGCAGGAGATCCCGGAGCCGTGCCTCCAGGAGTGCGCTGTGCAGCTGCGCCGACAGCTGCGCCAGCTCCTGGAGCTTCTCGGTGGCGCGGGTCCGCGCCTCCTCCGACCGCGCCCGCAGGACGGGGGCGACCAGCTGCTCCACCAGCCCGGCCTCCCGCTCGGCCCCGTTCTGGTAGACGCGCAGGTGCCGCGGCTCGATGCCGTGCCGGGCCAGCCCCGCGGCCGCCCGCGCGATGGGCAGGTCGGCGGTGGGGTGGCGGCCCTCGGCGTCCGCGGCGAGCAGGCCGAACTGCACGCAGTCGGCCAGCTGCCCCGGCTCCAGGCCGGCCGCCCGGGCGAACTCCTCGGCCGGCAGGCTGCCGGCCGAGGGCCGCTCGGGTGCGGCTCCGGCCGGCGCCGGCGCGGACCCGGGCAGCGGCTCGCCCCGGTCCAGCGCGTCCAGGTGCTCCTTGATGACCTTCAGCGGGAGGTACTGGTCGCGCTGGGCGGCCAGCACGTACCGCAGCCGGGCGACGTCGGCCGAGGAGAACTTCCGGTACCCCGACGGCGTGCGCTGCGGGTGGACGAGGTCCTCGGACTCCAGGTACCGGATCTTGCTGATCGTCACGTCGGGGAAGTCGTCGCGCAGGACGGTCAGCACCTCCCCGATGGTCAACCGGGGGGTGTGCTGGTCGTCGGCGTCCCCGAACGCGCTCGCGCGCGAGGCCACCGCGCTCACGCTGCCGAGGGCGCCGGGGCCGGCCCCCGGGAGCGGTGCGCCCGGGGGGTCACGGGCGAGGAGCGGGCTCGCCCGTGCGCGGACCGGTGAGGTACACGAGCCGGAACTTGCCGATCTGCACCTCGTCACCGCCGGCCAGCGAGGCGACGTCCACCGGCTCGCGGTTGACGTAGGTGCCGTTGAGGCTGCCGACGTCGTGCACCGAGAAACCGCCGCCCTCGCGGTGGAACTCCACGTGCCGGCGGCTGACGGTGACGTCGTCGAGGAAGATGTCGCTGTCGGGGTGCCGGCCGGCGGTCGTCACGTCCTGGTCGAGCAGGAACCGGCTGCCGGCGTTCGGGCCGCGCTTGACGACCAGCAGCGCCGAGCCCGCGGGCAGCGACTCCACCGCGCCGGCGTGGGCCTCGGTCTCGGTGACCTCGGGGGTCTCCGCGGAGTCCTCGCCACCCACCTTGGGGATGACGCTGGTGGACTCGCCGATGCGCTCCTGGGACAGCGCCGCGCCGCACTGCGCGCAGAAGCGACTGCCCTCGGGGTTGTTGTGGCCACAACGAGTGCAGTGCACGTCTGTCTCCTCCGGTGCAGGGGTGGCACCGCCGCGGGCCATGTCGAGTGGCCGCGGGCGGCCGGCGGACGACGGGCCGGACAGCCCGTCGCGGGTCGACCGCCGTGTGGGTCACGGCGGGCCGTGGGTCATGGAACCAGTCGGCCGACCCGAGGGTCAACCGGACGTTCAGGGTGGGTCCGCGGCGCCTGCGTGGGGTGCCGCGGTGTCCCGCCCCAGGTGAGCATAGTGATCGCTTCGCGGGGCTCCGGCGGGGTCGGCCGGTGGCGCGCGGGCCGACCCCGCGTGCCCGTGCGGGCCTGCCTGCCGCGCCCCGTGCGACCGTCAGCCGGCGTCGACCAGCGCCTGGTAGGCGGCGGCGTCCAGCAGCTCCTCGGTGGGGTCACCGGCGTCGTCCGGGAGCCGGATCTCCACGAGCCAGCCCGCGCCGTACGGGTCGGCGTTGATGGTCTCGGGGGCGTCGGTGAGCGCCTCGTTGACGGCGCTGACCACCCCGGACACCGGCGAGTAGACGTCGGACACCGACTTGGTGGACTCCACCTCGCCGATCGGGTTGCCCGGGGCCACCTCCGCGCCGACCTCCGGCAGCTGCACGAAGACGATGTCGCCCAGCGCGTCCTGCGCGTGGTCGGTGATGCCGACCCGGACGACGGCCGCGCCGCCGCCGTCCTGCAGCTGGGCCCACTCGTGCTGGTCGGTGTAGCGGCGGTCGTCGGGTGTGGCCATGCGGCGTCGTCTCCAGTCGCGGGTGGGGGAAGAGCGGGCGTCAGTCGTCGCCGTCGTCGTCCGGCGCAGCGTATTGAGGCGTGTCCAGCGGCCGCAACGCGTCGACGACGACGTCGTCGGACTGCTGGATCTCCACCGTGCCGCCCTGGCGGCCCACCCGGTCGACGACGCCGCCGGGGATGTTCATCGCCGTCTGGAGGTCCTGCGGGGAGCCGATGACCAGCACCTCGTAGGGGCTGCTCACCTCCTCGCCGTCGATCCGGAGCTGCCCCGGCTCGCCGGTGACGGCGGTGGAGACCCCGACCCGGACGTCGTCGATCTGCATCGTCTCCGCGCCGGCGCCGCGCAGCTCCTGGACGGCGTCGAGCAGGTCGGCGACGCGGACCCGGCCCTCCGGGTCACGGATGGTCATCACCAGGCCGGGCCCCTGGGCGGCCACGGTGCCGTTGAGGATGCCGAGCGCCTCCGCCCGGTCCCGGGCCTCCTGGAGGGCCGCCTCGGACCGGCTGTCGGAGTTGGTCAGCTCCCGCAGCGCGGCGCGCTGGTCGGCGATCAGGGCCCGCAGGCGGTCCTCGCTGGCGTTGAGCTCGTCGAGGATGCGCACGAGGTCCTCCTCGCGGGCACCGGCGAGGTCCTCGCCGGTGCCGGTGTTGCGCACCTGGACGGCGAAGGCGAACCCGAGCAGCAGCGTCAGCACGGTGATGACCAGGGCGGCCAGCGGGTCGCGCCGCCGGCGGCGGGCGGGCGCGGCCGGGCTCCCGGCGGCAGCGGGCGCGGTGTCCCCGTCCCCCGGCGCGGTCCCGGCGCCGGCGTCCGGCGGGGTCCCGGCGTCGGCCGGGGTCTCCGCCGGCTCGGCGGTCCCGGGCGTGTCGTCGTCCGCCCGCGGCCCGGGCACCCCGGGCGCCGGCGCCTCCCGGGCCTCGCCGTCGCCCGGCGGCCGGGGGGTCTCCTCCGGCGCGCCGGCCGGCCGGTCCTCGGCGCTCATGCCCGGAAGACGTGCCGCCGGATCGCGGCGGCGTTGCCGAAGATGCGGATGCCGAGGACGACGACGACCGCGGTGGACAGCTGCGCGCCGACGCCGAGCTGGTCGCCGAGGAACACGATGAGGGCGGCGACCACCACGTTGGACACGAAGGAGATGACGAACACCTTCGCGTCGAAGATGCCGTCGAAGCGCGCCCGGACGCCGCCGAAGACCGCGTCCAGCGCGGCGACGACGGCGATCGGCAGGTAGGGCTGCAGCCACAGCGGCACGGTGGGGTCGAAGACGAGGCCGAGCACCACGCCCACCGCCAGACCGATGACGGGGATCACGGCTCAGCCTCCGGGCGTGGGGTCGGTCGCGGGCGCCTCGGGCTCCTCGGACAGCGGCACGGCGGATCGGAGTTCCATGGAGCTCCCGGCGGGCAGGGACAGGTCGTCCTCCTCGGCGAAGTCGAAACGCAGTCCGAAGGACTCGGAGTAGCCGGCCAGGGCGACCACCTCGGGGCTGGCCAGGAACCGGGAGCGCAGGGTGCCCGGGTCGCCGATGGCGCTGATCAGGTACGGGTTGGCGACGGGCCGGAAGTCGACCAGCACCGCCTCGCCGGCGAACCGGATGGCGGTGGTCGGCCCGAGCCGGCGGCCGTTGATGCCGACCGCCTCGGCGCCGGCCGCCCACAGCGCGTTGACCACCACCTGCAGGTCGCCGTCGATCACCTGGCCGCGGGGGTCCTCCTCCCCCGTCCCGCCGACCGGGTCGGCGTCGGCGTCGGGCTCGGCGTCGGCGAGGGTGACCAGCAGCCCCGGGCCGGTGACCGGGTCGAGGGCGCTGGCCATCTCGGCGTCGGCGAGGTCCTCGAGGGCCCGCTGGCCGACGGCGGTGGCGGCCAGCGCGTCGTCGCGGGCGGCGCTGACGTCGCGGCGCAGCTGCTCGAACTCGGCGGCCAGCCCGTCGGTGAGCTCGGACTGCTCCTCGATGTCGTCGATCAGCGCCTCGCGGACCTCCTCCCGGCCCTGGGCACCGGCGGCGGCCTGGTCGTAGGTGACCGCGGCGAGCACGCCGGTGACGGCCATGACCAGCGCGACCGCGCCCTGCCCCCAGCGGCGGCGCCGCGGGGAGCGCTCCTCCCCCGCCGCGGCGCGGGCCGCGGCGGCGTCGGCGGCCTGCCGGTAGGCCGGGTCGAGGGTCTCGGCCAGCACCTGGTCGAGCAGCGAGGCGCCCAGCGAGCGGGGGCCCCCGCCGCGCTGCAGCGTCGAGGTCACGGCCCCGTCCCGGTGCGCTCGGCGCGGAGGATGCCCACCACCTGGACGACGTAGAAGGCGCCGGCCAGGACGTAGAGCACCCCGCCCCAGATCGTCAGCGCCCACGCCAACGGCTGGGCGACCGCGGCGACCGGGCCGTCGCCGTCGGCGAGCAGGAGGAGGGGGAAGGCGTAGAGCAGGATGAACGTGGCCGCCTTGCCCAGGTAGTGCACCTGCAGCGGCGGGTACCCGTGCCGGCCCAGCACCAGCAGCGCCAGCCCGAGCACCAGCTCGCGGCCGACCAGCACGGCCACCACCCACACCGGGACGACGTCGCGCAGGACGAACGCGATCAGCGTGGCGATGATGTAGAGCCGGTCGGCGGCCGGGTCCAGCAGCGCACCCAGGCGGCTGGACTGCCCCAGCGCGCGGGCGAGCTTGCCGTCGGCCCAGTCGGAGACCCCGGCGAGCGCGAGCACCAGCACCGCCCAGCCGTCGGCCTCCGGGCCCAGCAGCAGCCACAGGAACAGCGGCACGCCGAGCAGCCGCAGCACCGACAGCGCGTTCGGCAGCGTCCAGACCCGGTCGGGCAGCTCGTTCCGGTCGGGGAGGCGGCCGGCCGGCTCGCCGTCGGCGAGGGGTGCCGGGACAGCCGCCGACGAACCGTTGGACGACGTCACGAGACCTCCAGCCTGCTGAACACCGCCTGCGAGGCTAGTGCCCCGATCGGACACTCCTTCGCAGCGGCGCACCGGGCCCCCGCGTCCCGCCCCCGTCCCCGCCCCCGTCCCCGCGCCCAGCCCGGCCCTGCGCCGGGACGGGCCGGACGGGTCCGCCCCTACGCCGGCACGGCGGTCAGGTGGGCCGGCGCCGGCTCGTAGCCCAGCGGCCGGCGGGTGAAGCTGCCGGTGCCGTGGGAGACCGAGCGCAGCGCCCCGGCGTAGGTCAGCAGCTCCACCTCGGGCACCTCGGCGCGGACCGTCGTCCGGTCGCGGTCGGGGTCGGCGTCGCTGCCGGTGACCCGCGCCCGCCGTCCGGACAGGTCGCTCATCACCGCCCCGACGTACTCCCCCGGGACGACGACGTCGACCTCGCACCACGGCTCGAGGACGCGGGTGCCGGCCGCGGCCACCGCCTCCCGGACCGCGAGCGCTCCGGCGGCCTGGAAGGCGGCGTCGGAGGAGTCGACCGAGTGCGCCTTGCCGTCGACGAGCGTGAGGTGCACGTCGACGATCGGGCGGTCCCCGGAGACGCCCCGCTCGGCCTGGGCGCGGACGCCCTTCTCCACGCTGCCGTGGAACTGGCTGGGCACCGTGCCGCCGACGATCCGCTGGTCGAAGACGACGCCGGACCCGGGCGGGCCCGGCTCGGCCTCCACCACCACGATCGCGTACTGGCCGTGGCCGCCGGACTGCTTGACGTGCCGGCCGGTGACCCGGGCGGGGCCGGCGAGGGTCTCCACCATCGGCACCCGGACCGGCACCGTGGTGACCGAGACGCCGTGCCGCACGCGCAGCCGCTCCAGCAGCACCTCGGCGTGGGCCTCGCCGACGCACCACAGCAGCAGCTGGCCGGTGTCGGGCCGGCGCTCCAGGCGCACCGTCGGGTCCTCGGCGACCAGCCGGGTCAGCGCGGTGGCCAGCCGGTCCTCGTCGGAACGGGACGCCGCCTCGAGGGCGACCGGCAGCTGCGGGGTGGGCAGGTCCCAGGGCGGGACCAGGCGCGGGTCCTCCGGCGAGGACAGGGTGTCGCCGGTCTCGGCGGAGGCGAGCCGGGCGACGGCGCAGACGTCGCCGGCCGGGCAGGCGGCCACGGGGCGCAGGGTCGAGCCCAGCGGTGAGGACACCGCGCCGATGCGCTCGTCGACGTCGTGGTCGGGGTGCCCGCGGTCGGCCATGCCGTGGCCGGAGACGTGGACCGGGGCGTCCGGGCGCAGGGTGCCGGAGAACACGCGCACGAGCGAGACGCGGCCGAGGTAGGGGTCGGTCGTGGTCTTGACCACCTCGGCGACCAGCGGGCCGTCGGGGTCGCAGGACAGGGCGGGCGCCGGGGAGCCGTCGGGCCGGGTGGCCGGCGGGCAGCCGTGCTCCATGGGGCACGGGAACCCGTTGACCAGCAGGTACAGGATCGACTCGATGCCGATGCCGGCGAGGGGGGCGGCGCAGAGCACCGGGTGGAAGTGGCCGCGGGCGACCGCGGTCTCCAGGTCGCTCATCAGGTCGCCCTGCACGAGCTCGTCGCCGGCGAGGTAGCGCTCCATGAGCGCCTCGTCCTCGCTCTCGCCGATGATCCCCTCGATCAGCTCGCTGCGCAGGCGGTCGGCGTCGGGGCCCCTGGCGCCGGGCTCGAGCAGGTTGACCACGCCGGCGACGGCGCCGTCCGGGCCGCGCTCGACCAGGTGCACGGGGTAGACGCCCTCGCCGAGCATCGTCTGGCACAGCCGGACGGTCTCCTCGACGTCGGCGCGGGCGCGGTCGAGCTGGGTGATGACCACCGCGCGGGGCATGCCGACGGCGGCGCACTCCTCCCACAGCTGCACGGTGCCGGCGTCGACGCCGCCCACCGCGGAGACCACGAACAGGGCGGCGTCGGCCGCGCGCAGCCCGGCGCGCAGCTCCCCCACGAAGTCCGGCGAGCCGGGGGTGTCGAGCAGGGTGATGCGGTGGTCGGCGTGCTCGACGGTGGCCACGCCGAGGGAGACCGACCGCTGCTGGCGGACCTCCACCTCCTCGTTGTCCAGGCAGGTGGTGCCGTCCTCGACCCGGCCGGCGCGGGGCAGCGCCCCGGTGGCGACCAGCAGCGCCTCGGCGAGGGTGGTCTTGCCTGCTCCGGCGTGGCCCACGAGGGCCACGTTGCGCACTTTGCTCGCCGGTCGCGGGGCCGGCGCGGTCGCGGTGTCCTTCGCCACCGGTCAGCCGTTCGCCGGCTCGGGGACGACGGCGCAGGTGCCGGCCGGGTAGAAGACCCCGGTGTGCCCGTCGGGGTCCCACTGGACGACGTAGGGCGGTCCGCCGCCCTGGCCCCGTACCTCGACCACCCTGCCGGTGCGCTCCGGCTCTCCCTGGTGGGTGGAGTGGACGACGATCCTGTCCCCGACTCGTGCTTCCACGGCAGCCTCCCGGCACTTCCCGGTGTGTGTGGTGTGGCTCACAGCCTGCCCGCGGGGCGGGGCACGATCAAGGGCCCGCGAGCCCCCTCGCGCCGGGCCGGTCCTCCGTGTGCGGCGAGCTCCCGTCCCGGCGGCGACCGGTCAGCGGCCGAGCAGCTCCGCGAGGGTCAGCCGGCCGGCCCGCTCCCGGTCGACGACGAGGGCGGGCGCCGGGTCCGGGCCGGCGGTGGCGCGCAGCGCGGCCCACCGGGCGGCGTGGCGCCGCATCGAGCGGGCGGGGACGCGCCGGCCGCGCGCCACCTGGCCGCGCGCGGCCAGCTCCGGTGAGACGTCGAGCAGCACCAGCCGCACCTGCCGGCCGGCCCGCCGCGCGGCCCGCAGCACCAGGCCCCGCCACCGCGGCCGGGTCCAGGGGTCGGTGAGGACGACGACCGGAGCCGGTCCCCCGACGCTGCGCAGGACCCGCCACCGGTGCCGGCCGTGCACCCACGGGCGCCGCAGCCGGTACGGGACCCGCGGCCGGGCTCCGCCGGGGACCCGCTCGGAGTCCAGGCCGACGACGCCGGGCGCCTCCACGGCCAGCAGCCGGCGCAGCAGCGTGGTCTTGCCGCTGCCGGGCAGCCCGCCGACGACGACCAGCAGGCGCCTCCCGTCCGCATCCGGCGCACCCGGCGGCCGCTCCTCCAGCACGGCCGGCACACGCCCCACCTCTCCTCCCGGGGGCCGCCACGGTCCGCCTCCCGCCTCGGCGTTCCCGGTGCGCTCGCTGGGTGCTGCCTGTGAGGTGCCCCGGCGGCCCGCACCCGGGCGCCCCCGCACCGGCCGGTCGGCCGGGTCCCGGACCGGCTGCCCTCCCGCCAGCGGGAGACCGGGGCACCGCCGTGCGGTCAGGCGGCGGGCACCACCCGGTCCAGCCAGCCGAGCAGGTCGGCGACGACCTCGTCCCGGTTGGTCTCGTTGAACACCTCGTGCCGGGCGCCCTCGTAGACCCGCAGCGTCACGTCGGTCAGTCCGGCGTCCCGCAGCCGCTGCACCAGCCCGTCGACCAGGGCCAGGGCGCCGTTCACCGGGTCCTGGTCACCGACCGCGACGTACACCGGCAGGTCCCCGCGCAGCCCGCCCAGCCGCGCCGGGTCGGCCAGCTGCCGCGCCGAGACGAACATCTGCCGGCCGTCCTCCTGGGACAGCCCGAAGCCGCACCGCGGGTCGGCCACGTAGGCGTCGACCTGCGCCTCGTCCCGGGAGAGCCAGTCGTAGTCGGTGCGCGCCGGGGCGAAGGCCGCGTTGAACGCCGCGAGGTCCAGGGGCGCGTCGAGGTCCAGGGCCGGCTCCAGCAGGTCGAGGGCCGCGGTGCCGGTGAGGACCAGACCGGCCAGCTCGTCGCCGTGGTCGAGCACGTACTGCTGCGCGGCGAAGGACCCCATGCTGTGGCCCAGCAGCACCAGCGGCAGGCCGGGGAGGTCCGCCCGGGCGCGGTCGGCGACCCGGCCGATGTCGCGCACCAGCTCGTCCCAGCCGCCGGGGCCCAGCTGCCCCCACCCGCCGTCGCGCGCGGTGGCGCCGTGCCCGCGGTGGTCCTGGCCGACGACCACGAACCCCGCCGCGGTGAGGTCGGCGGCCAGCGGCTCGTAGCGCAGCAGGTGCTCGCCCATGCCGTGGGTGAGCTGCACGATCCCGCGCGGCGGGCCGGCGGGGTCCCAGCGGTAGGCGGTGACGGCGATGTCGTGCGCCGAGGGGATCTGCAGTTCCGTGGGAGGCATGCGCGGAGGCTACGGTCCCGCCGCGGTCACCAGCCCGGTCGTCGGCGCGGGCGCGTCCCCGGCCGGCGGCGCGGCCGCCCGGTCCCGGCCGGTGGCGACGGCGGTGGCGTTGGCCAGCACGACCACGGCGATGCCGATCCACTCGTGCAGCTCCAGCAGCTGGCCCAGCAGCACGATGCCGACCAGCGCCGCGAGGACCGGGTGGACGCTCATGAACACCCCGAAGAACCGCGGCGGGACGACGCGCAGCGCGGCCAGGTCGGCGGCGTAGGGCACCGCCGAGGACAGCAGCCCGGCCGCGACGGCGTACAGCAGCGGCGCCCCGGCGAGCTGCCCCCGGACGGCCAGCACCGCGAGCACCGGCACGGAGGCCAGCGCGCACACCGAGACCGCCACCGCGGGGCCCTGCAGCCCGGGCAGGCGCGCGCCGACGACCCGGTTGAGCAGGATGTAGGCCGCCCAGCAGGCGCCGGCCAGCGCGCCGGCCGCCAGCCCGGGGACGTCGCTGGAGGACCCCGGCAGGACCAGCACGTAGACCCCGGCGGCCGCGGCGACCGCGATCAGCAGGTCGCGGCGGGACCGCGAGCCGGCCAGCGCCACCCCGAGCGGCCCGAGGAACTCCAGGGTGACCGCCAGCGCCAGGCCGACGCGGTCGACCGCCGTGTACAGGGCGAGGTTCATCGTCCCGAACACGACCGCCAGCGCGAGCACCGGCGCCCACTGCGACCGGGTCATCCGGCGCAGCGGCGGCCGGGCGACGGGCAGGAGGACGGCAGCGGCCACCACCTGCCGCACCGCGACCACCCCGACGGGGCCGACGGCGTCGAAGGCGTGCGCGCCGACCCCGGCGCCGACCTGGTTGCTCAGCGCGCTCCCGGTCATCGTCACGACGCCGCGCAGCGTCCCGCCCTCCGCACCCACCCGACCGAGTCTGGGCACGCGCCGGCCGCGAGGGAAATGCCGATGTCGGCACCGTCGATACGGTCGGCGTATGGATCTCGAGCTGCGGCACCTCCGGACGCTGCTCGCCGTCGTCGACGCCGGCACGTTCACCGGGGCGGCCGCGGTGCTGCACACCTCGCAGGCGTCGGTGTCGCGGACGGTGGCGGCGCTGGAGCGGGCCCTCGGCGCCCGGGTGCTGCGGCGCACCACGCGGGAGCTGTCCCTCACGCCGGTGGGGGCACGCGTCGTCGGTCACGCGCGGCGGGTGCTCGAGGAGGTGGCCGCGATGCGGCGCGCCACCGACGAGGCCCGCGGCGAGCTGCGGGTGGGGTACGCGTGGGCGGCGCTGGGCCGGCACACCACCGTCGTCCAGCGGCGGTGGTCGGCGGCCCACCCCGGAGCCGCGCTGGTGTTCGTCCAGTCCAACAGCCCGACCGCGGGCCTGACCGAGGGCGCCGCCGACGTCAGCGTGCTGCGGCGCCCGGTCGCCGACCGGCGGCTGGCGACCGCGCTGCTGGGCACCGAGCGGCGCTACGCCGCCATTGCGGCCGACGACGCCCTCGCCGGCCGCCGCAGCGTCGCCCTCGGCGACTTCGCCGGCCGCACGGTGGCCCTCGACACCCTCACCGGGACGACGACCGGCGAGCTGTGGCCCGGCCCCGGGGCCCCGGCGGGGGCGCGCGCCGTCCGCGGGGTCGACGAGTGGCTGACCGTCATCGCCGCGGGCCAGGCGGTCGGCATGACCGCCGAGGCCACCACCCGCCAGCACCCCCGCCCCGGGGTGGTCTACCGCCCCGTCCGGGACGCCCCACCGGTCGAGGTGTGGCTGGCCTGGTGGGCCGGCGGCCCACCGCCGGGGCTGGAGGCGTTCCTCCAGCTGGTCCGCGAGCAGTACGCGTCCGCCGGGACGCCGCCCGGCGCCGCCCCCGCGGGGGGTGACGCCGCCCGGTGCCGTCGCCGGTGCCGGCCGGCGGCGGGCTCGCAGAGCCGCTGACGCTCTCGCGGCGTTCCGTGTGCTCCCGCGGCGCTGCACGACCGCAGGAGCACCCGGAACACCGCAACAGGGTGCCCGGCCGGCGCGGTCAGCCGCCGGACCGGTGGCCGCCGCGGGAGGCCGGGCCGGTGCTGTCGACCTGCTGGTCGATGCGCTCGCCCAGGCCGGCCAGCCGCTCGTCGGCCTCCTCCTGGGTCAGCCGCCCCTCCTCGACGGCGGCGGCGATGCGCTCCTGCGCCGCCTCGGTCAGCGCGGTGACCAGCGTGTCCCGGGCGACGCCGCGGTCCTCGGCGACCGACGCGAGCGTGGCGCCGTCGGCCGCCAGGGCGGTGCGCAGCTCCTCCCCGGTCAGGCCGAGCGCCGTGGCGGCCGCCGAGAGGCCGAGCCGGCCGCCGTGGTCGCCACGGCTACCGAGGCCGGCCTCGCCCAGGGTGCTGGCGACCTCGTCCGCCTGCTCCTCGGTGAGGGAGCCGTCGGAGACCAGCCCGGACAGCGCGTCCCGGATCCGGTCCGCCGCGGACGACGACGCCGTCGCGGTGCCGTCGGTCTCGGCCAGTGCGGGCACGGCCACGGCCAGGCCGGCCAGCGCCAGGGCGCCGGCCGTGGTGGTGGTGATGACGAACTTCCTGCGCATGGGATCTCCTCGTCGGTGGGGGTGGTCCCGAGCGTCCGGGGCGCGGCTGTGGCGGTGCTGGGAGGCACCCCCGGCCCGGCTGTGGGGAGGGCGGTCAGTTCGCCGCGGGGTCGCCGGGGCGGCCGCCGCCGAGGCCCATGCCGGCCGCGAGGCCACCGACGTCGTCCCCGGACGCCGTCCCGCCGGTGGACACCGTGTACGCGGCGCCGCTCTCGACGGCGGCGGAGGAGTGCACGAGCGAGGCGGTGTCCTTCGCCGCGGTGCAGGTGGCGACGAGGTCGTGCCCCAGGCGGCTGTGGGACCCGGGTCACCCGCCGCCGGCGTCCACGGCGGCGGTGTGGCCGGCGATCAGCTCGGCCAGCGGCCCGACGACGGCGGCCGGCAGCGCGTGCCCCATCCCCGGCACGGTCACCAGCCGGGCCGAGCCGAGGACGGCGGCCAGGTGCGCGGCGTGCGGCGGCGGGTCGACCGGGTCCTCCGGCGCCTCGACGACCAGCGTGGGCACCCGGACGGCGGCCAGCTCCGCGCCCCGGTCGAGGCCGGACCGGTCGGCCAGCGCGTGCGCGACCGGGCCGCGCGCGGTGCCGCTGTGGGCGAGGACCCGCTCCTCCAGCGCGCGGAACTCCGCGGGGTCGAACGGCACGCCGCTCCCGTTGAGCAGCCGCCAGTGCTCCACCCGCCAGGCGAGCTCGGCCTCGGCGTCCCGCTCCTGCCCCATCGACGCCCAGTACGCGAGCACGTGCTCGGCGGGCCCGGGCAGGTCGCTCTCCCCCGCCAGGCCGGTGCCGAGCGCGCAGGTGCACAGGAGGGTGGCGCTGCGCAGCCGGCCGGGGGCGTCGAGCAGCAGCAGCTGGACGAGGATGCCGCCCATCGACATGCCGACCACGTGGGCCCGCTCGATGCCCAGGGCGTCGAGCACCCGGACGGCGTCGGTCGCGAGGTCCCGGATCGCGTAGGGCCGGGCGTCGAAGGCGCGGGTGGAGCGGCCGGTGTCGCGGTGGTCGTAGCGCACCACGCGGTGCTGCCGGGCCAGCCGGTCGACCAGCGCGTCGGGCCAGGTGAGTCCGCTGGCGTTGGCGCCCATGACCAGCAGCAGCGGGCTGGAGGCGGGGTCGCCGCGCTCGTCCGCCCAGAGCTCGAGGCCGTCGTCCACGGGGATGCGGTGTTCCACCCGCCCACCGTGACCCGCGGCCGGGCGCCGCGTCGACCGCTCCCGGCGGCCGGTCATGCTGGGCGTCATGACGAGCAGCGACCACGTGGCCGGCCGGGAGCAGGAGTCCATGCGGGCGCACGCCGTCCCCCGCGCCGACGCCGACGGCCCGCCGCCGTGGGTGGCGCTCTGCGGCACGCCGGTCGCCGTCGTCCAGGGCAGCTGGAGCGGGCGGCGGGGGCTGGGCTCCGACGACGTGTGCCCGCGGTGCCGGGAGCAGGCCCTGAGCTGACCCGGGCGCGGTTGCCGGTGCCGGCGGCCCGGGTGTCCACTGGCGGAGGCGCCCCGTGGTCGCCTCCGCCGAGCCTCACCGGTCCGCCGGGGCTCCGTCCGCAGGCCGAGGGAGGACGTCGATGCCGCGTCGGAGGACGGGAGTGCAGGAGGAGCTGCTCCGCCTGCTCCAGCCGCCGGTGCCCCGGCGGGCCGAGCTGCCCAGTGAGCGGGTGGCCCCCCGGCTGGCCGAGATCGGCGACGCCCTGGCCGGCCGCCCCGCCGACGAGGTGTTCGCCGCGCTGGCAGCCGCGGTGCGGGAGGTCGGCGCGACACCGGACCCGGCGGCGCTGCGGGAGTTCGCGACCCTGATCGAGGCCGGCGAGAACCCCTTCACGTGATGCGGCCGTGCCGGGTGCCCGCGCCCCGCGAGGGGCCGGGCGGCGGCGGTCAGGAGGCGCGGAACAGGTCCCGCTGCGCCTGGCGGCTCAGGATGTCGGCGGCCAGGCTCTCGCCGGCGCCGCGGCCGTCGAGGAGGGCGGCCAGCTCGTCGCGGTCGGCGACGGTGGCGTAGTCGGCGAGCTCCCGCTCGAGGGCGCGGAAGGTGCGGCCCAGCGACGAGCGGCGACCGAAGGCGGAGGGGCGCCCGAGGGCGACGGCGAGGGTCATGGTGGATCTCCGTACGAGGTGGGTGCGCGGCGTCCGGCCGCACTCCCATGTTCTGACATCCTGACTGGCAGATCTCGTTGCCGCGGTGTGAGAGTCCCCACCTCCCGTTGGCACATGTGGCCGGGGCCACCCCACCGGTGCCGCCCCGGCGTCCGCAACTCGTGCCGACGGAGACCCGTCAGCGGCCGACGAGCGTCGTCTCGAAGTCGTACCGGGAGGCGCGGTAGACGTGCCGGCCGTGCTCGATGGCCACGCCCTGGTCGTCGAACGCGGTGCGCGACATGGTGAGCAGCGCCGACCGCGGCGGCTCGTCCAGCAGCCGGGCCTCCTCGGCGCGGGCCAGCCGCGCACCGATCCGCTGGTGGGCGACCCGCAGGTGCACCCCCTGGGCGCGGAGGTACTGGTAGAGACCGCGCTCGGTGAGGTCCTCGATCGTCGGGTGGAAGCGGCCCGGCAGGTGGTTGGTCAGCAGCGCCAGCGGCTCCCCCCGGGAGCGGCGCAGCCGGCGCACCACGACGACGTCGTCGCCCTCGGCGACGTCCAGCTCCTCCGCGATGTCGGCCGGTGCGGGCAGCCGCTCCAGCGACAGGACCTCGGTGGTCGGCGCCTCCCCGGCCCGTGACAGGTCGTCGTAGAGGCTGGTGAGCTCCACGGAGCGGCGGACGTGCGGCTGGATCACCTGGGTGCCGACCCCGCGCTTGCGGACGAGCAGCCCCTTGTCCACCAGCTCCTGCACCGCGCGCCGCACCGTGGGGCGGGACAGCCCGTACCGCTGGGCCAGCAGGATCTCGTTCTCCAGCCGGGAGCCGGCCGGCAGGGCGCCGCCGGCGATGGCGCCCTCGATCGCCTGCGCCAGCTGGAAGTACAGCGGCGTGGGGCTGGAACGGTCGATGTCGAACGTGAGCACGGGTGCCACCGGTCCCTCCTCGGATCGGGCGCCGAGGGGATCCGGCCGGCCGCCCGCCTGCCCATGGTCGCACCTCCACCCCCCGCCCTGTCCTCACCTCGACGGGGCATGACGTCATCGCCACGTCCTGTTGCCCGTATGTCCTGACAAAGTATTGACAGTCGTGTGTGGCCCGGAGCACAGTTCTCGGGACACCGACCGACGACGCAGGGGATGGAGCGCCGTGGCAGACGCCCTCGACATGGTGGTGATGGGCCGCAGCGGGGTGGACGTCTATCCCCTGCAGGCCGGCGTCGGACTGGAGGACGTCGAGACCTTCGGCAAGTTCCTCGGGGGCAGCGCCGCCAACGTCGCGGTCGCGGCCGCGCGGCTGGGGCGCTCCACCGCCCTGGTCACCGGCGTCGGCGACGACCCCTTCGGACGGTTCGTCCGCCGCGCCCTGCGCGACCTCGGGGTGGACGACCGGTTCGTCGTCGTGGACCCCGAGCACCCCACCCCGGTCACCTTCTGCGAGATCTTCCCGCCCGACGACTTCCCCCTGTACTTCTACCGCCGGCCGACCGCCCCCGACCTGCAGCTGACACCTGCCGACCTCGACCGCGCCGCCATCCGGGACGCCGGGCTGTTCTGGGCGACGGTGACCGGCCTGTCGGAGGAGCCCAGCCGGTCGGCGCACCACGCTGCCTGGGAGGCCCGCGGGCGCCGCCGGCACACCGTGCTCGACCTGGACTACCGGCCCGTGTTCTGGGCCTCCCGCGAGGAGGCGACCGCGCAGGTCCGCGCCGCGCTCCCCCACGTCACCGTGGCCGTCGGCAACCGCGAGGAGTGCGAGGTCGCCGTCGGGGAGACCGACCCGGACCGGGCCGCGGACGCGCTGCTCGACGCCGGGGTGGAGCTGGCGATCGTCAAGCAGGGCCCGAAGGGTGTGCTCGGCAAGACGCGGTCCGAGCGGGTCGTCGTCCCGCCCACGCCGGTCGAGGTGGTCAACGGCCTCGGCGCCGGCGACGCGTTCGGCGGCTCCCTGGCCTCCGGGCTGCTCACGGGGCTGCCGCTGGAACGCATCCTCCGCAACGCCAACGCCGCCGGCGCGATCGTCGCCTCCCGGCTGGAGTGCTCCACCGCGATGCCGACCGCCGCCGAGGTGGAGACCCACGTCGCCGCCGCCCCGGCGGTCCTGGAGGGAACCCGTGTCTGACACCACCCTGTCCCCTCCCGACGTGCTGGGCCGCCGGGCGCCGTGCCGGAGCTACGCCGAGGTGACCGAGCTGCGCAGCCGCGACCCGGAGGCCATCCGCCGCGCACTGGCCGCCCGGTCCCGGCGGCCGGCGTTCCTGCCGGAGGACGGGCAGCTGATGCTGATCGCCGCCGACCACCCCGCCCGGGGGGCGCTCTCGGCGCAGGGCCGGCCGACGGCGATGAACAGCCGCACCGAGATGCTCGACCGGCTGCGCACCGCCCTGGCCCGGCCCGGCGTGGACGGGCTGCTGGCCACCGCCGACGTCGCCGAGGACCTCCTGCTCCTCGGGGCGCTGGAGGACAAGGTCGTCGTCGCCTCGATGAACCGCGGCGGGCTGGCCGGCGCCACGTTCGAGCTCGACGACCGGATGACCGGCTACGACGTGGCCGGCGTCGTCGAGGCCCGCTTCGACGCGGCCAAGATGCTCAACCGGATCGACCTGGACGACCCCGGGACCGTGGCCATGCTGGAGACCTCCGGCCGGGCGATCACCGAACTGGCCCGCGCCGGCGTCGTCGCGATGCTCGAGCCGTTCCTGTCCCGCCGGGTCGAGGGCCGGGTGACCAACGACCTGAGCCCCGACGCGGTCATCAAGTCCGTCCACATCGCCCAGGGCCTGGGCGCCACCTCCGCCTACACCTGGCTCAAGCTCCCGGTGGTGGCCGAGATGGAGCGGGTCATGGACGCCACGACGCTGCCCACCCTGCTGCTGGGCGGCGACCCCTCCCGCAGGCCCGAGGAGACCTACGCCGGCTGGCGGGCGGCCCTGGCCCTGCCGTCGGTGCGCGGGCTGGTCGTGGGCCGGACCCTGCTCTACCCGCCGGACGACGACGTGGCCGGCGCCGTCGACACCGCCGTCGCCCTCGTCCACTAGAAGGGCCAGCCGATGACCGCGACCACCCAGTCGCTGCACCTGCCCGCCGGCACCGCCGCCGCCGGCCCCTACGCCCTCGAGGTGACCCCCGAGTCCGCCGGCTGGGGACACTCCGGCCTCCGGGTGCTCGAGCTGCCCGCGGGCGGCCGGCACACCCTCGACACCGGCCCCGACGAGGTCGTCGTCGTCCCGCTGGAGGGCGGGCTGACCGTCGCGTGCGAGGGCGAGGTGCTGACCCTGGCCGGGCGCAGCAGCGTCTTCGCCGGGCCGACCGACTTCGCCTACCTGCCCCTGGGGGGAACCGCCGAGCTGTCCAGCCGGGACGGCGGGCGGTTCGCGCTCTGCAGCGCCCGGGCGCGGCGCCGGCTCCCGGTGCGGTACGGCCCGGCCGCCGGCGTCCCGGTCGAGCTGCGCGGCGCGGGCCGGTGCAGCCGGCAGGTCAACAACTTCGCCACCGCGGACGTGTTCGAGGCCGACGCGGTCATCGCCTGCGAGGTCATCACGCCGGGCGGCAACTGGTCGTCGTACCCGCCGCACAAGCACGACGAGAGCTCCGACGTGGAGAGCGAGCTCGAGGAGATCTACTACTTCGAGGTCGCCCCCGGGCCGCAGGGCCGGCCGGGCCTGGCCTACCACCGGGTCTACGGCACGCCGGAGCGGCCGATCGACGTCCTCGCCGAGGTCCGCGACCGCGACGTCGTCCTGGTGCCGCACGGCTGGCACGGGCCGTCGATCGCCGCCCCCGGCCACGACCTCTACTACCTCAACGTCATGGCCGGCCCCGGCCCCGAGCGGGCCTGGCGGATCGTCGACGACCCCGCGCACGCCTGGATCCGCGGCACCTGGGACGACGAGCCGGTCGACCCCCGCCTGCCCCTGCACTCCCCCGCCGGCACCGAGCAGAACGGAGCCCCCCGACCGTGAGCCAGTACCCGCCGCCGGCACGGACCGAGACCGTGCGCCTGACCGTGGCCCAGGCCGTCGTCCGCTTCCTGGCCAACCAGCACACCGAGCGCGACGGGCAGCGGCAGCGCCTGTTCGCCGGGTGCTTCGGCATCTTCGGCCACGGCAACGTCGCGGGCCTGGGCCAGGCGCTGCTGCAGGCCGAGATCGACGAGCCCGGCGCCCTGCCCTACGTGCTGGGCCGCAACGAGCAGGCCGTGGTGCACACCGCCGTCGCCTACGCCCGGGCCAGGGACCGGCTGCAGACGTGGGCGGTCTCCCCCAGCGTCGGCCCCGGCTCGACCAACATGCTCACCGGCGCGGCGCTGGCGACCATCAACCGGCTGCCGGTGCTGCTGCTGCCGGCGGACACCTTCGCCACCCGCTCGGCCGGCCCGCTGCTGCAGGAGCTCGAGCGTCCCGACAGCGGCGACGTGACCGTCAACGACGCCTTCCGCCCGGTGTCGCGCTACTTCGACCGCATCTGGCGGCCCGAGCAGCTGCCCGGCGCCCTGCTCGGCGCGATGCGGGTGCTCACCGACCCGGCCGAGACCGGCGCGGTCACCCTCTGCTTCCCGCAGGACGTGCAGGCCGAGGCGTTCGACTGGCCGGTGGAGCTGTTCGCCGAGCGCACCTGGCACGTGGGCCGGCCGCTGCCCGAGCGGGCCGCCCTGGCGCGGGCGGTCGAGGTGATCCGCTCCGCCCGCCGGCCGCTCCTCGTGGCCGGCGGCGGGGTCGTCTACTCCGACGCGACCGGGGCGCTGGACGCCCTCGCCTCGGCCACCGGCATCCCGGTCGGCCAGACCCAGGCCGGCAAGGGCGCGCTCCCCTACGACCACCCGCAGTCGGTCGGCGCGATCGGCTCCACCGGGACGACGGCGGCCAACGCGCTGGCCCGCGAGGCCGACGTCGTCATCGGGATCGGCACCCGCTACCAGGACTTCACCACCGCCTCGCACACCGCGTTCAACGACCCCGGCGTGCGGTTCGTGAACGTCAACGTCGCCGCGATGGACGCCGCCAAGCACGCCGGCGTGACCGTGCAGGCCGACGCCCGCGAGACGATCACCGCGCTGGCCGAGGCGCTGGCCGGCTGGTCGGTCGACGACGCGTACCGCGCGCGCACCGCGGAGCTGGCCGCCGCGTGGGAGGCCACCGTCGAGGCCGCCTACCACCCGGAGACCCCGAGCGCGGGCGAGGGCGGCCGGCTGACCCAGAACGAGGTCATCGGCGTGGTCAACGAGGTGTCCGGCCCCCGGGACGTCGTCGTGTGCGCCGCCGGCTCGATGCCCGGCGACCTGCACAAGATGTGGCGGGTCCGCGACCGCAAGGGCTACCACGTCGAGTACGGCTACTCCTGCATGGGCTACGAGATCCCCGGCGGCATCGGCGTCCGGATGGCCGACCCGGACCGCGACGTCTTCGTGATGGTCGGCGACGGCTCCTACCTGATGATGCCGACCGAGCTGGTCACCGCCGTCCAGGAGGGCGTGAAGATCATCGTCGTCCTGGTGCAGAACCACGGCTTCGCCTCGATCGGCGCGCTGTCGGAGTCGCTGGGCTCCCAGCGCTTCGGCACCCGCTACCGCTACCGATCGGCGTCCGGCCGGCTCGACGGCGACGTCCTGCCGGTCGACCTCGCCGCCAACGCCGCCAGCCTCGGCGTCGACGTCCTGGTCGCCCAGGACGGCCCGAGCCTGGAGGCGGCGCTGCGCAAGGCCAAGGCCGGCGACCGGGCCACCGTGGTGCACGTCGAGACCGACCCGCTGGTGGACGCGCCGTCCAGCGAGTCGTGGTGGGACGTCCCGGTCAGCGAGGTCGCCACGCTGCAGAGCACGCAGGACGCCCGCGCCGTCTACGACCGCTGGAAGTCGGTGCAGCGACCGGCCTACCTGACGCCGTCCGAGACCGGCACCCCCCAGCCCTGATCCACCCGCCCGCCCCCGGAGGAGAGAAGACATGACCGCGCAGCACCCCGCGGCTGGCCGCGCCCGGATCCGAGTGGGATCGGCGCCCGACTCGTGGGGCGTCTGGTTCCCGGACGACCCGGAGCAGGTGCCCTGGCAGCAGTTCCTCGACGAGGTCAGCGCCTGCGGCTACGAGTGGATCGAGCTGGGCCCCTACGGCTACCTGCCCACCGACCCCGAGCGGCTGTCCGACGAGCTGGGTTCCCGCGGCCTGCGGGTGTCGGCCGGCACGGTGTTCGAGCACCTGCACCGGCCGGACTCGTGGGACGCCGTCTGGGGCCAGGTCAAGGACGTCGCCGCGCTGACCGCGGCCATGGGGGGCACCCACGTCGTCGTCATCCCCGACACCTTCCGCGACCAGAAGACCGGCGCCGACGTGGAGTCCCGCCACCTCACCCCCGAGGCCTGGACGGCGAAGACCAGCGGCGTGACCCAGCTCGGCAGGGCGGTGCAGGAGGAGTACGGGCTGTCCATCGCCTTCCACCCGCACGCGGAGACCCACGTCGGGTACCAGGCCGACATCGAGCGGTTCCTCGCCGACACCGACCCGCGGTACGTGCCGCTGTGCCTGGACACCGGGCACGTCAGCTACTACCGGGGCGACAACCTGGACCTGATCCGCCGCTACCCGGAGCGGATCGGCTACCTGCACCTCAAGCAGGTCGACCCGGCCGTGATCGACCGCGTGCTGGCCGAGGACATCGTCTGGCCCGAGGCGGTGCGGATGGGGGCGATGACCGAACCGCCGGGCGGCGTGCCCGCGTACCCGCCGCTGTTCGAGGCGATCGAGGAGCTCGGCCTGGACGTCTTCGCGATCGTCGAGCACGACCTGTACCCCTGCGCGCCGGACGTGCCCCTCCCGATCGCCCAGCGCACCCACCGCTACATCGGCTCCTGCGGCTTCCCCTCGCTGGAGCTGGGCGCCCCGAAGAGCCGTCCGACCGTCGAGGAGACCCGGGCATGACCACCACCGAGACCGCCGCCGGCGTGCTGCCCGAGATGGCCGAGGTCCCCGCCGCCGAGCTGCGCGTCGCCGTGCTGGGCGTCGGCCTCATGGGCGCCGACCACGTGGCCCGCCTGCACAGCCGGATCTCCGGCGCACGGGTGACCGTCGTCAGCGACGCCTTCGCCGACAAGGCCGAGGAGGTCGCCGCGACCGTGCCCGGCTGCCGGGTGGTCGGCGACCCGCTGGCCGCGATCGCCGACCCCGAGGTCGACGCCGTCGTCATCGCGACCCCCGGCCAATTCCACCAGGAGCAGGTGCTGGCCTGCATCGAGCACGACAAGCCGGTGCTGTGCGAGAAGCCCCTGACGATGGACGCCGACAGCTCGCTGGCCGTCGCCCGCGCCGAGGACGCCTACGCCGAGCGGACCGGCCGGCGGCTGGTGCAGGTCGGCTTCATGCGGCGCTTCGACCCCGAGTACGCGCAGCTGCGGGCGCTCATCGGGTCCGGTGAGATCGGCGAGCCGCTGGTCGTGCACTGCGCGCACCGCAACGCCGCCGTCCACCCGCACTTCACCACCGAGATGATGATCACCGACTCGGTGGTGCACGAGGTCGACGTCACCCGCTTCCTGCTCGACGAGGAGATCGCGGCGGTCACCGTGCTGCAGCCCCGGGCCACCCGCCACGCGCGGGAGGGGCTGTCGGACCCGCTGCTGGTGCTGTTCGAGACCACCGGCGGCCGGGTCGTCGACGTCGAGTGCTTCGTCAGCACCGGCGTCGGCTACGAGGTGCGCACCGAGGTCGTCGCCGAGGACGGCAGCGCCACGATCGGGCTGGACCTCGGCCTGGTCCGGCACTCCGGCGGGTCCGGCGGCGCGGCCCGCGGCACCGCGATCGCCCCCGACTTCCGGGTGCGTTTCGGCCGGGCCTACGACATCGAGCTGCAGCGCTGGGTGGACGCCGCCCGCCGCGGCACGATCGACGGCCCCGGCGTCTGGGACGGCTACGCCGCCTCGGCCGTGTGCGCCGCCGGTGTCGAGGCGCTGCGCAGCGGACGGCGCACCGAGGTGCGGCTGGCCGCGCGGGAGGGCGGGGCGTCATGAGGATCGCCCTGGACCCGCAGATGCTGCGGGCCACGCCCCTGCTGGAGCTGCCCGACGTCGTCGCCTCGATGGGCTACGAGTGGATGGAGCTCTCGCCGCGCGAGGACTTCGTGCCGTTCTTCAAGCACCCGCGGGTCGACCTCGCCACGGTCCGGGCGTTCCGCTCGAGGCTCTCCTCCGCCGGCGTCGGCGTCACCTCCGTGCTGCCGGTGATGCGCTGGTCGGGCCCCGGGGAGGTGGAGCGGCAGGCGGCGGTGCGGTACTGGCGCCGGGCCATCGAGATCTGCGTCGAGCTCGGCGTGGACACGATGAACTCGGAGTTCAACGGCCGCCCGGAGGCACCCGAGCTCGCCGAGGCGATGTTCTGGCGGTCGATGGAGGACCTGCTGCCGGTGTTCGAGCGGGAGGGCGTGAAACTGGCCCTCGAGCCGCACCCGGACGACTTCATCGAGCTCGGGCACCCGGCCGTGGACATGGTCCGCGGCATCGACAGCCCGAACGTCTCCTTCCTGTACTGCCTGCCGCACACCTTCCACCAGGGCGACGACGCGGCCGGGATCATCGCGCACGCCGGCGACCTGCTCACCCACGTGCACGTCGCCGACTCGATGGACCACACCGCCTCCGACGGGCTGCGCTACATCACCAACCCGCCGGGCAACCCGATCCGCGTCCACCAGCACATGGAGATCGGCCGCGGGGACGTCGACTTCGACGCCGCGTTCGCCGCCCTGGCCGGCGCCGGCTTCGACGGCGTCCTCACCACCTGCGTCTTCGGCTGGGACGACCAGGCCCGCGAGTCCGGCACCCGGATGCTCGCCGCCATCCGCGAGCTGGTGACCAAGCACTTCCCCGACAGCACCCTTCCCTGAGAGGCAGCACCATGCCCCAGCACATCCCCCACTGGATCGACGGCGCCCGCCGCGACGGCGCCGGCGGCCGCACCGGCGAGGTGACCGACTCCGCGACCGGCGAGGTCACCGGCGCGGTCGCGCTCGCCGACGTCGCCGAGGTCGACGCCGCCGTCGCCGCGGCCACCGCCGCCTTCCCCGGCTGGCGCGACACCTCGCTGGCCAAGCGCACCGCCGTCCTCTTCCGCTTCCGGGAGCTGCTCAACGCCCGCAAGCCGGAGCTGGCCGCGATCATCACCGCCGAGCACGGCAAGGTCCTCGACGACGCCCTCGGCGAGGTCTCCCGCGGCCAGGAGGTCGTCGAGTACGCCTGCGGCGTGCCCTCGCTGGTCCGCGGCGGGTTCACCGAGAACGCCTCGACCGGCGTCGACGTGCACTCCATCCGCCAGCCGCTGGGCCCGGTGGCGATCATCAGCCCGTTCAACTTCCCGGCGATGGTCCCGATGTGGTTCTTCCCCATCGCGATCGCCACCGGCAACACCGTCGTCCTCAAGCCCAGCGAGCAGGACCCGTCGGCGGCGCTGTGGATGGCCGAGCTGTGGCAGGAGGCCGGGCTGCCCGACGGCGTGTTCAACGTCGTCCAGGGCGACAAGGTCGCCGTCGACCGGCTGCTGGAGCACCCCGACGTCAAGTCGGTGTCCTTCGTCGGGTCCACCGCGATCGCCCGCTACGTGTACGAGACCGGCACGAGGCACGGCAAGCGCGTGCAGGCCCTCGGCGGGGCGAAGAACCACATGGTCGTGCTGCCCGACGCCGACCTCGACCTCGCCGCCGACCAGGCCGTCAACTCCGGGTTCGGCTCGGCCGGCGAGCGGTGCATGGCCATCAGCGCGGTGCTCGCCGTGGGCGGCATCGGCGACGACCTGGTCGCCCGGATCGCCGAGCGCACCCACACCCTGCGCACCGGCGACGGCCGCAAGGGCTGCGACATGGGCCCGCTGATCAGCCGGAGGCACCGCGACCGGGTGGCGTCCTACGTCGACGCCGGCGAGGAGCAGGGCGCGAAGATCGTCGTCGACGGCCGCCGAGTGCAGCCCGACGGCGGGGAGGACGGGTTCTGGCTCGGCCCCACCCTGGTCGACCACGTCGAGCCGCACATGAGCGTCTACACCGACGAGATCTTCGGCCCGGTGCTGTCGGTGCTGCGGGTGGACACCTACGAGCACGCCGTCGAGCTGATCAACCGCAACGAGTACGGCAACGGCACCGCCATCTTCACCAACGACGGCGGCGCGGCCCGGCGGTTCCAGAACGAGGTCGAGGTCGGGATGATCGGCATCAACGTCCCCATCCCGGTGCCGATGGCCTACTACTCCTTCGGCGGGTGGAAGAACAGCCTCTTCGGCGACTCCCACGCGCACGGCGCCGAGGGCGTGCACTTCTTCACCCGCGGCAAGGTCGTGACCAGCCGGTGGCTCGACCCCAGCCACGGCGGCCTGAACCTGGGCTTCCCGCAGAACGCCTGAGAGAGGACCTCCCTGCCCCCCGCCATGGAAGGACCCCGTCCCCCTCATCCCTCGCACGCTCGGGACGAGCCTCTGGACGGGGCCGGCGGCGGGCCCCTGCGGGGAGGCCGTGATCGACCGGCGCCGGCGAGACACGTCTCCGCCGGCGCCGGTCCC
>NZ_JBJGYW010000020.1:0-96936 GCF_054050215.1 Geodermatophilus sp. SYSU D01186 | reverse complement strand
AACGGCGCCAGCTCCTCACCGACCACGGCGTCGAGCACCGACGGCAAGCCGTCCACGACACCTCCCGCCGCCTTCGATCACGCGTTCGAAGTGTATCGCCACGAGAGGGCTCCGACCACCCGAATCCCCAGCTCAGCGGCCTGTCCACAGACCGGTCGGGAGTCTTGTCCACCGCGTCTGCTCAGCCTTCCGGGCAGTCGTTGCAGCGACCGGCTCCCGCGACGGTGCCTCGGCGCGGCCGCCACGGCGTCCCGCCCCGCCCGGCCGCCATGGCGCCCGCCTCCCGGTGCGGCCCGGGTCCCTCCTCGGGGGCGGCGCACCGCGCGCCCGCTGCGTTCCACGTGGAACCGGGCCGTCGTACGGTCCGCCCATGGGTGTCACGCACGAGGTCACCAACCAGGTCCCCCCGCTGGTCGGGCACGACCCGATCGCGGGGGACGCCGCGTTGACCGAGGCCTGCCTGCGGCACGCCGACCAGTCCGCGCTCGACTCACTCAAGGCCCTCGGCGCGCTGGCCGGCAGCGAGCAGGCGCAGGAGTGGGGCCGGCTGGCCGACGAGAACCCGCCCCGCCTCAGGACCCACGACCGCTACGGCCACCGGGTCGACGAGGTCGAGTTCCACCCGGCCTGGCACGAGCTCATGCGCACGGCGTTCGAGCACGGCCTCGCCGGCGCACCGTGGCACCGGGAACGCCCCGATCCGCACGCGCACGTCCGCCGCGCCGTCGGCTACCTCGGCTGGACGCAGGTCGAGATGGGTCACGCCTGCCCGGTGACGATGACCTACGCCGTCGTCCCGGCGCTGCGGGCCGCGCCGGACCTCGCGGCCCGGTTCGAGCCCGGGCTGACCGCGCCGGCCTACGAGTTCGGGCTGACCGAACCGACGGCCAAGCGGGGCCTGGTCGCCGGCATGGGGATGACCGAGAAGCAGGGCGGCTCCGACGTCCGCGCCAACACCACCCGCGCCGTCCCGAACGCGGACGGGACGTACGCCCTGACCGGCCACAAGTGGTTCACCAGCGCCCCGATGAGCGACCTGTTCCTGGTCCTCGCCCAGCTCCCCGAGGGCGTCTCGTGCTTCCTCGTGCCCCGCGTCCTCCCCGACGGCACCCGCAACGTCTTCCGCCTGCAGCGCCTCAAGGACAAGCTCGGCGACCGCTCCAACGCCTCCAGCGAGGTCGAGTTCGAGGGGACGACGGCGGAGCTGGTGGGCGAGCCCGGTCGGGGCGTCCCCACGATCATCGAGATGGTCAACACGACGCGGCTCGACTGCGTCCTCGGGTCGGCCGCCACGGTGCGGGCCGCGCTCACCCAGGCGATCCACCACGCGCGGCACCGGCGGGCGTTCGGTGCCCTGCTGGCCGACCAGCCGCTCATGCAGAACGTGCTGGCCGACCTCACCGTCGAGAGCGAGGCGGCCACCGCGCTGGCCGTCCGGCTCGCCGCCGCCGTCGACGCGGGGGAGTCCGCGTTCCTCCGGCTGGCCTGCGCGGCCGCCAAGTTCTGGGTCTGCAAGCGCACCCCGACCGCGGTCGCCGAGGCGCTGGAGGTGCTGGGCGGCAACGGCTACGTCGAGGAGTCCGGCCTGCCGCGGCTCTACCGCCAGGCGCCGCTGAACTCCATCTGGGAGGGCTCGGGCAACGTCATCGCGCTCGACGTCCTCCGGGCCCTGGGCCGCTCGTCGGAGTCGCTGGCCGCCGTCCGTGCGGAGCTGGACCTGGCCCGCGGTGCCGACCGCCGCCTCGACGCCGCCGTGGCCCGGCTCGCGGTCGAGCTCACCGACGCCGAGGGGCTGCCGGTGCGTGCCCGCCGGGTCGCCGGCCAGCTGGCCCTGTGTCTGCAGGGCTCGCTGCTCGTGCGGTACGCGCCGGCTGCCGTCGCCGACGCCTTCTGCGCCACCCGCCTCGGTGGCGACTGGAGCCCGGTGCTGGGCACGCTGCCCGCGGGCACCGCCCTGGCCGGCGTCGTCGAGCGGGGCGCCGTTCCGGCTCCCTGAATTACATGCGTGCGGTTACCCTCGGTTGTGCGTCATGCGCCGCAGCGCCGTCCGGGGGACGGGGTGGCGGCGTGGCCCTGGAGGAGAGGGGCCCACGGCGGCGGCAGGGGGAAGAGGAAGCGGGCAGGGTGCACCGACACGTCCACGCGGGGGCTTCGGCCGATCCCCTGTCGACGGTTCCCGACGCCGTCTACCGCCTCGACGCCGACGGCCGCTTCACCTACGTGAACGCCGCCGCCGCCGCGCTGCTCGGCCGCGCGGTGCACGACCTGGTCGGCCAGGACTCCCTCGAGTGCTTCCCCGAGGCGCGCGGCTCCGTGCTGGAGGAGCGCTACCGAGCCGCCCTCGCCGACGGCAGGTCCCGCACCGTCGAGTTCTTCTACCGCCCGCGCAACCGTTGGTACGAGGCCCGCGTGTTCCCCGGCGCCGCCGGCCTGACCGTCTTCCTCCGGGACGTCGACGCGGAGCACCGGCGCCGCAGTGCCCGCGACCAGGAGCTCGTCCAGTTGACCGCCGTCCTCGACGGGCTGCCCTCACCCACGGTCCTGCTCGACCAGAGTGGCCGGATCGTGTCGGTCAACCGGCGGTGGAGCGCGGCGTCGGAGATCGTGCGGCGCTCGGGGTTCCGGGCCGCCGGGGTGGGCGACGACTACCTCGAGGTCCTCTCCGAGAGCATCGAGGGGGAGGACCGCGAGGCGATCACCCGCGGCATCGGGGAGCTGATCGCCGGCGGCGCCGGCGTGGCCGACCGGCCGTTCACCCGCGACTACGCGCACGTGCTGGGCACCGACCACGCCTGGTTCCGCCTGCAGGCGGCGCGGGTCGAGCACTCCGGCCGCGTCGTGGTCACCCACATCGACATCACCGAGCGGGTGCGCGCCCAGGAGGCCCTCGCCTGGCAGGCCAGCCACGACGACCTCACCGGCCTGCCCAACCGCGCCCGGCTGCTGGCCCTGATCGGCGAGGCGCTGGCCGAGCCGGGTGGCCGGGCGGCGCTGCTGTTCCTCGACCTCGACGGGTTCAAGACGGTCAACGACTCCCTCGGTCACGCCGTCGGCGACGAGCTGCTGCGGCAGGTCGGCGCCCGCCTGGCCGGCCAGGTGCGCCCGGGCGACAGCGTGGGCCGGCTCGGCGGCGACCAGTTCCTGGTCCTGGCCCGAGACTGCGACACCTCGGAGGCCGCCGCCCTCGCCTTCCGGCTGCAGACGTCCTTCACCCGCCCGTTCCAGGCGTCGGGCATCTCCGTGCCGCTGTCGGTCAGCATCGGCGTCGCCGCCGCCCAGCCCGGCGCCCGCCAGGCCCACCAGCTGCTCAGCGACGCCGACGCGGCGGCCTACGCCGCGAAGGGCGCCGGCCGCGACCGCATCCACCTGTTCTCCCCGGGGCTGCGGGACGCCGCGCGGTGGCGGCTCGAGGTGGCCAACCGGCTCCGCGACGGCGCGGTCGACCAGTTCGTCGTCCACTACCAACCGGTGGTCCGGGTCGACACCGGGGAGGTCGACGGGGTGGAGGCGCTGCTGCGCTGGCAGCACCCCGACCGCGGCCTGCTGTCGCCCGACGCCTTCCTCTCCGTCGCCGAGGAGACCGGGCAGCTCATCCCGATCACCCGCTGGCTGCTGGGGGAGACGACGCGGCAGGCCGCGCAGTGGGAGGCCGAGGGGCTGCGGCTGCGCATGTCGGTGAACATCAGCGCCCGGCACTTCTCCGCCGAGACGCTGGTCCGCGACGTCCGCGTGGCGCTGCACGACTCCGGGCTGCCGGCCGAGCGGCTGGTGCTCGAGCTCACCGAGACCAGCGTCGCCGAGGACCCGACGCGCGCCGAGGACCAGCTGTCGGTGCTGCGCAACTCCGGCGTCCGGGTGGCCATCGACGACTTCGGCACCGGCTGGTCCTCCCTCGCCCAGCTGCTCGCCCTGCCGATCGGGACGCTGAAGATCGACCGCTCGCTGCTGACCGCGGCCGCCCGGCTGGCCGCCGGGGGCACCGGTGCGGTGCTCGCCGCGATCGTCTCCCTCGCCCGCACCCTGGGCATCCGGTCGGTGGCCGAGGGCGTCGAGACCGCCGAGCACCTGGAGATGGTCCGTGAGGCCGGCTGCGACCTGGCCCAGGGCTATCTGCTCGCCCGCCCGATGCCGGCCGGTGAGGTGCCGCGCTGGGCCGACCGGGTGCGCGCTGCCGGCGGTGACTCCTGCGCCCTCGCCCTGCAGGGCCGGGGCTGCTGAGCGGTCCCGTGTCGGCAGCACCGGGAGCGGGGGACGGCGGGTCCCGCCTGCGCCGCCGCAGTCGCCGGGCCACGGCCCCCGCCGGACCGCCGCGCCCCGCCGCACCACCGGCCCCCGCCGCGCCGCCGCCCGTGGCGGGTGTCCCGTCGGCGGTGCTGTCGGTCACCGGGCAGACTGCCCCCGTGACCGACCTGGACCTCGCCGGCGACCCGGCAGCCGAGGAAGCCCAGCCACAGGGCCGGGCCCGCCCGGCGCTGGACCTGCTCATCTGGGACGCGCCGAACATCGACATGACCCTGTCGACGGTGATCGGCGCCCGGCCCACCGCGGCGTCCCGGCCGCGCTTCGACGCGATCGCGGCGTGGTTCGTCGAGGGCGCCGGGGACCCCGGTGCGCCCGATGCCCCCGAGGTCGAGGCCTGCGTCTTCGCCAACATCCCGCCGGTCGTGGGCTCGCTGCAGCGCTGGGTCGAGGCGTTGCGCAACTTCGGGTTCGCCGTCTTCGCCCGGCCCAAGACCCAGCCCGACGACGACATCGACCAGGACATGCTCGACCACATCGCCGTCCGGCAGCACAGCCACCGGCTGCGCCGCCTCGTGGTCTTCTCCGGCGACGGGCGCAACTTCGCCGAGCCGCTGGAGGAGCTGGCCCGCACCGGCACCCAGGTCGTCGTCGTCGCCTTCAGCGAGGTGGCCGGCTACGCGATCGGCTCGGACCTGCTCGAGTTCATCGACATCGAGGACGTCCCCGGCGCCTTCGTCGAGCCGCTGGACCGCGTCCGCCTCGACGCGCTCCCGCCCGACGGCGCCTGGCTGCGGCCCACGCGCAGCCTGCGGGAGTTCGTGTCCGGCTTCCTGCGCCGCAACGGCTGACCGGGTGCTGGACGACGGGACGGGTCCGGTCCTCGCCGAGGAGCTCCTGGTACCCGGCGAGACCTGCTGGCGGGTGGAGCGCGCCGACCGGCACGCGGTGTTCGTCGACGCCGCCGACTACTTCGCCGCGCTCAAGGGCGCGGTGCTGCGGGCCCAGCGCCGGGTGCTGTTCATCGGCTGGGACTTCGACCCGCGGATCCGCCTGGACCCCCGCCGGTCGGGACGCCGGCACACCGGGGGCCGTCGCGCGGACAAGCTGGGCCGGGTGCTGGAGGACGCCGTCCGGGCCAACCCGCGGCTGGAGATCGGCGTGCTGCAGTGGGACTACGGCATGGTCGTGGGCCTCGGCCGGGGGCTGGCGCCGATCGTCCTGCTCAACCGGCGCACCCCCGAGCGGCTGACGATGACCGTCGACACGCACCACCCCGTCGGCGGCGCGCACCACCAGAAGATCGTGGTCATCGACGACTGCCTGGCCTTCGCCGGCGGCATCGACGTCACCGCCGACCGGTGGGACACCCCCGAGCACCTGGACCGGCAGCCGCTGCGCCGCCGTCCGTCCACCCACCGCCCGACCGGCCCGTGGCACGACGTCACCAGCCTGGTGTCCGGCCCGGCCGCCCGGGCGCTCGGCGACCTCGCGCGGGAGCGCTGGGCCAGCGGCACCGGCCGCAGCCTGGAACCGGTTCCGGACGTCGAGGCGTGCTGGCCGCCGGAGGTCGAGCCGCTCCTGACCGACGTCGACGTCGCGATCTCCCGCACCCGTCCCGAGCACGGCGGGCAGAGCCTCGTGCACGAGATCGAGCTGCTGTGGCTGGCCGCGATCGCCGCCGCCCGGCGCACCGTGTACGTCGAGAGCCAGTACTTCGCCAACCGCCGGGTCGCCGAGGCGATCGCCGAGCGGCTGCGGGAGGAGGACGGGCCGGAGTTCGTCGTCGTCAACCCGGAGAGCGCCGACGGCTGGCTGGAGGAGAAGGCGATGGGCACCGCCCGCGCCAAGCTCCTGGCGCTGGTCGCCGACGCCGACGTCCACGGCCGGTTCCGGCTGTACGTGCCGGTCACCGCCGGACGGCGGCCGATCTACGTGCACGCCAAGGTGCTCGTCGTCGACGACCGGCTGCTGCGGATCGGCTCGGCGAACCTCAACAACCGCTCCATGGGCCTGGACACCGAGTGCGACCTCTCGATCGAGGCCCGCGACGGCCACCCGCGGCGCGACGAGCTCGCCGGGACGATCACCGGCTTCCGCGACCGCCTGCTCGGCGAGCACCTCGGGGTACCGCCGGAGGCGGTCGCCGCGACGGTCGCCGAGTGCGGCGGCTCCCTGCTGCAGGCGGTGGAGCGGCTGCGCCGGCCACAGGGACGCTCGCTGGTGCCGTTCGTGCCCCCGGACCTCGGCCCGGTGGAGCGGCTGCTGGCCGACACCGAGCTGCTGGACGCCGAGCGGACGCCGAACCGCTGGCGGCGGGTGCGCCGCAGCTCCCGGCCCCGGGTCCGCCGCACCCGCTGAGGCCGCCCGGCAGGATGGCCGGGATGACCGGCGCCTGGCAGCAGACCCCCACCCTGCACGGACGGCGGGTGCTGCTCGTCCCGCTGGCGGAGGAGCACGCCGACGGGTGGCTGGCGGCCGCCGACGACGACGTCTTCGCGCACCTGACCATCCCGCGGCCGGCCACGCGGGCGGAGGCGGCCGCGCAGATCGCCGCCGCCCGCGCGGAGGCCGACCGGCGGCCCCTCGCCCAGCTCGACCCGGCCACCGGCGCCTTCCTCGGCACCACCAGCTACCACGACGTCGACGAGGCCCGCCGCGCGCTGGCGATCGGCCACACCTGGCTGGCCGCCGGCGCGCAGCGCAGCGGGGTGAACCGTGAGGCCAAGCTGCTCCTGCTGACCCACGCCTTCGAGCACCTGGGCGCGGTCCGCGTCGTCTGGCACACCGACGAGCGCAACACGCGGTCGCGGGCGGCCATCGCCGCCCTCGGTGCCGGTGAGGAGGGCCGGCTGCGCAAGCACCGCCTCCGCCGCGACGGCACCTGGCGGACGACGGTCCAGTTCGCCATGACCGACGACGACTGGCCGGCGGTCCGCCAGCGGTTGCGGGCCTCCCTCGACGGGGGTGGGACACCCCGCACCTGAGCATCGCCGGGCGCGGCGGCGGTTACGGTCTGCTGACGACGTCCGCGCGACGTCGGAGAACCCGGAACGGAGACCGATGAGCACCCCCGGCGTCGACCACCCGATGCAGGACTGCGAGGCCGAGATCAGCACGGCCACGCGCAGCCTGTCGGTGAGCGCGCGGGTGGAGTCGACCGGTCCTGCCGCCGTGGTGGTCCGCCCGTCGGCCGGCGACTTCGTCGAGCAGACGGTGGTGCGGGTCGGCGAGCCGGTGTCGGTGTTCTGGATGGGCCCGGAGGGCGGCCGCTCCCTGATGGCCGAGGTCACCACCGTCGAGCGCGGCGCGGTGCCCCGCTGGCACCTCGCGGTCACCTCGCCGGCGGAGGAGACCCAGCGGCGGACGGCGGTGCGTGCGCGGGTCTCCCTCCCGGTCGTGGCCGCGGTCAACGGGGTGGACCTCGGCGGCGAGACCCTGGACTTCAGCGAGGCCGGGTGCCGCGCCGTGGTGGAGGCCTACGGCAACGAGCCGCTGCCCGGCGCCCGCATGGGGATGACGCTGGAGCTGGAGGGCGGCGCGCTGGTCACCGTGGCCGAGGTCGTGCGCCAGCACACCCGCAACTCCCGCTGGCACCTCTCCCTGCGCTTCGTCGACCTGCCCGAGAAGGAGCAGGACCGGCTGCGCCGGCGGGTCTTCCAGGCGCTGCGCGAGGAGCGCGCCCGCCAGGCGGCGATGGCGAGCTCCGACTAACAACCGCCTCACCGGGATAGTCCCCGGGGGTGACCCTCCCCTCGCGGCTGCCCGACGCCCTGGCCGCGCTGCGGGACGCCGTCGCCGCGGCCCCCCTCGGACTGGCCGCTCCCACCGCCGACCGCGCCCGCCGCGCCGCCCGGAGCGTCGTCGAGCAGGTCGACGACTACCTGCTGCCCCGGCTGCGCGACCTGGACGCACCGCTGCTGACCGTCGTCGGCGGCTCCACCGGGGCCGGCAAGTCCACGCTGGTCAACAGCCTGGTCGGCGCCCCGGTCACCACCGCCGGCGTGCTCCGGCCCACCACCCGCGCGCCCGTGCTGGTCTGCGCGTGGGCCGACACCGCCGCCTTCTCCGGCGACCGGGTGCTCCCCGGACTGGCCCGCGTGACCGGCGGTGCCGGAGGGGCCGGCACCCTGCAGCTGGTGCCGCGGGACGACGTCCCGCCCGGCCTCGCGGTGCTGGACGCGCCGGACGTCGACTCGGTGGTGGAGTCCAACCGCGAGCTCGCCGCCCAGCTCCTGGCCGCCGCCGACCTGTGGGTCTTCGTCACCACCGCGGCCCGCTACGCCGACGCCGTCCCCTGGGACCTCCTGCGGACGGCGCAGGAGCGGGGCACCGCGCTGGCCGTCGTCCTGGACCGGGTGCCCCCGGGCGCCGCGGCCGAGATCGCGCCCGACCTCGAGGGGATGCTGCAGCGGGCCGGGCTGGCCGGCGCGCGGCTGTTCGTCGTCGAGGAGCGCCCGCTGGTCGACGGCTTCCTGCCCGACGACCAGGTGGCGCCGCTGCGGCAGTGGCTGCACGCCCTCGCCGCCGACCAGGAGCAGCGCGCCGCCGTCGTCCGCCAGACCCTCACCGGCGCGCTGGCCAGCCTGGAGGAGCGGGTGGCCGGCATCGCCGCCGCGGTGGAGGAGCAGGCGGCGGCCGCCGCCGCCCTGCGGGGTGCCGCGGCCGCGGCCTACACCGCCGCCTACGAGGGGGTCGACGACGGCGTGCGCAGCGGCAGCCTGCTGCGCGGCGAGGTGCTCGCCCGCTGGCAGGAGTTCGTCGGCACCGGCGAGTGGATGCGCTCCCTGCAGAGCTCGATCGGCCGGCTGCGCGACCGGGTCACCGCCGCGCTGAGCGGGCGGGCCACCCCCGCCGACGACCTCACCGGCGCCCTGGAGTCCAGCGTGGAGACGCTGCTGCGGGCCGAGGCCGACCGCGCCGCCGAGCGCACGGTCACCGCCTGGCGGGCGCTGCCGGGCGGGCCGGGCCTGCTGGACACCGCCGACGAGGACCTCGAGCGGGTCTCCGACGACTTCCCGGAGGCCGCCTCGGCGCAGGTCCGCGACTGGCAGGGCCACGTGCTGGACCTCGTCCGCGAGGAGGGCGCCGGCAAGCGCACCCGCGCCCGCGTCCTGTCCTGGGGCGTCAACGGCGCCGGCGCCGTCGTCATGGTCGCCGTCTTCGCCCAGACCGGCGGGCTCACCGGCGGGGAGGTCGCCGTCGCCGGCGGGACGACGGCGGTCGGGCAGCGGCTGCTGGAGGCGGTGTTCGGGGACGCCGCCGTCCGGTCGCTGGCCGCCCGCGCCCGCGAGGACCTCCAGGCCCGCGCCGACACCCTGCTCCGGTACGAGCAGGGCCGCTTCGACGAGCTGGTCGACGCCGTGGCCCCGGGGCCGGACGACGCCGGGCGGTTGCGGGCGGCCGCCGCCGCACTCACCGCGGCACGGGCGGGCGCATGAGCCGGAGGACGCCGCCGCTGGCCGACCGGCTGGCGGCCCTGCGCGAGGCCGTCGAGGTGGCCGAGGAGCGACTGGAGGTGCCCGAGGTCGGGCAGGCGCGGGCGCTGCTGGCCAAGGCCGGGGCGCGGGAGGCGCTGGGCGACGCCACCGTCGTCGCGCTGGCCGGGGCCACCGGCAGCGGCAAGTCCACGCTGTTCAACGCGCTGTCGGGCAGCGAGGTGAGCACGCCCGGCGTCCGCCGGCCGACCACCGGTGTCGCGCACGCCACGGTCTGGGGCGGGGACGGCGCCGACCGGCTGCTCGACTGGCTGGAGGTGCCCCGCCGGCACCGGCACGCCCCCGAGCCGGCCCTCGACGGGCTGGTGCTGCTCGACCTCCCCGACCACGACAGCATCAAGCTCGAGCACCGGCTGGAGGTCGACCGGCTGGTGCAGCTCGTCGACGTGCTGGTGTGGGTGCTCGACCCCGAGAAGTACGCCGACGCCGCCGTCCACGAGCGGTACCTGGTGCCGCTGGCCGGGCACGCCGGCGTCCTGCTCGTCGTCCTCAACCAGGTCGACCGGCTCGACCCGGCGTCCGCCCGTGCCTGCCTGGCCGACCTGCGGGCCCTCCTCGACCGTGAGGGCCTGGCCGGGACGCCGCTGCTGGCCGTCTCCGCGCGCACCGGCACCGGCCTGGGCGAGCTGCGCGCCGACCTGGCCACGCGCGTCTCTGCCCGCCGGGCGGCGACCGACCGGCTCACCGCCGACGTGCGCTCGGCGGCCGGCGCGCTCTCCGCCCAGTGCGGCGACGGCGGCGGCGCGGGGGTCGGCCGGCAGGACCGCGAGGAGCTCACCGAGGCCCTCGCCGACGCGGCGGGTGTCCCGGCGGTGGCCGGCGCCGTCGAGCGCTCGGTCCGGCGCAGCGGGACGGCGGCCACCGGCTGGCCGCTGGTGCGCTGGACCCGCAAGCTGCGCGCCGACCCGCTCGACCGGCTGCACCTCGGCGCGGGGCAGGGCTCGGCGCGCACCTCGCTGCCCGCCGCGGGCGCGGTGCAGAAGGCCGCGGTGACCCGAGCCGTGCGGCAGGCACGCGAGGCCGCGGGGGAGGGCCTGCCGCAGGCGTGGCGGGACGACCTGCGGCGCACGGTCGAGGTCTCCGAGGAGCGCCTGGCCGACGAGCTCGACCGCGCCGTGGCCGGCACCGACCTCGGGCCGCAGCGCACCCCGCTGTGGCAGCGGGGCGTCGGCGGCCTGCAGTGGCTGCTCGTGCTGGTGGCGCTGGCCGGCGCGCTGTGGCTGCTGGCGCTGGTGGTCCTCGGCTTCTTCCAACTGGACGACGTCGTCCCGCTGCCCCGGGTGGAGGGGCTGCCGCTGCCGACGCTGCTGGTGGTCGGCGGGCTGCTGGCGGGGGCGTTGCTGGCGCTGCTGGCCCGGCCGCTGGTGGGGGCCCGGGCCCGCCGCCTGGCCCGCCGGGCGACGCAGCGGCTGGAGGCCGCGGTCGACGTGGTGGCGCAGGAGGAGGTGCTGGCCCCGATGGCGGCGGTCCGGGAGGACCACGACCGCTTCTGCGCGGCGGTCACCCGGGCGGGGAAGTAGCGGCCCCGCTGCGCTGAGCCCGGTCTGTGCGCACATCGTGGCCTCACGGCCGTCGAGGCCACGGAGAGTGCACACACCGGCGGGAGGGCCGCGATCCGCTCAGTCCCGCGGGATCTCCGGGGCGCGCGGCTCGGGGACGCGGTCCTGCGCGGTCTCGACCGGCTGCCGGCCGTTGGGGAGGCGGGCCCAGACGTGCTTGCGGCCCGGGCGGCCCTCCCAGCCGTAGTCGCTGGACAGCTGCGCCACCAGGTGCAGGCCCATGCCGCCCAGAGCCGGGTCGCGGTCGATCGCGGGCACGGGCGGCCGGTCGGGTGCCTCGTCGCTGAGGTCGATCAGCCAGCCCCCCGGGCCGGCCACCACCAGGGCGCGGACCGCGCCGCCGCCGTGGCGCAGGGCGTTGGACGCCAGCTCCTCGAAGACCAGCAGCAGGCCGTCGCGGGCGTCCTCGGTGGAGGACGAGGAGACCGACGGGTGCGCGATGCGGGCCCGCAGGTCCGACCGCACCCGGGAGACCACGTGCATCGTCTCCAGCTGCCAGTGCCAGACGTCGCCGGGCACGGAGGGGACCGGCGCCTGCGGCCACGTCTCCTGGCCCAAAGGGACCTCCTCCGCCGGTGCTGAGCGTCAGCCGGCCGTCGTCGTGCGGCCGCCCCCATCCTGGCCGAAGGAACGCGGTCCTGCAGCGGCGGGGGGCCGGAGCCACTGGAGGCGTTCCCGTCGGCCAGCCGGGGGCGGCAGACTGACGCCCGTGGAGGAGCTCTGGCGCGACCTGAGTCGGGTGGTCCTGGCCGACCGTGCGCTGGACGACGTCCTCGGCGAGGTCACCACCATCGCCGCCCGCAGCATCCCGGGTACGGAGTCGTCCTCGATCACCCTGATCCGCGGCGACAAGGCGTTCACCGCCGCGTACCACGGGGAGATGGCGCTGGCCGCCGACGAGCTGCAGTACGAGCAGGGGTACGGGCCGTGCATGGACGCCGGCCGCGGCGGCGTGGTGCTGCGCGTCGACGACATGGCCACCGAGCGGCGCTGGCCGGACTACGCGGCCCGCGTGCGGGCCATCGGCGTCCGCAGCTCGCTGTCGATCCCGCTGCCCTACCAGGGCAACTCGATCGGGGCGCTGAACAACTACGCGTCCGCGCCAGGGGCGTTCGCCGGCCCGCAGTCGCTGGCCGCCGCACTCGAGGTGGCCGATGCCGTGGCCGTCGCGGTGGCCAACGCCGACGCGCACGACCGGCTGGGTGAGCAGGCCCGCAACCTGCGGCTGGCGATGGAGTCCCGCGCGGTCATCGAGCAGGCCAAGGGCGTGCTCATGGCGCAGCGCCACATCGACGCCGAGCAGGCTTTCGAGGTCCTGCGGGAGGCCTCCCAGCGTTACAACCGCAAGCTGCGCGACATCGCCCTGGGCATCGTCGACTCCACGTACGGCGGCCCGGCTACCCGACCGCCCGACTGAGCGCCTCCAGCCGGCCGACCAGGAACTCCACCGCCGCCGGGCTGTCCACGGTCTCGGCGACCTCGACGGCGGTGGGGGAGCCGGACACGCGGCGCCGGTCGACCAGCGTCTGGCCCCGGCCGGCTCCGAGCGTGGTGTCGACGACGACGTCCCGCCGCACCGTGCCCACCGTGCCGGGGACGATCGCCTCGCCGAGCGCCAGCGCGTCGTGGACGACGACGCCGGCGGTGCCGTACGCCGAGCGGGCGTGGTCCACGTACTGCTGCAGGATCGCCGCCGCGGTGGCGCCCACCGGGCCGGCGGCGGCGAACCGGGCGATCCCCTCGGCGTCGAGGACCGTGGGCAGGGTGACGTCGAGCCCGACGAGGACGGTGGGGACGGCCGAGCCGAGCACCCGCTGGGCGGCCTCGGGGTCGGCCCACACGTTGAACTCGGCGGCGGCGGTGACGTTGCCGCCGCGCGCCGCGGAGCCGCCCATGAGCACCAGCCGGCCGATCCGCTCGGCGGCCTGGGGGTAGGTGGCCAGCAGCAGCGCGATGTTGGTCCACGGCCCGATCGCGGCCACGGTCACCGGCGTCTCCGCGCGCAGCAGCAGCTCGGCGAGGGCGACGACGGCCGGCCGCGGGTCCACGGTCGCCGGCGAGGGCGGCAGCTGCACCCCGCCCAGGCCGGTGGTCCCGTGCACGTGCCCGGCCCGCTCGGGCTGCCGGTACACCAGCGAGTCCCGGGCGCCGGCGGCCACCGGGACGTCGCAGCGCCCGGCCAGGTGCAGCACGCGCAGCGCGTTGTCCGTCGTCTGCGCGAGGTCGACGTTGCCGTGCACCGTGGTGACCAGCTGCAGGTCCACCTCCGGGCTGGCCAGCGCCAGCAGGATCGCCAGCGCGTCGTCGATGCCGGGGTCGGTGTCGATCACCAGGGGGGTGCGGTCGGCCACCGCGCCATCCTGTCAGCCGGGGAGTGCGGGGCCGGCCGGGCCGACACGCCGGGACCGGCGGGGCGTGTCCCGGGGTGACCGACGCGCTGACCAGCGGCTTCCACGCTCAGCGGGGCACGGCTTGTCGACAAGACCCCGCTGCGGGCGAGGGGTGACCGACCGGTCCGGGGAGGCCGCACAACGGTTCGGTCACGCGCCCTCCAGGAGGTGTCGCGGAACGCCGTCCGCGCGGGCCGTCGTCCCTACCTTTCTGCATGTCCGCGGCACCTTCCCCGGCCGCGGCGACTACCTGCAGGAGGACGGCATGGCGATGGACCGGGCACAGGTGCTCCGCTCGTCGCGCGTGCCCGACGACCTGACCCTGAGCGGGCTGCTGGACGTCCTCGACCGCGCCGACGACCTGCCGCTGCGGGGCCGTCCCCGCCCGGCACGCGCCGTGGTGCTGCGGCCCGGCCAGGCGCGCAGCACCCGCCCGGCCCGTGGGGTGCGTCCGCTCCCGCCCGCCCGGCCGGTGCCGGTGCCGCGGCCGCGGCCGCCCGTGGTCCAGCCGCCGGTCGTCGCGCCGGAGCCGGCCGTCCGGACGCAGCCGCGCCCGGGTCTGGGGGCCCGGTTGCGCACGTTCCCCCGCGGCCTGGCGGCCCGGCTGCGCACCGTCACGCGCCGCCTGGCGCTGTGGGGCGCCGGCCCCGGCGGCGCGAACCTCGCATGGGGCCGCCCCGTGGCCCCCGCTCCGCGTGCCGACGGCCCGGTGGTCCTCACCGAGCTGCCCAGCACGCCCACGATCCAGCCCGTGGCGCCTTCCCCCGCTGCGGCGCTCGTTCCGGCCCGGGCTCCCCGGCCGGTCGCCCCGCCCCGCGTCCCGGTGGTCCCCCCGCTCGCCCGGCAGGTGCCGGCACCGCGGCCCACCCCCTCCCCGGGAACCGCGCCGGCCGGGCACCGCCCCGGGAGCGCACGGGCCTCCGGCCCGGCCCGGGCGCGCGGTGACCCGCGGCCGCCACCGGCCCGGGGACAGCCGCACGGTTGACCCCCAGCGCGACCCCGGCCCCGCCGCGGACGCCGTCCTCCGCACCGCCTGCCAGCCGCCGGCCGCCGGTTCCCGTTCCCCCGGGAACCGCTCCCGTCGCCCCGAACCCGTCCTCCGTACTCCTGGCCGACCCCGCACCGCCCGGTCGTCCCCTCCGACGCAGCACCTGCGCCGGCACCGCCGTCCCGCTCCACCGGTCCTCGCCTCGACCTCCCGCCGACTGCGCACCGACGCAGCGCGCGGACCCTCCAGGGAGGCGCAGACCGCTGGGCGGCCGGACGCCGGCACCGGGTCGCCGCCGGACCGGGACGCCCCGTCCCGCCGCCACCCGCGCCCCCGGGTGCGCCGGCACCGACGGACGGCGCTGCGGGGGACCGAGCCGCCGGCCCGCCACCGGCGACCGGGAGTCGACGGAGCCGACCGGTCCGGTCGGCACGGGAGCCGGGCCGGCAGGCACCGCGACGCTGGACGCCCGCGCCCACCGGCCGTGTCCTCGTGCCGGCGGACGACGAGTCCGCCTCCCTGCCGAGACGGCGGGCGCCCCTCCTGGACCGGGGGCGCCCGCCGTCTCGTCGTACTCGGGGCGTATCCATCCGGTGACGGGCTCGTTGCTCACGGTGGAGATCACCTCCACGTCGCGGCGGTCCGTCCGCCACGGTCCCGCCTCCCCCTGACCCCGGGGGCGGGGCCTGTCGACGCGGTGTCGATTGCGGCACAGCAGGTGGCGCCGACGGCGTCGCCATGAGAGAAAGAGGGGCCGGCCGTGAGTCCGGAGCGCCCCCCGGTGGTGCCGACGAGGCCGCGCCACGTCGGTTCCCCCCTCGTCCGGCCCAGGAATGCGAGTGAGTCCACCGTGAGCCCGGACCGGCTGCGCCACGACGAGCGCCGCCCCGACACCGAGCTCGCGGCGGCGCGCCTGCGGCAGGACCTCGCGATCGAGGCCGCCGGCATCGGCAGCTTCGACTGGGACCTCGTCAGCGGCCGGCTGGCCTGGGACGACCGCCTGCTGGAGATCTTCGGCTACACCCGGGACAGCTTCGACGGCAGCATCGAGGCGTTCGCCGCGCGCCTGCACCCCGACGACGCGGCGCGGACGCTCGAGGCGCTCCAGCACGCCATCGAGACCTGCGGCGACTACGAGGCGGAGTTCCGGGTCGTCCTTCCCACCGGGGAGACCCGCTGGGTGCAGGGCCGCGGGCGGGCGCTGACCGACGAGCGGGGCACCGCCGTCCGGCTGCTCGGCGCCGGCTACGACAGCACCAACCGCCGGCAGGCCGACGCCCGTGTGGCCCGGGTCCTGGAGGCGATGAACGCCGCCTTCTTCGCCCTCGACCGCGAGTGGCGGTTCGCCTACGTCAACGCCGAGGCCGAGCGGGTGCTCGGCCGGTCGC
The DNA here is from genome assembly GCF_054050215.1 of Geodermatophilus sp. SYSU D01186. Taxonomy (NCBI): domain Bacteria; kingdom Bacillati; phylum Actinomycetota; class Actinomycetes; order Geodermatophilales; family Geodermatophilaceae; genus Geodermatophilus; species Geodermatophilus sp. SYSU D01186. The sequence goes on along the minus strand of NZ_JBJGYW010000020.1, from coordinate 80,874 downwards.
GCGAGGAGCTGCTGGGCGGCGACATCTGGGCGCTCTACCCGGCGGCGGTCGGCAGCGACTTCGAGGTCAACTACCGCGGCGCCGCGGCCACCGGCGAGGAGCGGGTCTTCGAGGCGTACTACCCCGCGCCCCTCGACGCCTGGTACGAGGTGTGGGCGTGGCCGGGCCCAGACGGGCTCTCCGTCTACTTCCTCGACGTCACCGAGCGGCGGGCGGCGCAGGCCCGCGCCCAGAGCAGCGCGGCCCGCCTGGCCGTCATCGCCGAGGTCAGCGCGGTGACCGGTGCGACCCTCACCGCCGGCGAGGGCGAGGAGACGGCCCTGCAGCGGCTGGCCGAGGCGGTCGTCCCGGTGCTGGGGGACTGGGTGATCGTCAGCCTCTCCGGCGAGGACGGCCGGATGCGCGACGTCGCGACCTGGCACCGCGACCCGGCCGAGCGCGCGACCGTGGCACGCTACGCCGACCTGCGGCTGGCCTCGATCCAGCCCGACGCGCCCGTGCTGCGCGCGCTGGGCAGCGGCCGGACGCTGACCGTGGAGGACGTCGGCACGGTGGTGGGCCGCACCCTCCCGCCGGGCGAGGTCCGCGAGGTGTTCTGGCGGCTGGCGCCGCGGTCGGCGGTGACCCTCCCGCTCTCGGCGCGGGGCCGGACCCTCGGCGCGCTGAGCATCTACCGCTCGGCCGACCGGCCGCTGGCCGACGCCGACGACGTGGCCGCCGCGCAGGAGGTCGCCTCGCGCGTGGCCCTCGCGGTGGACGGTGCCCGCCTCTACGAGCAGCAGCGCGGGCTGGCCGCGGGGCTGCAGCGCAGCCTGCTGACCGCTCCGCCGGCGCCGGACTCCGCCGAGATCGTGGTCCGCTACCGGCCCGCGGTGGAGGCCGCCGAGGTGGGCGGCGACTGGTACGACGCCTTCCTGCAGCCCGGCGGGGCGGCGGTGCTGGTCATCGGGGACGTCGTGGGCCACGACACCGCGGCCGCGGCGGCCATGGGCCAGCTGCGCGGGCTGCTGCGCGGCATCGCCTACCGCCAGGGCATCGGTCCGGCGCAGGTGCTCAGCGACCTCGACGCCGCCGTCCAGGGGCTGGGCATGCCCACGATGGCCACCGCCGCCGTGGCCCGCGTGGAGCAGACCCCCGAGCAGCGGGCGGCCGGCCTGACCAGCCTGCGCTGGTCCAACGCCGGGCACCCGCCGCCGCTGCTGCTGCACGACGACGGGCGGGTGGAGGAGCTCGCGGGCAGCCGCCCGGAGCTCATGCTGGGTGTCGACCCGGCCGCGCCGCGCACCGAGAGCGTGGTGACCTTCCGGCGCGGTGCGACCGTGCTCCTGTACACCGACGGCCTCGTCGAGGGCCGCGACCTGCCCCTGGACGACGGCATCGCCCGCCTCCGCACGGCGCTGGAGGAACTGGGCGGCCTGCCGCTGGAGGAGTTCTGCGACGCCGTGATCGAGCGGCTGCGCCCCTCGGGCCCGCAGGACGACATCGCCCTGGTGGCGATCCGCCTCCACCACCAGGACTGAGCCCTCAGGGGGTCAGGACGGCCCACACGTGCTTGGCGCCGGCGGCGGTGTACCAGCCGTGCGCGGTCGCCAGTTCGGCGATCAGGTAGAGGCCCAGCCCGCCCTCGCTGGGGTCGCGCCCCACCGCGGGGGAGGGCGGGGTGCTGACGGCGGCGTCGGAGACCTCGATCAGCCAGCCCTCGCCGGTGGTGCGCACCGCGGCCCGGACGTGGCCCCCGCCGTGGCGCAGCGCGTTGGAGGCCATCTCGTCGAGGGCCAGGATCAGCCGGTCCCGCAGGTCGGCCAGCCCGGGGCAGGCCGCGGTGAGGTGCCGGCGCAGGTCGGCGCGCACGCCGGGCAGCTCCGCGACGGCGACGAGTTCCCAGGTCAGGGCCTCGCAGGCAGGCGGTGGGGTCGCGGACGGCCAGATCGGCCGGGCCGTCTCCCGTGTCACGCCGATGGTCCCCTCACGTGCTCGACATCGCCCGGCAGGCGCAGCGGTGCCCGGCCCGCTGGCGCGCCGAACACCTGCGTATACGCCCGGCGGCGAGCCGCTAAACCTGTCTGTAACCGGTCTCACACGGCCGCCATCTCGGCCAGTCTCCGGACGGTGTTCCAGTTCCGTCCGGTCCCCGCCACGCCGAGCAGGGTGTCCCACTTCCAGGCGCCCAGCGGGGTGTTGCTGATGCCGTCGGGCAGCCACAGGAACAGCTCCCGGCCGGTGACCCGGTACTCGCCGGAGTCGGCCGGCGGCAGCGCCGCCACCCGCCCGGGGTCGGGGGCCCGCGGCAGGAAGGTCACCAGGTACCGGGCCGGGTCGGTGGCCACCGAGCCCAGCGGGTCGGCGGCCACGACGGCGGCCACCTCCGCCCCGGTCCGGACGACGACGGGCACCGCGGCGCCGAACCGCTCACGCACCGCCGTCTCGACGTCCTCGACCAGCTCGGCCTCGCCCAGCGGGCTGTCCAGGACGACGTTGCCGCTGCGCAGGTGGGTGCGCACGTCCCCGTGGCCGCGGGCGGTCAGGACCTCCCGCAGGTCGGCCATCCCGATCTGGCGGGCCCGGCCGACGTTGACGCCGCGCAGCAGGACGACGTAGCGGGTGCCCACGATCGGCACCGTAGCGGCGCGGACGCCGGATCCCGGTCAGCCGAGCAGCGGGTCCCACGTGCCGAGCGCGACACTGGCCCCCACCGCGACGGCGCAGACCGCGGCCGCGGCGGCGACGAACCAGCCGTCGCTGCGCCGGAGCACCGACCCGCGGGCGTTCGTGCGCGGTACCCCGGAGTCGAAGCCGCGGGCGTCCATGGCGGTCGCCAGCCGGGTGCCGCGGCGCAGCGCGGCCACCAGGAGGGCGAAGGCGGTGCCGGTGAGCAGCCGGGCCGCGGCGACCGGGTTCGCCCCGGCGGCCACGCCCCGGGCGCGGCGGGCCGAGCGGATGGTCTCCCACTCCGCGGCCAGCAGCGGCACCAGCCGCAGCGCGGCCAGGGCACCGTAGGCGAACCGGGTGGGCACCCGCCAGTGCACGGTCAGCGCGTCGGCCAGCCGCACCGGGTCGGTGGAGGCCACGAGCAGCACGCCCGGCAGCGCCAGCGCCACCACCCGCAGCCCCCACGTGGCGCCGCTGAGCCACGCGGCCGCGCCGTCCAGCGCACCGAAGGCGACGTTGACCCACGCCACGCCGGCCGCGCTCAGCAGCAGCGGCCAGGTGCGGCGCAGCACCTCCCGGGGGCGGGTGAGCCCGGCGGCCGGGAACAGGGCGAGCTCCGCGGCGAGGACGACGGCGGGGGTGACCGGGTCGCCGCTGACCAGCAGCACCGCGGTGAGCAGGGCGATGGCGGTCAGCTGGGCGACCGGGTTGACCGCCGACAGCGGGACGGGCCGGGCCGGGCCGAGCGCGAGCGGCGCGGTCACGGCACGGCCACCGGTGCGCCGAGGGGGAGGACGTCGTCGGCCAGCGCGGCGACGACGGCGGCGTCGTGGGTGACCAGGCACAGCGCCCGGTCGCCGTTCTGCTGCTCGGCCAGGAGCGCGACCAGCTCGGCCCAGGTGTCGCGGTCCTGGCCGAAGGTCGGCTCGTCGAGGACCAGCACCCGCGGCCGGGTGGCCAGCGCCGTGGCGACCGACAGCCGCCGCTGCTGGCCGCCGGAGAGCGTGAACGGGTTGGCCTCGGCCAGCGGGGCCAGCCCGAGCCGCTCGAGCAGCTCCTCGGCGGTGGCGTGGGCCTGCGCGGCGCCCGCACCGGACCGCAGCGGCCCCAGGGACAGCTCGTCGCGCACCCGGCCGGTGAGGAACTGGTGCTCCGGGTGCTGGAACACCGTCCCGATCCGCTCCACCAGCTCCGCCGCCGGCCAGCGCGACGGCGGCCGGCCGGGGCGGCGCAGGCCCGCAGTGAGCACCGGCGCAGCGGCCACCCGTCCGGTGGTGGGCGCGCGCAGCCCGGCCAGCAGCAGGGCCAGCGTGGACTTGCCGGTGCCGTTGGGGCCGGTCACCGCCAGGGTGCGGCCGGCGCGCAGGACGGCGTCGGTCGGGGGCAGCGCGGGGACGGCGGACTCCCGGTGGGTGTACCCGGCGGCCTCGGCGGCCAGCAACGGCTCCCCGGGCGGGTGCGGGCAGCGGTCGGGGAACCGCAGCGGGGCCGGCGTCCACCCGGGACCGTGCTCGACGGTCCCCCCGCCCGGCAGCAGCTCCACGACCCGGTCCACCAGCGGCAGCCACGCCTCGACGTCGTGGTCGACGACGACCAGCGTGGCGCCGCGGCCGGCGACGGCCCGGGTGACCGCGCCGCGGACCAGCGCGGCGCCGGCCGGGTCGAGCTGGGCGGTCGGCTCGTCGAGCAGCAGCAGCCCGGGCCGCGGGGCGAGCGCGCCGGCCAGCACCAGCCGCTGCTTCTGCCCGCCGGACAGTGCCCCGGTCGGCCGGTCCCGCCCCAGGTCGAAGCCGACCGCGTCCAGCGCCGCGTCGACGGCGGGCCAGATCACGGTGGGGGGCGTGCCGGCGTTCTCCAGCCCGAACGCGACGTCGTCCCCGGCGCGGGTCATGACCAGCTGCGCGTCGGGGTCCTGGAAGACCATGCCGACCCGCTGCCGCCGCCGGTCGGGCGGGGCGCCGTCGACGGTCAGCACGCCGTCGGCGTCCCCGCTCTCCGGGTCCAGCAGGCCGCCCAGCGCCCGCAGCAGCGTCGACTTGCCCGACCCGGAGGCGCCGGTGAGCAGCACCCGCTCACCGGGGTCGATCCGCAGGTCGACGTCCCGCACCGCCCAGGCCCGCCGCGTGGCGTGCCGGAAACCCCACCCGGCCAGCGCGACGGCGGCCGGGCCGGTGCCGCTCAGTGCCGGGTGCGGCCGGAGGCGAACGACGACAGGGCGCCGCTGGCCGCCAGCGCCCGGGTGAGCAGCACGCTTCCGACGCCGGCGACGACCGTGGTGCCGGCGACGACGAGGACGACGTAGGTCGTCTTCCAGCCCCCGGTCCAGTCCGGGTAGTAGTAGAGGAGGTCGAGGACGGCGGCCATCGCACCGGCCAGCGCCGCCGACAGCAGCGCCGGCACCCAGCCGAACCAGCGGTACCGGAACGCGGCGAACCCGGCCTCGCCGGCCAGGCCCTGCAGGATGCCGTAGACGATCGTCGTCGTCCCCCAGGCGGAGCCGAGCAGCGCGGAGACGACGGCCGCGATCAGCTCGGCGAACAGCCCCGCGCCCGGCTTGCGGACCACGAGCGGCGCGAGTACCGCCGGGACCAGCCAGACGCCGTACATGAAGGCCTGCCCGGGCGGGAAGGCGGCGAACGCCGCCCCGGTGCCCGCCCACAGCAGGCCCCAGGCCCAGAAGACGACGCCGAAGGCGACGCCGAGGACGGCGGTGACGACGATGTCGACGGTGCGCCAGCGGCTGGGACGCCCCCGGGTGGGCGCAGCCGACGACGGACGGACGGCCTGCTCGGCCATGGTCTTCCTCCAGACTCCCTGCGCCGGCATGACCCGGATCAGGTTCGAGGGTCTGCGGGATCCCGCACTCTCAGCGCCGAAGCGCTCCCCTGCTGTGTGTTCGGTTGTGCCGCCCAGCGTAGCCCCTCGCCGAACACGCGATCATGGCGCCGTGACCACCGGAGGCGGCTCCGGAGTGGTCACGACGCCATGATCGGCGGGAAGGCGCCTCAGCCGAGGGCGAAGCCCAGGAGCAGGTGCCCGTTGAGCCCGATGATCAGCGCCGCGACGACCGCGCCGGCGACCGTGGTGACCGGCCGGTTCACCCAGGAGCCCATCACCGCGCGGCGGGAGGTCAGCCACAGCAGCGGGACGAGCGCGAACGGGATGCCGAAGGAGAGGACCACCTGCGACCAGACCAGCGCCGTCGTCGGGTCCCCGCCCAGCACGAGCACCGCGAGCGCCGGGGCGAGGGTGATCAGCCGACGGGCCAGCACCGGGATGGAGCGGCGCAGGAACCCCGCCATGACCACCTGCCCGGCGTGGGTGCCGACCGAGGAGGAGGCGAAGCCCGAGGCCAGCAGCGCGACGGCGAAGGCCAGCGCCGCGCCGGTGCCCAGCTGGTCGCCGAGCCCGGCGTGCACGCTCTCCAGCGACGCGATGCCGTCGTCGGCGGTGAACAGCTGCGCGGCGATGACCAGCATCGCGGCGTTGACCAGCCCGGCCAGGCCCATGGCCACGAGGACGTCGATCCGCTGGGCCTTCAGCAGCCGGCGGCGGCCGCTCTCGGTGCGCCCGGCGGTGACGACGTCGCCGTATCGGCCGGGGGTGAGTGCCGAGTGCACGTAGATGACGTGCGGCATCACCGTGGCGCCCAGGATGCCGGTGGCCAGCAGCAGGCTCTCCGAGCCGGAGAACGACGGCACCATGCCCGCCGCGACCCCGCCGGCGTCGACGCCGGAGCTGACCAGCGTGTAGCCGAAGCCCAGGCCGATGACCAGCAGCAGCCCGGCGATCACCCGCTCGAACGGCCGGTGCCCGCGGGACTGCGCCGCGAGCAGCACGAACGCGACGACGGCGGTGATGACCCCGCCGACCGGCAGCGGCACCCCGAACAGCAGGTACAGCGCCACCGCGCCGCCGACGATCTCGGCCAGGTCGGTCGCGATGGCGACCGCCTCGGCCTGCACCCACAGCCCCCGGGCGACCGGGCGGGGCAGGTTCTCCCGGCAGAGGGTGGCCAGGTCCCGGCCGGTCGCCAGCCCGAGCTTGGCGGTCAGCGACTGGATGAGCATCGCCATGAGGTTCGCCGCGACGATCACCCACAGCAGCGTGTAGCCGAACGAGGCGCCGCCGGAGAAGTTGGTCGCGAAGTTGCCCGGGTCGACGTAGGCCACCGCGGCCACGAACGCCGGCCCCAGCAGCGGCCAGATCCGGCGGCGGCTGCCCGGGGCCGGCCTCCGATCCGGCGAGCCGACCAGGGTGGTCGGGAGGACGGCGGCCTCGGTCTTCGACAGGTACACGGGGGCCTCGCAGCGGTGCGACGGGTGGATGAGCGCTCCTCGCTGTGCCCGCGCGCCCTGACACGCCGGGGCCAACGTGTGGCCCCCGCGGGCCGAGGTGAGGCTGTCCTACGCGGTACCGCCGTCCCGCCGCTCGGCGGCCGCGACGACCGCCCCGATCCGGCGGGCGTGCGCGCCGCGCCAGTAGAGCCGGTCGCAGGCCGGGCAGCGCGAGAACTCGTCGTAGGTGCGGCGGGTGCCCGCCGGCAGCCGGTCGGCGACCTCGGCCTTGGCCACCGGGGTCAGGCGCGCGCCGCAGGCGGTGCACCGGGTGAGCGGGGCCAGCGGGGGAGCGAACCGGTCGAGGACGTCGGCCAGCTGGTCGTCGGGCCGGCTGCCGCGCACCAGGGCGCCGCGTCCGAGTGCCCGGCGCATGAGCAGCCCGCGGTCCTGGGTGAGCAGGGCCCGGCCCTCGGCGTTCGCGCGCTCGACCAGCTCCGGGTCGTCGGCGTCGTTGGACCACGCGGCGTCCACACCGAGCAGCCGCAACCGGCGGGCGAGGGCGCCCAGCCCGACGTCCAGCAGGAAGCCACCGGGCGGGGCCGGCTGGGGCCGCGGCACGGGGACGACGTCCACCACGCCGTCCGGGTGCGCGCGGTCCTCCGGCCGGGCCGGGACGCCGTCCAGCCGCAGCCCGCCCACCTCGGTCGGCGGGACGCCGGCGGCCCGCAGCACGTGCCCCAGCGTGGCGTCCGGGTCGAAGGCCAGCCGCCGCTCGCGGGACGGGCGGTCCCTCGGGCGGAGGAGGAAGGCCAGCTCCGGCGGCACCCGGACGACGACGGCCATCGACTCACGCGACGACGCGGAGGGTCTCCATCGACGGGTCCGCGGCGTCCGGGACGAGCATCCCGGCCCGCACCCCCGTGGTCAGGTGGTCCACGGCGTCCTGGCTGATCCGCTCGCCGGGCGCCAGCACCGGCACGCCCGGCGGGTACGGGCTGACCAGCTCGGCGGCCACCCGCCCGACCGCCTCGGCCGCGGGGACCTGCTCGACGCGGGAGAAGAACGCCTCCCGGGGCGTCATCACCTGCTCCAGCTCGAGGCCCTGCGGCGACGGGAGGTCCACGCGCGGTGGGCGCTCCATCGACGGTGCGCCGTCCACCAGGGCCCGCATCGCGTCCAGCAGCGCCTTCTCGGTCTCGTCGTCGTCGGCGTGGGTGATGCGGGCGTTGACGCGGAAGGTGTCGGCCGCGCCGAGGTCCACGTGGCAGGCGGCCCGCACCCAGTCCCCGGCCTGGAAGCCGGTGATGCCCAGCCCCCGGACGTCGACGGTGATCGCCAGCGGGTCCAGGTCGAAGGCGCCGCCGGTGCCGATGACCTCCCGGCCCATGACCGCCAGGCCGGGCATCGCGGCGAGCTCCGCCCGGATGCGCGCGGCCCGCTCGATCGCCGTCCCCAGCAGTTCCTCGCCCTGCTCGACCATGTGCCGCCGCCACCCGTCGAGGGTCAGGTAGACCAGCGACGAGGAGCTCGTGGTCCCCAGCAGGTCCTCCCGCTGCTTGAGCACCTCCGGGTCCACGCGGGAGCCCTTGAGGTGGAACACCGAGCTCTGCTCGACCGCCGCACCCATCTTGTGCACGCTGGTGACGACGACGTCGGCGCCGGCGTCCATGCCCCACGCCGGCAGGTCGGGGTGGAACGGCAGGTGCGCGCCCCACGCCTCGTCGACGATCAGCGGCAGGTCCCGCTCGTGGCAGACCTCGGCCACACCGGCGATGTCGGCGCAGGTGCCCCAGTCGGTCGGGGTGATCAGCAGCATGCCCTTGGCGCCGGGGTGGGCGGCGAGGGCGCGGCGGACGTCCTCGGGCTCCGGCGGGTGCGCCAGGTGCCGCTCGTCGTCGAAGTGCGGGTGCACCCAGACCGGGCGGATGCCGCTGATGATCAACCCCGCCACCACGGACTTGTGCGCGTTGCGGCTGACCAGCAGCTCCTCGCCGGGGCCGGCGACGGAGATCATGGCGCTCTTCACCGACAGCGAGCTGCCGCAGGTGGAGAAGAAGGCCTTGTCGGCGTCGACGGCGTCGGCCATGAGCTCCTCGGCCTGGGTGGTGACGCCCTGCGACTCCCGGCGGTCGTCCAGCCCGTTGAGCGAGAGGACGTCGGAGGCGAAGACGCCCTCGCCGACGACCTCGACCACCCGCGGGTCCGCGCCCCTGCCCTGCTTGTGCCCGGGCGGGCCGAAGACGACGTCGCCGCGGCGGCGGAACTCCTGCAGGGCCTCGAGGACGGGCACGCGTGAGTGGTCCATGGCGTGCCCCTACCCGGACGGGCAGGACTGATACTTGAAACGTCAACGAATTGCGCGCAGACTGGGGTGCAGCCGTCCAAGGGAGCACCGTCATGCCGGTCCAGCGCCTCAACCACGCCGTCCTCTACGTCCGCGACGTCGCCCGCAGCCACGCCTTCTACCGGGACGTGCTGGGTTTCCGGGCGAAGACGGAGATCCCCGGGACGGCCGTCTTCCTGCAGGCGGAGGGGTCGACGAACGACCACGACCTGGGCCTGTTCCAGATCGGCGCGGGCGCCGGGGCCTCGGAGGCCGGCCGGCGCACCGTCGGGCTGTACCACCTGGCCTGGGAGGTCGACACCCTCGCCGAGCTGGCCCGCATCCGCGACGCGCTGCTGCAGGCCGGTGCGCTGGTCGGGATGTCCGACCACGTGACGACCAAGGCCCTCTACGCCCACGACCCCGACGGCCTGGAGTTCGAGGTCTCCTGGCTGCTGCCGGCAGACGCCATCACCCCGGAGCTGCTGGAGGGTGCGGCGATGACCTCGCCGCTGGACCTCGACCGCGAGATCGCCCGCTACGGCGCCCACACGCGCGGCGGCGTCGGGGTCTCGGTCCCGGCCTGAGCAGTCGGGGAGGATGCCTCCCCGTGGAACCGGTGGAGCTGACCGCCGGCGCGCTGCGCCTGCGGACCTGGCGTGCGGACGACGCCGACGACGTGCTGGCCGCGATGCAGGACCCGCTGCTGTGCCGGTGGAACGCCGTCCCGGCCACCACCCGCGACGACGCCGTGGCGTTCCTGCGCCGGCGGGCCGACTGGTCCGCCGGTGACCACGCCTCCTGGGCCGTGGTCGACGCCGGCACCGGCACGCTGCTCGGTTCGGTGTCGCTGCACTCGATCGACCGGGTCCAGGCCGGCGCGTCGGTCGGCTACTGGACGATGCCCGCCGCGCGCGGCCGCGGGGTGGCCCCCCGTGCGGTGGACGCCGCCTGCCGGTGGGCCTTCGCCGAGCTGGCCGTCGACCGGGTGGAGCTGTGCCACGCGGTGGACAACCCGGCCTCCGGGCGGGTCGCGGAGAAGGCCGGGTTCACCGTCGAGGGCCGGCTGCGCCGCTCCTACCGCTACGGCGACGGCATCAAGCACGACGAGCTGCTGTGGGGCCGGCTCTCCGACGACCCCGCGCCGATCTTCGCCTGATCTCTGCCGGGGCGCGGGCCTGCCGCCCGGCCCGCGGTCTGTGCACAGGACGTGGGCTGCCGGCCCCTGAGGCCACGGAGAGTGCACAGAACGGTGACCGCGGCCGGCGAGCCCCTTGACGGCAGTGCGTCTGACATCTGAGATGTCAGTTGTGTCCCTCGCTCCCGTCAGCCGCGTCCTCCTGCGGGACGTCGCCCTGACCCGCATCCGCGAGGCGATCGTCTCCGGCGACCTCGAGCCCGGTGCCGTGGTCAAGGACGCCGAACTGGCCGCGCGGCTCGGACTGTCGGTCGCCCCGGTGCGGGCGGCGCTCGCCCGCCTGGCCGACGAGGGCCTGGTCGAGGCCAAACCGCAGAGCCACACCCGGGTCACCCCGCTGCGGGTGCGGGAGGTCCGCGACGCCGCCGTCGTCGTCCGGGCGATGCACGAGCTGGCCGCCCAGGAGGCCGCCGCCGCCACGACGCCGGAGGACGTGGCCGCGATGCGGGCGGCCAACCAGCGGTTCGCCGCCGCGCTCGCCGCGGGGGACGCCGACGCCGCGCTCGCCGCGGACGACGACCTGCACGCCGTCCTGCTCGCCCGCTGCGGCAACGGCGCGCTCGCCGCGACCGTCGCCCGGCTCACCCCCGCCGTCCGCCGGCTGGAGCGCCGGCGCTTCGCCACCGCGCACGGCCGGGAGTCCGTCGCCCTGCACGACCGCCTGATCGCCGCCTGCGCGGACGCCGACGTCGACGCCGCCGTCGCCACCACCACCGAGATCTGGACGGCGCTGCTGTCCGAGCTGCACGAGGAGATCCCCGATGCTGTCTGACCACCCCCGCTACCCGCTGCTGTTCGGCCCCTCGCCGGTGCACCGGCTGGACCGGCTGACCGAGCACCTGGGCGGCGCCGCCGTCTGGGCCAAGCGGGAGGACGTCAACTCCGGCATCGCGTTCGGCGGCAACAAGACCCGCAAGCTCGAGTACCTCGTCGCCGACGCGCTGGCCCAGGGCTGCGACACGCTCGTGTCGATCGGCGGCGTGCAGAGCAACCACACCCGGCAGGTCGCCGCGGTCGCCGCGCGGGTGGGCCTCAGGTGCGTGCTCGTGCAGGAGAGCTGGGTGGACTGGCCCGACGCCGTCTACGACAAGGTCGGCAACATCCTGATCAGCCGGCTGGCCGGGGCCGACGTCCGGCTGGTCAAGGCCGGGTTCGGCATCGGGTTCAAGGAGAGCTGGGAGACCGCGCTCGCGGAGATCGAGGCCTCCGGCGGCAAGCCCTACGCCATCCCGGCCGGGGCGTCGGACCACCCGCTCGGCGGCCTGGGCTTCGCCGGCTGGGCGGAGGAGGTCGCCGCGCAGGAGGCCGAGCTCGGCGTCTTCTTCGACACCGTCGTCGTCTGCTCGGTCACCGGCTCCACGCAGGCCGGGATGGTCGCGGGCTTCGCCAAGCTCGAGGAGGACGGCGCCCGGCCGCGGCGGGTGCTCGGGGTGGACGCGAGCGCCAAGCCGGCCGAGACCCGCGACCAGGTCCTGCGGATCGCCCAGCGCACCGGGCAGCTGATCGGCCTGCGCCGCGAGCTGACCCTCGACGACGTCGAGCTCGACGAGCGCTACCACGCCGGGATCTACGGCATCCCCGACCAGACGACGATCACGGCGATGGAGCTGGCCGCCCGCACCGAGGGCATGGTCACCGACCCGGTCTACGAGGGGAAGTCGATGGCCGCGACGATCGACCTCGTCGGGCGGCGCGAGATCGACCCGTCGTCCACGGTGCTCTACGCCCACCTCGGCGGGCAGCCCGCGCTCAACGGCTACAGCGCCCTCTTCTCCTGAGCTACCGGAGGCCGGGGGGCGAGGAATCCTCGCCCCCCGGCCTCCGCTCACAGCGGGACGGCGAGCTCCTGGCGGTCGAGTGCCTCGCGCAGGTCGGCCCGCCACGGTGCGAGCCCGGCGCCGGCCAGGACGACGTCCCGCACGAACGTGTGCCACACCATCGCCCGCCGCACCATGCTGTGCCCGCCGGTGACGGTGAACCGCGCGATGCGGGCGCCGGCCTGCGACGCGCGCGCCGCGAAGTCGGCCGACAGCGCCGCCGGCACCCAGCGGTCGCCCCGGCCGTGCAGGACCGCCACCGTGCGGTCGCGCAGGTGCTCCACCGGCTCGCCGGGCGGCGTCCACGGGGCCAGCGCGCAGACGGCGCGCACGGAGGCGTCCCCGCCGGCGCGCAGCACCGCCCGGCCGCCCATCGAGTGGCCCACCAGCACCACCGGGACGTCGGCGCCGTGCCGCGCCCGGACCTCCTCCAGCGTCCACCGCAGGTCGGCGTAGGCGTCGGCGGCCGGGCCGTTCCACCCGGCCACCCGGTACCGCAGGAGGTAGGTGCCCAGCCCCCGGTCGGCGCCCGCCGCGCGGACGAACTGCTCGATCGCCCGCATCCGCAGCAGCGACAGCGCCCGTTCCCGCGGCGGGTCCACGCTGGCGACCGTGCCCCCGTGGCAGAACACCGCCAGCGCCCGGACCGGGCCGGACGCCGGGACGTGCTCCAGGGCCGGGACGTCGCCCGCGGTCACCGCCGCCGGCGCCCACCGCGCAGGGTGGCGCGCGCCCGGTCGCCGAGGTCCCCGGCGCGGAGCAGGCCGCGGGTGAGCGGCGTCGGCCCGGTGCGGCGCTCCAGCGAGCGGCCGATCCGGCGCAGCAGGCCGGTGGTGAGCGGGACGACGACGGTGAGCAGCAGCCACGTGCGGAGGCGGCGGGTCAGGAACAGCCACATGCCCCCAGACTGCCCCGGACGGCGCGCGCTCAGTCAGGGTCGGGCGCCAGCCGCACGATCATCTTCCCGGTGTTGCCCCCACGCAGGAGGTCGAGGAAGGCCGGCACGGCGTTCTCGATGCCCTCGTACTCGGTCTCCCGGACGACGAGGTCGCCCGAGCGCAGCCAGCCCGCGACCGTGCCGGTGAACTCCTCCCGCAGGTCGGTGTGGTCCCCGACGAGGAAGCCGCGCAGGGTGAGCCGCCTGCCCACCATGAGCGACATGTTCCGGGGGCCGGGCGGGGGCTCCACCGCGTTGTAGCCGGAGATCGAGCCGCACAGCGCGGCCCGCCCGTGCACCCGCAGGGCACCGATCGCCGCCTCCAGGTGCTCGCCGCCGACGTTGTCGAAGAAGACGTCGACGCCGTCCGGCGCGGCGGCGTGCAGCAGCTCGGAGACCGGCCCGTCGTGGTAGTCGAAGGCCGTGGTGAAGCCCAGCTCGCCGGTGAGCCAGGCGACCTTCGCCGGGCTGCCGGCGCTGCCGACGACCGACCCGGCGCCGCGCAGCCGGGCGAACTGACCGACCAGGCTGCCGACGGCCCCCGCGGCGCCGGAGACGAACACGTCGTCGCCCGCGGTGAAGCCGGCCACCCGGAACAGCCCCGTGTACGCGGTCAGGCCCGGCATCCCGAGCACGCCGAGGAACCACGACGGCGGGGCGTCGGTCAGCGACGGGAGCCGGCGCACCGCGCCGGCGTCGAGGACGGCGACCTCCCGCCAGGCCGCGTCGGTGAGCACCAGCGTGCCCTCGGGCAGCTCCGGCGCGCGCGAGGCGACCACCCGGCCGACGGCGCCGCCCTTCATCACCTCGCCGACCTCCCACGGCGGGGCGTAGGAGGGGCCCGACCGCATGCGCCCGCGCATGTACGGGTCGACCGACATCGCCACCATGCGGACGACGACCTGCCCCTCGGCCGGGTCGGGCACCGGAACCTCGACCAGCCGGAAGTCCTCCGGCGTCGGCTCGCCGTGCGGCCGGGCCGCAAGGTGCCACTCGCGGGTCGTCGTGCTCACGGGCCCTCCTGCGCTGTCGACGTCGTCCCCGGGCTCGATCCTGCTGCCGCTGATCGGTGACGCACAACCGACCGTTGGTGGACGGGCCTACGCTCGGGGCATGCTGTTCTCCCGGGCCAAGACCCAGCCGGTGTCCCGTGACGACGCCCTCCCCGGGCGGCCGGACCCCCTGCCGCACGTCCCCGAGCTGCACGCGGTCAACGGCAACCGCATCAAGCCGCCGTTCCCCGAGGGCCTGCAGACCGCCGTCTTCGGCGCCGGCTGCTTCTGGGGCGTGGAGAAGGTGTTCTGGCAGACGCCGGGGGTCTACTCGACCGCCGCCGGGTACGCCGGCGGCTACACGCCGAACCCGACCTACGAGGAGGTCTGCTCGGCCCGGACCGGCCACGCCGAGGTCGTGCTCGTCGTGTTCGACCCCGCGGTCATCTCCTACGAGCAGCTGCTCAAGGTGTTCTGGGAGGACCACGACCCGACGCAGGGCATGCGCCAGGGCAACGACATCGGCACCCAGTACCGGTCGGCGATCTACGTGGACGGCCCGGAGCAGGAGGCCGCCGCGCTGGCCAGCCGGGAGGCGTTCCAGGAGCGGCTGACCGCGGCCGGCTACGGCGAGATCACCACCGAGATCACGCAGCTGGGCGAGTTCTTCTACGCCGAGGACTACCACCAGCAGTACCTGCACAAGGTGCCCAACGGGTACTGCCCGATCCACTCGACCGGTGTCTCCTGCCCGGTCGGCCTGCCCGGCGTCTGAACCCGCGCGCCCGTCTCGCCGAGATCGGCGATCTCGTACGGTTCTCGGGCCGTACACCGCCGAGATCGCCGATCTCGGCGAAGAGGGGGTGTCGTGTCCGTGGGTGAGCTGCTGGCGCAGCTGCGGCGGGAGCCGGACGTCGAGGCGCCGGACCTCGTCGCGGTCGACGCCACCGACCGCCTGCTGCTCGACGAGGCGGCCGCGGCGCTCGCGGCGGCCGGCCCCGGCGAGGTCGCCGTCGTCGACGACTCCTACGGCGCGCTCACCCTCGGCGCGGTCGCGGCCGGTGCCCGCGACGTCCGGGTCGCCCAGGACCTGCTGGTGGGTGAGCTGGCGCTGGCCCGCAACGCCGAGCGCACCGGCCTGACCGGAGCCCACCGGACCCTGCTCCTCTCGCCGGAGCTGGTCGCGGGCGCCCGGCTGGTGCTGGCCAAGGCGCCCAAGTCGCTCGACGCGCTGCGCGAGGTCGCCGAGCTCGCGGCCGCCGCCGACCCGGACGTCACCTTCCTCGTCGGCGGGCGGGTCAAGCACATGACCCACGCGATGAACGACGTCCTGCGGGCCTCGTTCACCGACGTGTCCGCCACGCTGGCGCGGCAGAAGTCCCGCCTGCTCGTCGCACGCGGGCCCCGGGACGGCGTCCGGCCGTCCTTCCCGCGCTGCCAGGTGCACGCCGACCTCGGCCTGACCGTCTGCGCGCACGGGGCGGCGTTCGCCGGCACGCGGGTGGACGTCGGGACGCGGGCGCTGCTGGCCACGCTGGAGCGCGCCGCCCCCGACGCGGCGAGCGCCCTCGACCTCGGCTGCGGCACCGGCGTCCTCGCCACCGCCCTGGCCCTCGCCCGGCCCGGGCTCGCCGTCGTCGCCAGCGACCAGTCCGCGGCCGCCGTCGCCTCCGCGCGGGCCACCGCCGAGGCCAACGGGGTGGCCGACCGGGTGCGGGTGACCCGGGACGACGCGGCGGCCGGCGTCGCCGACGCGAGCGTCGACCTCGTCGTGTGCAACCCGCCGTTCCACGTGGGTGCGGCCGTCGTGACCGCCGCCGCCGACCGGCTGTTCGCCGCGGCCGGCCGGGTGCTGCGCCCGGGCGGGGAGCTGTGGACGGTCTACAACAACCAGCTGCCGCACCGGGCGGCGCTGCGCCGGCTGGTCGGGCCCACCCGTGCGGCCGCGTCCGACCGCCGCTTCACCGTCACCGTCTCCACCCGCCGCTGAGGGGGCCGGCCGCCTCTCTGGACGGGGCCAAAGGCACTGGCCGGGGTTCCGCGGCGCAGGCCACGGTGCGGGGCCATGACGACGACCGGGACCCCGCCCGCGGGCACCGCCGACGCACTCGCCGAGCGCCTCCTCGCCGGCGTGCTGGGCAGCCTCGAGCTCGCCGCCGTCGAGCTGGGTGTCGAGCTGGGCTGGTACCGCGCCCTGGCCGACGCCCCCGCGACGGCGCCCGAGCTCGCCGAGCGCACCGGGACCGCCGCCCGCTACGCCCGTGAGTGGCTGGAGCAGCAGGCGGTGGCCGGCATCCTGACCGTCGACGACGTCGCGGCCGAGCCGGACGCGCGCCGGTACACGCTGCCGGCCGAGTACCGCGGCGTGCTGGTCGACGAGCTGGACCTCTCCTACATGCCCCCGTTCGCCCGCGTGGCCCTGGCGTTCCTGCGCAACCTGCCGCGGCTGCGCGAGGCCTACCGCACCGGGGCCGGGCTGAGCTGGGCGGAGATGGGCCCCGACGCCCGGGAGGCGCAGGGGGACGCCAACCGCCCCTACTTCCTCGGGCCGATGGCGACCGAGGACTTCCCGCGGGTGCCCGGGGTCGACACGGCGCTGCGGGCCGGCGGCCGGGTCGCCGACGTGGGTTGCGGCATGGGCTGGTCGGCGATCGGGATCGCGCGGGCGTACCCGGGGGCCCACGTGGACGGCTTCGACGTCGACGAGCCGTCGGTCGAGCAGGCCCGGCGCCACGCCGAGCAGGCCGGGGTGGCCGACCGGGTGCGGTTCACCGCCGGGGATGCCGCGACCGCGGGGGAGGACGGCGGCTACGACCTGGTGACGGCGTTCGAGTGCGTCCACGACATGCCCGACCCCGTCGCCGTCCTCGGCGCGATGCGGCGCATGGCCCGGCCCGACGGCACCGTGCTCGTGGTCGACGAGCGGGTGGCCGAGCGGTTCACCGCGCCCGGGGACGAGACCGAACGGCTGATGTACGGCTACAGCCTGACCTGCTGCCTGCCCGACGGGCTCTCCACGCGGCCGTCGGTGGGCACCGGCACGGTCATGCGGCCGGCCACGCTGGAGCGGTACGCGCGCGCGGCGGGCTTCGCCGGGATCGAGGTGCTGCCCATCGACAACGACTTCTTCCGGTTCTACCGGCTGGTGGAGTGACCCCTGACACGTTCCGGAACGAACAAGTCCATGAAGATCGGAGCACTTCCGCTGTAGTCGCTCCACCGACGTGCCGATCGAGGTGCCAACGGTGCGCACCTCCGCGCCGATCGCCGCGACGCAGGAGTGCCCCATGGCGCGCAACCTCTGGTCGGACCGTCCGCTCGGCGTCAAGCTCGCCGCCCTCGTCGCCGCCGGGGCCGTCGTCCTGTCGGCCTTCGCCGTCCTCACCGTGCAGGCCCTGCGGGGGACCGGCGAGCGCACCGACGAGCTGCTGGGGACCACGCGCGCCACCGCCGCCGCGCTGGAGGCCGACATGATGCACGACGCCGTCCGGGGCGACGTGCTCCAGGCGCTGCTCGACGGCCCGGCCGGCGGGACGGCGGCGGCCGACCTCGCCGCCCACGACGCCACCCTGCGCGAGGTGCTCGCCGCGGTGGCCGGCGCCGGACTGGACGCCGAGGTCGCCGCGGCCGTCGAGGAGGTCCTCCCGGCGGTCGACGCCTATCTCGCCACCGCCCACCGGATCGTCGCCCTCGCCGGCACCGACCCGGCCGCCGCCCGCGCCGCCGCCCCGGCCTTCACCGATGCCTTCGCCGTCCTCGAGGACGAGCTGCCGGCCGTCGGTGCCGCCGTCCACGAGGCGGCGACGGCGGCGGCCGCGGCCAGCGCCGAGCAGCGGGGGACGGCGATCACGCTGGCCGTGCTGGTCGCGGTCGGCGGGGTGCTGGTGCTGGCGGGGCTCGGCTGGGGTGTGACGCGGTCGGTCGTCGGGCCGGTGCGCCGGGTGGGTGCGGTCCTGGCCGGGCTGGCCGACGGTGACCTGCGCGGCGTCACGGGCGTCACCAGCCGGGACGAGGTCGGCCGGATGGCGGCGGCCCTGGAGACCTCGCTGGAGCACCTCCGCGGCGTGGTGGGCACCATCGGCGACACCACGACGACGCTGGCCTCGGCGACCGAGGAGCTCGCGGTGACCGCGCAGGACATGACCCGGCTGGCCGACGGGTCGGCGCAGCAGAGCGCCGTGGTCGCGGAGGCGGCCGGCCAGGTGTCGCGCAACGTGCAGACCGTGGCCGCGGGCTCGGAGGAGATGGGTGCCTCGATCGGCGAGATCGCCCGCAACGCCGGCGAGGTGGCGCGCGTGGCGGCGCAGGCGGTGACCGTGGCCGACAGCACCACCGCGACCGTGGCCAAGCTGGGGGAGTCCTCGCGGGAGATCGCCGGCGTGGTGCAGGTGATCACCGCCATCGCCGAGCAGACCAACCTCCTGGCGCTCAACGCCACCATCGAGGCGGCCCGGGCCGGCGAGGCGGGCAAGGGCTTCGCCGTCGTGGCCGGCGAGGTCAAGGAGCTCGCGCAGGAGACCGCCCGGGCCACGCAGACGATCACCGCGCGGGTCGAGGCGATCCAGGCCGACGCCGGCGGCGCGGTGCGGGCCATCGGGGAGATCGGCCGCATCATCGGCGCGATCAACGACTCGCAGGGCACGATCGCCGCCGCCGTCGAGGAGCAGACGGCGACGACCACGGAGATGAACCGCAACGTCGCCGAGGCGGCGGTCTCCGCCGGTCAGATCGCCGAGAACATCAGCGCCGTGGCCGGGGCAGCCGGTGCCACGACCCGCGCCATGACCGACGCCCGGACGGCGATGGACGAGGTCGCGCGCATGGCGGCGGCGCTGAGCTCCGCGGTGGGCCGGTTCCGCTACTGAGGTCAGGACCTCGCGCGCTCGTCGCCCACGCCCGCCGGCCGTGCCAGGGCCGCACCCCCTGGGCCGCGGCGGGGACGGCGGGCAGGCTGGGCCCATGACGACGCCGCGCGCGCTGCCGCCTGCCCTCCGCAAGGTCCTGCCCTGGCTGCTGGGCTGGTGGGCCCTGCAGGGGGCGGTGGCGCTGACCGGCCGGCTGGTGGCCCGCCGCAAGGACGAGGGCGACGAGAGCACCGCCGGCATCCGGCGCGTGGTCGCGGTGGGCGGCCTGCAGCTGCGGCCGGTCAACCCCGAGCTGGCGCGGGTGCGGGTCGACCTGGTGATGGGCGGTGCCGAGATCGACCTGACCGAGCTGCCGCGGGTGCCCGGTGGCATCGACCTCACCGTGCGGGCGCTCATGGGTGGCATGGGCGTGCGGGTGCCGGCCGGGTGGCGGGTGTGGTGGGCCTTCCGTGGCGTGGGCGGGATCGGCCTGGACGAGGGCGCCGGCGTCACCCGGACCGAGGACGAGCGCGGCGCCGACCTGCGCATCCACGCCGCCGTGCTGTTCGGCGGCGTCGGGGTGGAGGGTCCGGGGCACTAGGGGCGAGGACCGGGCCGCGTTCCGTGCCCACATCGTGGTCCAGGAGCGCACCGGATCACGATGTGTGCACAGGACGTTGCGGCGGTCAGGAACCCGACGGGGCCGGGGCGCCGGAGCTCAGGACCAGGCCGCGTCGGCCGGCGGGACGTCGTCGCGCAGCACGGTGCCCTCGATGAGCCCGTAGGGGCGGTCCTCGGCGCGGTAGACGACGTCGGGGTTGTCCAGCCCGAACGGGGAGAGGTCGGCCAGGAAGTGGTGCCGGTTCGGCATCGACAACCGCACCTCGGCGACCTGGGGGAACCGCTGCAGCACCGCCTCGCCCATCGCGTACAGCGTCTGCTGCAGCGCGAGGGAGTGGGTCGCGGCGAAGGTCTCCAGCAGCACGGTGCGCACGCCGGCGAACACCGCGTCGGGGTCCGGGTCGAGGGCCGTGTAGCGCCAGCGCGCGGTGACGGCGGTGGCGAGGATCCGGTCCCGCGTCTCGGCCAGCGTCGTGTAGCGGTCGCGCGGGAAGCCGGAGAACTCCGAGCCGGTGGTCTTGAGGACGACGAGGTCCGACAGCCCGGCGACCACGTGCTCGTCGTCCCCGTCCACCGTCACCACCGCCGTCCGCACCTCGCCGCCGTCGCGGCGGAAGGCGTGCCCGTGCGGCCGGCCGCCGACGGCGATGGGCGCCCAGCCGGCGGAGTCGACCACCACCCGCGCCCCGGTGATCCACGGGTGGGCGCCGGCGAGGTGGCGGGCCAGCCGCAGGCCGAAGCACTCGATCGCACCGACGCCGTCGCGGGCGAAGGCCAGCACGGTGTTCTTCTGGGTGTCGGTCGGCAGCACGTGGGCGTTGTCGCCGGCCGTGTGCGCGGCGGTGAAGTCGCCGCGCAGGCTGGTGCTGACGGTCAGGTCGGCCAGCGTGTGCTGCGGACCGCTGCGGTCGACGGCGACCACCCGGACCTCCGCCTTGCCGTACTGGTTCGGTCCGAGCCGGATCCCCATGCGCGACTGTTGCACAGAGAGGACCCCCTCCTCCCCACCCCTCGCACGCTCGGGGCGGTGCCCTGGAGGGGGCCGTCAGGAGCCGCGGTAGGTGGAGTACGCGAACGGGGCCAGCAGCAGGGGTACGTGGTGGCGCTCGCCGGGCTCGCGGACGTCGAAGGAGAGCACGACCTCCGGGTAGAAGGTCTCCCGCCCCTGCCCGGCGAACCACGGCCCGGTGGCGAACACCAGCCGGTGGGTGCCGGCCCCCGTGGCCCCCTCCACCAGCCGGCAGCGGCCGTCGGCGTCGGTCACGCCCTCGGCGACCAGTTCCGCGTCGGCGTAGAGGCGGACGGTGATGCCCGCGGCGGGCCGGCCGCGCACCGAGTCCAGCACGTGTGTGGACACGCTCATGACACGAGCTCCCGCACCCGCAGCGCCGTGATCTGCGCCAGCTGCTCCGTGGCCTCGGCCCGCTCGGCCTCCTCGTCGGTGTCGAGCCGGCGGTGCAGCTCGGCCAGCACCTCCTCCGGCGACCGGCCGGCGGCCCGGATCAGGAAGACGTGGCCGAAGCGCTCCTCGTAGCGGCGGTTGCCCTCGGCGAGGGCGGCCCGGGTGTCGGCGTCCGCCCCGCCCATCGCGCCCTGCTCCCGGCGGGAGGCCGCCGCCTCGGCCGACGCCCCCTCCGGCCGCTCGCCGATCCGCGGGTGCACCGCCATCGCCAGCTCGACCTCCTCCCACGGCAGGCCGCGGGCCACCTGCTCGGCGCGGGCCACCAGGGCGTCGGCGTCCGGATACGGACGGCCGGCGACCACCTCGGCGGCGAAGCGTGGCGCGGCGTTGCAGGCCCGCAGCTGCTGGACGGCGAGGTCGGCGGTCTCGGCGTTGAAGTCGTCGAGGGCTCCCATGGAGGGAGGATGCCAGCGGCGGTGTCGGCGTGGCAGGGTCGCCCGATGGGCCTCGACGACGCGGTCTACGCGGAGCTCGACCGCCGGCTGGTGCCGGTGGACGCCGCCCGGCGGGCCGACTACCCCGGCGAGCGCGGGGACCGGCAGCCGGTGCACACCTGCTACGTGCCGGCCGACGCGGTGACGCCCGGCCTCGCCGCGGCCTGGGGGACGGCGGCCCTCGCCGCCCTCGACCAGCACGGCCTCCCGGACCTCGGCCTGGACGCCGCCCTGGTGGAGCAGGTGCTCCCGCGGGTCCGGGCGAAGCTCGCCACCGAGCCGGTCGAGGACTTGCGGGTGGACGCCGAGGACGGCTACCGCGGGACCCCCGACGCGGAGGACGACGACGTGCGGCGGGCGGCGGCCGCGGTGGCCGCGGACCTCGCCACCGGGTGCGGGCCGCCCTCGGTGGGCATCCGGGCGGGCTCGCTGGAGGAGGCCACCCGGCGCCGCGGCGTCCGCAGCCTCGACCTCTTCCTCGGCGGCCTCGCGGGCGTGGCGGCGCGCGCGACCGTCACCCTGCCCAAGGTCACCGGCGTCGAGCAGGTGCGCGCCGTCCTGCCGGTCCTGGACGCGCTCGAGGCCGCGCACGGCGTCGCGCTGGACCTGGAGCTGCAGGTCGAGACCCCGCAGGCGGTGGTGGGTCGCGACGGCGCCGTGACCGCCGCCGCGATGGTGCACGCCGCCGGGCCCCGGCTGACCGGGCTGCACTTCGGCACCTACGACTACACCGCCGCGCTCGGCGTCCCCGCGGCCTCCCAGGCCTCCGACCACCCGGCGGCCGACTTCGCCAAGCAGGTGGTCCAGGTGGCCGTCGCCGGCACCGGGGCCCGCGCCGTCGACGGCTCCAGCAACCTGCTGCCCGTCGGCTCCCGGGAGCAGGTGCACGCCGCCTGGCGACGGCACGCCGGGCTGGTGCGCCGGGCGCTCGAGCGGGGCCTGCACCAGGGCTGGGACCTGCACCCCGCCCAGCTGGTCACCCGGTACGTCGTCACGTACGCCTCCGCCCGGGCGGCCCTCCCGGACGCCGAGGCGCGGCTGACCGCCTACCTGGACCGCACCGCGAGCGGCGTCCTCGACGAGCCCGCCACCGCGCGGGCGCTGGCCGCGGTGCTGCTGCGCGGGCTGGACTGCGGCGCCTTCGACGCCGGCGAGGTGGGGGTCGGCCGGGAGGTGCTCGACCGGCTCGCCGGGCGCTCCGCCGTCCTGTCCCACACGGGCGCCGCGGCCGTTCGGCCACCTACCATCCCCTCGTGAGCGCACGGTGACCGAGCACGAGCCCGGCTGGTCGCTGTTCGCCGGTGGCGGCGAGGTCGGCCGGGCGATGGCCGCGCGGGACTGGACGCAGACCCCGCTCGGCTCGCCCGAGGGCTGGCCGTCCGAGCTGCGCAACGTCGTCCGCATCGTGCTGACGTCACGGTTCCCCATGTGGGCCGCCTACGGCCCCGAGCTGACGACCTTCTACAACGACGCCTACAAGCACGACACGCTCCAGGCCAAGCACCCGTGGGCGCTGGGCCGCCCGGCGAACGAGATGTGGTCGGAGATCTGGCACGACATCGGGCCGCGCATCCGGTCGGTGCTCGACACCGGCGTCGCCACGTGGGACGAGGACCTGCTGCTCTTCCTGGAGCGCAGCGGGTACCCGGAGGAGACGTACCACACCTTCTCCTACAGCCCGATCGACGACGCCGAGGGCCGCGCCCGCGGGATGCTCTGCGTGGTCACCGAGAACACCGAGCGCGTGGTCGGCGAACGCCGCATGACCGCCCTCCGGGACCTCGCCGCGGCCATCGCGACCGCCCGCACGCGGGACGACGTCCTCGCCGCCGCCTGCGAGCAGCTGGGCCGGGACTCCGCCGACCTGCCGTTCAGCCTCACCTACCTGTTCGACCCGACCGGCACCGCCCGGCTCGGCTGCGCCTCCGGGATCGACGGGGGCTCGCCGGCGGCCCCCGAGGTCATCGCGCCGGGGGACGACGTGTGGCCGCTGGACCGCGTCCTTGCCGGTGAGCACGTGCTCGTGCGGGACCTCGACCGGCGCTTCCCCGGCCTGCCCACCGGTGCCTGGCGGCGACCGCCGAGCGAGGCCGTCGCCGTCCCGATCGCCTCCTCGGCCCACGACGCCGGGCCGGTGTCGGGATTCCTCGTCGCCGGCCTCAACCCGCACCGGCGCTACGACGACCGCTACCGCGGGTTCATCGAGCTCGTGGGCAACCAGCTCGCCTCCGGTCTGCTCAACGCCGGCAGCTACGAGGCCGAGCGCAGCCGGGCGGAGTCGCTGGCCGAGCTCGACCGCGCCAAGACCGACTTCTTCAGCAACGTCAGCCACGAGTTCCGCACCCCGCTGACGCTCATCGCCGGGCCGGTCGCCGAGCTGCGGGGCAACCCGGCGGCCCAGGCCGACCCCCGCATCCGCGAGGAGCTCGAGGTCATCGAGCGCAACGCGCTGCGGCTGGGCCGGCTGGTCAACACCCTGCTGGACTTCTCCCGCATCCAGGCCGGGCGCATCGACGCCCGCTTCGAGCCGGTCGACCTCGCCGTCGCGACCGCCGAGCTGGCCAGCGTGTTCCGCTCGGCGGTCACCCGCGCCGGGCTGGAGTTCACCGTCGACTGCCCGCCCCTGCAGGAACCGGTGCACGTCGACCGGGACATGTGGGAGAAGGTCGTCCTCAACCTCCTCTCCAACGCGCTGAAGTTCACCTTCACCGGCGGCATCGCCGTGCGGGTCCGGCGCGACGGCGGGGCGGTGCGGCTCACCGTGAGCGACACCGGCACCGGCATCCCGCCCGAGGAGCTGCCCCGGCTCTTCGAGCGTTTCCACCGCGTCGCGGACGCCCGCGGCCGCTCGGGTGAGGGCAGCGGCATCGGCCTGGCCATGGTCCGCGAGCTGGTGGCGCTGCACGGCGGCAGCATCGACGTCGACAGCACCCCGGGCGTCGGGACGACGTTCACCGTGACGATGCCGTTCGGCACCGCGCACCTGCCCACCGACCGCCTGGCCGACCCGGCGCCCGAGGCCCCCGCGGGGTCGCCGGCCGCCGCACCGTTCGTCACCGAGGCCCTGCGCTGGCTGCCCGACGAGGACGACGAGACGGCGCCGGAGCCGGCCCGGACCGCGGCCGGCCGCGTGCTGGTCGCCGACGACAACGCCGACATGCGCGCCTACGTGGTGCGGCTGCTGGCCCCGCGCTACGCCGTCCGGGCGGTCGGCGACGGCCGTCAGGCGCTGGAGGCGGCCCTCGCCGACCCGCCGGACCTCGTCGTCAGCGACGTGATGATGCCGGAGCTGGACGGCGTCGGGCTGCTGGCCGCCCTGCGCGCCGACCCCCGGACGGCGCGGGTGCCGGTGGTCCTGCTGTCCGCACGGGCCGGGGAGGAGGCGGCGGTCGAGGGGCTGGCCGCCGGCGCCGACGACTACCTGGTCAAGCCGTTCTCCGCGCAGGAGCTGGTCGCCCGCGTCGACGCCCACCTGCACCTGGGTCAGGCCCGCCGGGCCGCCGAGGAGCGGTTCACCGCGATGGCCGACCTCGCCCCGGCCCTGATCTGGCTGGCCGACGCGGAGGGACGGCGGACGTTCGTCAACCGCGGCTGGACGCAGTTCACCGGCCGGCCGGCGCGGGAGGAGCTGGGCGAGGGCTGGACCGACCGGCTGCACCCGGAGGACCGCGACCGGTACGCCGCCGCCGTGGCCGAGGCCCGCGAGCGCCGGGAGGGCTGGGAGGTGGAGTTCCGGCTCCGGCGGGCCGACGGCGCCTACCACTGGCTGCTGGAGCGGGCGGCGCCGATCGGCACCGGCGACACCCCCGCGGGCCACGTCGGCAGCTGCACCGACGTCAACGCGCGCATCCGGGAGACCGAGCGCCAGACGCTGCTGGCCGACGTCGGGGCCGCCATGGACCGGGAGACCACGGTCGACGGGCAGGTCGCCGCGCTGGCCCGGCTGGTCGTGACCAGCCGGCTGGCCGACCTGTGCACCGTGCGGCTGGTCGGCGAGGACGGCCGGCTGCGCTGGGCCGGCATCGCCGGCTTGGACGCCACCACCGAGGCCGCGCTGGCCGAGCTGGACCCCGACGTCGGCGTCGGGCCGGAGGTCGCGCGGCTCGGGCGGTCGGTCGTGCACGCGGCCCTGGCCGGCGCCACCGACCTGGGCGAGGACCACCCGGCGGTCGCGCCGCCGCTCGCGGTCGCCTCGGTGCTCGCGCTCCCCCTCACGGTGCGCGGCCGCGTCCTCGCCGTCCTCGCGCTGGGCCGGCGGGGCGACGCGCCGGCCTACACCGAGGACGACCGGGCGCTGCTGGAGGAGATCGCCGCCCGCGCCGCCCTCGCCGTGGACAACGCCATGCTGCTGGCCGACGAGCGCGCCGCCGCGCACCGGCTGGCGCTGCTGCACCGGGCCACCGCGGAGCTGTCGGCGGCGACCACGCCCGTCGAGGTCGCCACGGCCGCCGCCGGCCACGTGCGGGCCCTCACCGGCCCGGACAGCCGGGTCGCCGTCTACGAGCTCGACGGTTCCCACCGCGGGCTGTCGGCGCTGGCGATCAGCGGCGGCAGCGAGGAGGGGCGCCGCCGGTGGAGCAGCCTGCCGCTGTCGGCCCCGCTGGTCGCCACCGCCGCGGTCACCGAGCGCCGCTCCATCTGGATCGAGGACGTCGCCGTCCTGCCCGCGGCGGGCCGCGCGCTGCCGCCGGAGCTCGCGGAGTCGTTGCAGGCCTACGGGCTGGCCGCGAACGTGGGCATCCCGCTGGTCGTCGCCGGCCGGGTGGTCGGCGTCCTCGCCGTCGCCTGGCCCACCGTGCAGCGCTTCTCCCCGGTCGACCGCGCCATGCTGCTGGCCGTCGCCGAGCAGTGCGCCCAGGCGCTGGACCGCGCCCGGCTGTTCCGTGCCGAGCGGGGCATCGCCGAGACGCTGCAGCTGAGCCTCCTGCCGGCCGAGCTGCCGCGGCTGGACCGGCTGGCGCTGGCGGCGCACTACCTCCCCGGCGCCGAGGGGGCCCAGGCCGGCGGCGACTGGTACGACGTCGTCGAGCTGCCGGACGGGCGCGTGGCGATCGCGGTCGGCGACGTCGTCGGCCAGGGGCCGGCCGCGGCGGCCGTCATGGGACAGCTGCGCAGCGCGCTGTCGACCGCCCTGCTCCAGGGCTGCACGCCGGCCGAGGCGCTGGAGCTGCTGGACCGCTTCGCCGCCCGCCTGCCGGGCGCGCTGGCCTCGACCGCGGCCTGCCTGGTCGTCGACCCCGCCGCCGGCACGGTCCGGTGGGCCCGGGCCGGCCACCTGCCGCCCCTGCTGCTGACCCCCGGCGGCAGCCGGTTCCTGGACGGCGCCGGGTCCGGCGCGGTGCTCGGCGCCCCGGGCCGCCCGCCCTACCGCGAGGGCACCACGGAGGTCCCGCCCGGCGCGACGCTGCTGCTCTACACCGACGGGCTGGTGGAGCGGCGGGGCGAGGTGCTGGACGAGGGCCTGGACCGGGTCCGCGCCGCCGCCGCCCGGCACGCCGCGGCGGACCCGGTGCGGCTGACCACCCGGCTGCTGGACGACGTCCTGGCCGACACCGACCAGCCCGACGACGTCGCCGTGATCGCCGCCCGCGTGCTGCCCCCGCCGTTGGCGGCGCGGCTGCCGGCCGACCCGGCGCGGCTGGCGGGCGTCCGGCGGGCCGTCGCGGCGTGGACGGCGACCGCGGGGGTGCCCGAGGAGATCGCCGAGGACCTGCAGCTGGCGCTGGGCGAGGCCCTGGCCAACGCCGTCGAGCACGCGTACACGACGGCCGGCGACGGGGCGGGGGAGTGCTCCTACCGGCTCGCCCGGGACGCTGACGGCGGTATCCGGGTGGAGGTCCACGACTCCGGCGCGTGGCGGCCGCCGCCGGCGGACAAGGGCTACCGCGGGCGCGGGTTGGACCTCATCCACGCCCTCGGCACCGACGTCGAGATCGGCCACGGCCCCTCCGGCACCACCGTCCGGTTCCGGGTCGCCTCCGCCGGCGTGGGCGGGTTCGTCCCCCGCCAGCGGTCCCACCCGCCCGAGGACGGCGGCGTCGCGCAGCTGCGGGTCCACGACGGCGCGGCCGAGGTGCGCCTGGAGGTGCTGGGCGAGCTCGACCTCGCCACCACCGGTCCGGTGCGCGAGGAGCTGCTGCGCTGCGTCGACCGGCTGCCACCCGGCTCCTCGGCGGTCCTCGACCTGGGGCCCACCACCTACCTCGCCAGCGCGGGGGTGGGCATGGTGCTGGAGGCCCTCGCCCGTGCGGGTGATGCGGGCGTCGGGCTCCGCGTCCGGACGAGCGAGGGCACCGCCCCGGCCCGCATACTCGAGCTGGCCGGGGTGGGGGTACAGACCACCGGAACAGCCGTGCCGCCGTCCTCGTGACGGCGCGCACAGCCCTCCCCGGTGGCGGGGACCCGGCCCGCGTGTACCAGGATGTCGGAGCTGTCGGCCGGAGTTCCCCGGCCAGGGAGAGGTCGGGGACCGTGCACCGAGGGGTAGACGAGGGGGCCGCGCTGCCCGCGGCCGACGTCGCCCCCGCCACCGGTCTCCGCCACGCGGCCGCGATCGTGGACGGCCCGGCCGACCTGCTCGCCACCGCGCTGCCCTTCCTGGACGACGGGCTGCGCGCCGGTGACCTGGTCGGGCTGGCCTGCCCACCGGAGACGGCGGCCCTGGTCTGCGGGGCGCTGGGGGAGCGCGGGCTGGCCCTGGACAACGACCCCGGGCTGACCCTGCTCGGCGCGCGCGCTCCCGATGCCATCAGCCTGCTCCGCAGCCAGGCGGCGCGGGCGGCGGCACACCGGACGGGCCGGCTGCGGGTGCTCTCGGAGGTCGACTTCGGGGAGGATCCGGCCGGCTGGCGCGAGGGGCAGCGGTTCGAGTCGGCGGCCAACCGGATCCTGGCCGACAGCGCGCTCACCTCGGTGTGCCTGTACGACCGGCGACGGCTGCCGCCCCAGGTGGTCGACAGCGCCACGGCCACCCACGACACGCTCGTCCGTGGGGGGACCTGGGCACCCAACCCCGCCTTCCAGGACCCGGCGGCCTACATCGCGGGCCTCCCCGCGCCGCACGAGCCTGTCGAGGACACCCCGCCGCTGCTCGTCGTCGACGACGCCCCCACCCTCGCCGGGTTGCGCCACCGGATCGGCGACGTGCTGGCCGTCGCGGTCCCCGACGTCGAGCAGCGGGAGGACCTCCACCTGGCCACCAGCGAGGTCGCCGCCAACGCGTTCCGCCACGGCCGGCGGCCGGTGTCCGCGCGGATCTGGAGCGACGGCCGCCGCATCGTGTGCGCCATCACCGACGCCGGGAAGACCTTCGACGACCCGCTGGCCGGCTTCCAGCCCGCCCACGGGGACGACCTCGGCCGCGGCGGCATGGGGCTGTGGCTGGCGCGCAAGCTGTGGGACGGCGTCGACCTGCTGCCCGGTCCCACCGGCTTCACCGTCCGCCTCAGCACCCGGCTGCACTGAGGGTGCACCGGTCTTGACGCCGCGATACCTCACTGCTGAGGTACCGGTGTGATCGTGGTGACGGCGGCGGGCGGGCAGACCGGCACCGCCGTGGTCCGCGCCCTCCGCGAGCGCGGCGAGCAGGTGCGCGCGGTCGTCTCCGGGCCCCGCCCCCGCCCCGAACTCGACGCCCTCGGGGCCGAGGTGGTCGTCGCCGAGCTCACCCAGCCGCTGCCGTGGGCCGACGTCCTGGCCGGGGCCGACGCGTTCTACCTGATCTGGCCCAACTTCGACCCCGACGAGGCCGAGGGGGCCCGGGCGCTGTTCGGCGAGGCGCGGCGGGCCGGCGTCCCCCGCGTGGTCTACCACTCGGTGCTGCGGCCGCAGGCGCGCACGATGCCCCACCACGCCGCCAAGGACCGCGCCGAGCAGGCCCTCGACACCGCCGGCCTGGCCTGGCGGGTGCTGCAGCCGTGCGCCTACGCGCAGAACCTCGACGAGCAGGTGGCCGAGGCGGCCCGCACCGGCCGGCTGCGCAGCACCTGGGGCCTGCGCACCGGGCAGTCGCTGGTCGACCTCGCCGACGTCGCCCAGGCCGCCGCCGTGCTGCTCACCGAGGACGGCCTGGACGGCGGCACCTTCGAGGCGGCCGGGCCCGAGCCCCTCACCGCGCCCCGGATTGCCGAGCTCGTGGGGGAGTGGCTCGGCCGCGAGGTGGTCGCCGACGACGTCGTCCCCCGGGGCGAGGTGCCGGAGGCCTACGCCGGGCGTTGCCGGCGCCTGATGTTCGACCACTACCGGGCGCACGGCTTCGCCGGCAGCCCCCGGGTGCTGACCGCGCTGCTGGGCCGCCCGCCACGCGGCTACGCCGACCACCTGGCCGACGTGGCGCTGCCGGCATGAGCGGCGGCGCGCGCCCGGCGCAGGACGCCGTCGACCTGATCCTCACCCAGTGGGCCCGCGAGCGCCCCGACCTCGACTGCGCGCCGATGGGCGTGATCGGCCGGATCACCCAGCTGCAGCGGGAGGTGTTCCTCGCGCAGCGGGCCACCTTCGCCCGCCACGGCCTCGACGCGCCGTCCTTCGACGTGCTGGCCGCCCTGCGCCGCGCCGGCGAGCCGTACCAGCTGACGCCGACCGCGCTGATGCGCACGGCCCTGGTCACCTCCGGGGCGATCACGCAGCGGCTGGACCGGCTGGAGGAGAAGGGGCTGATCACCCGGGAGCGCAGCGAGGCCGACGGGCGGGCCGTCGTCGTCACGCTGACCGAAGCCGGCCGCGCCGCGCTGGACGCCGCCCTGCCCGACCACCTGGAGACCGAGCGCCGGCTGCTCGAGGGGCTCTCCGGCGCCGACCGCGAGCTGCTGGCCGACCTGCTGCGCCGCCTCCTGGTGGCGCTGGGCCGCACGCCCCAGCAGCCCTGAGGCGGGTCAGATCCCGGGGACGTCCCCGGGCAGCAGGTCCGCGCGGACCCGCACGTAGCGCAGCGGGTGGCGGAAGACGCCGGCCTGCAGCGCGGCGTCCGCGCTGACCTCCACGACGACGTCGGGCTCCACCCGGGTGAGTGGCACCGACAGCCGGCCGCCGCCGAAGCGGCCGGTGCCGATCCGGTCCGGCCAGGGGTGGTCGTCGCCGGCGGGGCGCAGGACGGCGGCCAGCTCGGCTGCGTGCGCGGGGGACAGCGGGCTGGTGCGCCCCACCACGACCAGCTCGCCGTCGCGGTAGCGGCCGGCCACGAGCTGGCTGGGCCGCTCGAGGGGGCCGATGACGCCACCGGCCAGCACCTCGGTCGTCTCCCAGGACTTGACCTTGACCCACTCGCGGCGGCCGGGCGCGTACCGGGTGCCGGCGCCCTTGGCGACCAGCCCCTCGACGCCGGCCGGGCGCCAGTCGGTGGACCACTGCCGGGCCTCGGCGGGGTCGGTGGTGACGGGGGAGAGCTGCATCGGCGGCGCCCAGCGCGCCGCGAGCTCCTCCAGCGCGGCCCGCCGCTCGCGCAGGCGGCGCGCCCGCAGGTCCGCGCCGCCGAGGGCGAGCAGGTCGAAGGCGACGTAGGAGGCGGGAGCGGTCGCGACGAGGGCGCCGATGCGGCCCGGTGGGGTGACCAGGCGGCGTTGCAGCAGCCCGAAGTCCAGCCGGGTGCCGTTCCAGACGACGACCTCGCCGTCGACGACCGTGCCCGGCGGCACCTGGGCGACGGCGGCGGACACGACGTCGGGAAAGCGGTCGGTGAGGTCTCGGCCCTGCTTCGACCACACCCGGGTGGTGCCGCCCGTGCGGACGACGACCAGCCGGTAGCCGTCCCACTTGGGCTCGTAGAGGACGCCGCCGGGAAGCGCGTCGGGCCGCGGGAGGTCCCGGACGGGCTTGGCCAGCTCCACCGCGACCGGGCCGGCGAGCTCGGGTGGCACGTCGGGCAACCCGGGCACGGACAGCGGCACGTCGGCCAGCCTGGGGCGTCCGGGGCCGTCCCGCAGCGCGCTGAGCTGCCGCTTCACCCCTTCGTGGCAGGTCGCCACCCTCCGCGAGGGACCGGGCAGGACGCACGATCCCGGCCGCGGGGTCAAGTCACGATCGGGTCACCGCCGGCCAGCACGCAGGCGTCCTCGCCCTGTCGCTCGGCGGTGTACATCGTCGTGCCGGCGCGGTGCAGCGGTGCATCGAGGACGAGGTGACCGGTCGTTCCGCCCGGGTGGACCATGGGGGCGATGACCGAGCGCAAGCCGACCGGGATGTCGTTCGAGTCCTGGGTGGAGTCGCAGATCAGCCGCGGCCTGGCCCGCGGTGACTTCGAGGGCCTCGCCGGTGCCGGCAAGCCGCTGCCCCGCCGGGACCGCGAGGAGACCGCCTACGACTGGGCGGTGGCCAAGGCCCGCCGTGAGGGCGTGGACACCGGCGCGATGCTGCCGCCGGGGCTGGCGCTGCGCCGGGAGCGGGACGAGCTGCCGGCCCGGGCGCGAGGCCTGGAGTCGGAGAGCGCCGTCCGGGCCCTGGCCGAGGACTACAACGCCCGGGTCGAGGCCTTCTGGCGCCGTCCGCAGGAGAGCCGGTGGGCGCCGGTCCCGGGGCTCGCCGACGTCGACGCGCTGGTCGAGCACTGGCGGGCCACCCGCCCCCCGCCCGCGCCGCCGCCGGAGCCGGCACCCTCGCCGGAGCGCCGGCGCCGCTGGTGGCGGCGACGCGGGGCCGCCTGACCGGCCAGGACCTCTACGACAGCGCCCACACCGCGGTGGGCAGCTCCCGGGGTGGAGCCTCGACGAGATCGGCGATCTCGTGGCTTCCCGGGGTGGGAACCCGACGAGACCGCCGATCTCGGGGGGCGGTCAACCGATGGTCGGCCGACTGGTGGGTGGTCAGACCGCGACCGGTCAGACCGCGGCGGGGACCCGGTCGAGGAAGCCCAGCACCGTCGCGATCCGGCCGTCGCCGTCGGTCACCGCGACGTCGAACCCGGCGATCGGGGCGTCCTGCCCCTCGGGCCCGAGGATCCACGTGAAACGCAGCTGGTCGTGGTGGGCGTCGACCGGGCCGGCGAGGCGGAACTCGAAGCCGGGGAACTGCTGCTGGACGGCGGCGATGGTCGCCTCGATGGCGTCCCGCCCGGTGACGTCGGCCAGCGGGTCGGTGTAGCGGGCGTCCTCGGTGAACACCTCGGCGACCGCGGCGCGGCGGGCGGCGGGGTCGGTGGTGTTCCAGGCGGCGAGGTAGCGCTCGGCGAGCTGCGGGGTGGCGGTCATGGTCGTCGTCCTCTCGATCGGTCGGTTGCGGAACGACGTCCACGCTGGCCCCGGTCGCGCGGCCGGTCGATTACCTGCGAGGTAAGCGACGCGGAGGGGCTCGGTCGCTAGCGTCGGGACCGTGACCGCCGTCGAGACCCGGGCTCCCGTGGGGGCGCTGCTGCGCGACTGGCGGCAGCGGCGCCGGCTCAGCCAGCTGGATCTGGCCAGTGACGCCGGGGTCTCCACCCGGCACCTGAGCTTCGTCGAGACCGGCCGGGCGCGGCCGAGCCGGGAGATGGTCCTGCACCTGGCCGAGCAGCTGGAGGTGCCGCTGCGGGAGCGCAACGAGCTGCTGTTGGCCGCCGGGTACGCACCGGTCTACGGGCGCCGGCGGCTGGAGGACCCCGACATGGCCGCCGTCCGGACGGCGCTGGACCACGTGCTGGCCGCCTACGAGCCGTACCCCGCCGTGGTCGTGGACCGGGCCTGGCAGCTGGTGGCCGGCAACCGCAGCCTGGCGCTCCTCACCGCGGGCGCCGACCCGGCGCTGCTCGAGCCGCCGGTGAACGTGCTCCGGCTGGGCCTGCACCCGCGCGGGCTGGCGCCGCGGATCCTCAACCTGCCGCAGTGGCGCACCGCCCTGCTCACCCGGCTGGCCCGCGAGGCGCACCTCACCGCCGACCCGGGGCTGGCTGCGCTGCACCGGGAGCTGGCGGCGCTGCCCGGCGGGTCCGACCGGCGGCCGCCGGACGGGATCGCCGTCCCGCTGCGGATCCGGCACGGGGACGACGTGCTGTCGTTCCTGAGCACCGTGACCACGTTCGGCACCGCGGTCGACCTCACCGCGGCCGAGCTGTCGGTCGAGGCGTTCCTGCCCGCCGACGCGCACACCGCCGAGGTGCTGCACCGATCCCGAGACGAACATGGCGCGGGAACCGTCCCGGACGACCGGGGAGTGGTTCCCGCGCCGTGATCGCGCGGCCCCGTCCAGAGGCTCGCCGCGAGCGTGCGAGCGGTGAGGAGGACGGGGTCCTTTCTCTACAGGACGTCGAACTCGTTGAACGCCGCGCCGCCGGAGAGGGTGGCGTAGCCGGGGCCGCGGTCGAAGAAGGGCTCCTCGCCGGTGCGGGCGGCCCGCAGCTGCTCGCGCAGCGCCGACGTCGCGGCCAGGTCGGCCTCACCGGACTCCAGGACGACCACGCCGTAGTCCTCCCGTGCCCCGGTCACCGACACCTTCCGCCAGGCGATGTCCCGCAGGACCTCGTCCACCGGCCGGTCCAGCGGGTCGCCCCAGCCGCCGCCGCCCGTCGTCCGGATGCGGACGACGGTGCCGGCCTTCAGCGGCTCGGCGTCGGCCAGCGCGTCGACGTCGTGCTCGTCGGGGCCGCCCGGGTCGACGGTGATCTGGAACGGCCGGCCGGCCTTGCCGCCCTTGACGCCCCAGCAGGCGAGGATCGAGCGGTCGGCGATCGACATGAAGTGCGCGTCGCGCAGCACCCGGATGTGCTTCTCGTACCCGCAGCCACCGCGGTAGCGGCCGGGGCCGCCGGAGTCCATCGCCAGCCCGAGCCGCTCGACCCGCAGCGGGAAGCGGCCCTCGGTGAACTCCGTGGGCAGGTTCCGCGAGTCCGGGACGACGTGGATGGTGTCCTCGCCGTCGGCGTAGTACCGCCCGCCCGAGCCGCCGCCCAGCACCTCGCGCATCAGGTAGGGCTGGCCCTCGTGGTCGGTGCCGTAGACGCCGGTGTAGCGGATCGTCTCCTGGTCGGCGGGCATCCGGCCGCCGGTCGCCTTGGCCAGCACGCCGGCGAGGACGCCGAGCAGCCGCAGGATGACGAAGGTCCGGGCGTTGGTCGGCGCCGGGAAGATCGGGGTGAGCAGCGTGCCCTTCTCGGGGAACCGCATCTCGATCAGCGGGACGACGCCCTCGTTGACGTCCAGCTCGGCCATGCGCTCGGGCGTCTCGGCCAGGTTGCGCAGGATCGGCGCGAGCCACTTCTTGAGGAAGTTGCCGTCGGCGTAGTCGCCGCAGTGGTTGATCGGCCCCTTCGCCTGCGGGCCGGTGCCGGTGAAGTCGATGACCAGCGGGGTCTCCTTCGAGGAGTCCATGGTCAGCGTGATCCGCTGGCGGTGCAGCTGCGGTTCCTCCACGCCGTCGTGCTCGGCGTAGTCCTCCCAGACGTAGGTGCCGTCGGGGATCTGGGAGAGGATCTCGCGCCGGTAGACCTCGGTGGAGTTGGCCAGGATCGCGTCGAAGCACGCCTCGACCGCCTCGACCCCGTACCGGTCGAACAGCTCACCGAGCCGGCGGGCACCGGCCAGGCAGGCGGAGCACTCGGCGTCGAGGTCGGCGGCCAGCGAGTCGGGCATCCGCGAGTTGCGGGTCATGATCTTCAGCGCCGACTCGTTGGGCACGCCGCGGTCCCACAGCTTGATCGGGGGGACCATCAGGCCCTCCTCGTACACGCTGGTCGCCGCCGACGGCATGGAGCCGGGCACCGCGCCGCCGATGTCGTCGTGGTGGCCGAACGCCTGGATGAAGGCGACCACCTGCGCGCGGCCCTCCACCTCGGCGAAGACCGGCACGGTGACGCACAGGTCGGGCAGGTGGCCGATCCCGCCTTCGGACAGGTAGACGTCGTTGTGGAAGAAGACGTCGCCGACGTTCATCTCGTCGATCGGGTAGTCGCGCACCACCGGGTGCACCAGCGCCGAGTACGAGCGGCCGGTGAGCTTGCGCAGCTGGCGGTCGTGGATGCCGGCGCGGAAGTCGTGGGCGTCGCGGATCATCGGCGAGCGGGAGGTGCGGCCGATGGAGGTCTCGACCTCCTTCTCGATCGCGGCCAGCGTGCCGGCCACGATCTCGACGAGCACGGGGTCCGCGGCGACCTTGCCGTCCGTGAGCGTCCCGTCAGGGCCAAAATGGCCATTTTGGCCCTTCATCGCACGTCCTCCTTGGTGAGCAGCAGGTTGCCGTGGGCGTCCACGGTGGCGAGGAAGCCCGGGTGCACCGGCACCGTCGAGCCGAACTCCTCGATGATCGCCGGGCCCGTCACGACGTCCCCGGGGCCGAGGTCGGGCCGGTTGTAGGTCGGGGTGTCCACCCAGTCGTCGAAGAACACCCGCCGCGAGCCCGTGACGGCCCGGTCCGTCCCGCCGTCCTTCGGGGCGAGCTCCACCATGTCCGGACGGCGGATCGGCCCGATCCCGCTCACCCGCAGGTTGACCCACTCGACGGCCTGGCGGGGGTCGTCGGCGAAGTCGTAGCCGTAGAGCTGCCGGTGGGCGGCGTGGAAGGCCTGGGCGACCGCCTCGGCGGCGTCGGCGTCCAGCTCGCCGTCGGCCACCGGCACCCGCACCTCGAACGCCTGCCCGACGTAGCGCAGGTCGGCGGTGCGCTGCATCCGCTGCTGGTCGCGGCCGAAGCCCTCGCCGTCCAGCGCCACCTGGGCCTGGCCCTCGAGGTCGGCGTAGACGCCCTGCACGCGGGCGAGGTCGAGGTCGGCGTGCCGGCTGACCACCGTCTGCACGTAGTCGTTGCGGACGTCCACGGTGAGCAGCCCGAACGCGCTGACGTTGCCCGGGTTCGGCGGCACGAGGGTGCGCGGCAGGTTGAGGATGTCCATGAGCCGGCAGGCCAGCAGCGAGCCGGAGCCGCCGAACGTGGTCAGCGTGAAGTCGCGGACGTCGAGGCCGCGGGCGACGGTGACCTGGCGCAGCGCGTTGGCCTGGTTCCACGCGGAGATCTCGAGGATGCCGGTGGCCGTCTTCTCGAGTGACAGGTCCAGCTTCGCGCCGAGCTGCTCCAGCCCGTCGCGGGCGGCGTCCACCGACAGCGGGATCTCGCCGCCCAGCAGGTGCGGGGGGATCCGGCCGAGCGTGACGTGCGCGTCGGTGACGGTGGGCTGGTCGCCGCCGTTCGGGTAGCACATGGGGCCGGGGTCCGCGCCGGCCGACTTGGGGCCGACCTTGAGCGTGCCCTCGGGCGAGAGCCAGGCGATCGAGCCGCCGCCCGCGCCGACGGTGACGACGTCGATCATCGGGATCTTCGACGGGTACTCGCCGACCGAGCCCTCGGTGGTCAGCGTCGGCTCGCCGTCGATGACCACGGTGACGTCGGTGGAGGTGCCACCGCCGTCGCAGGTGAGCACCCGGTCGAACCCGGCGGTGCCGGCGATGAGCGCCGCACCCAGGGCGCCGGCCGCGGGGCCGGACAGCATCGTGGTGATCGGCTGGTGCACGACCTCGGCGGCGCTGAGCACGCCGCCGTTGCTCTTCATCACGTAGAACGGCACGCCGGGGGCGATCTCGTCCAGGCGGGTGCGGATGTTGGTGACGTACGCACCGACCTTGGGCTTCACGGCGGCGTCGACCAGCGTGGTGACCGAGCGCTCGTACTCGCGGTACTCGCGCAGCACCTCGCTCGACAGCGAGACGACGGCGCCGGGGTGCTCCTCGCGGATGACCTCGAGCATGCGGCGCTCGTGGGCGTCGTTGGCATAGGCGTGCAGGAAGCAGACGCCGAGGGTGGTGATGCCGGCGTCCTTGAAGAAGCGGGCCGCGGCGCGGGCGTCGTCCTCGTCGAACGGGCGGACCTCCTCGCCCGTGTGGTCGAGGCGGCCGCGGACGGTCCGCACCAGGTCGGCCGGCACGATCCGCGGCGGCTTGACCCAGAAGTAGCTGTTGCCGTACCCGTCGGGCACCGACTGCCGGGCGATCTCCAGCACCGACTCGTAGCCCTCGGTGGTGACGAACCCGATCCGGTCGAGCTTGCCCTCGAGCAGCTGGTTCGTGGCGACCGTCGTGCCGTGGCTGACGGCGGTGACCGCCTCGCCGGACAGGTCCATCAGGTCCAGCACCTTGCGGACGCCGTTGAGGAAGCCCTCGGCGGGGTCGGCGGGCGTGGACGGCGTCTTGGTGGTGGTGGTCTGACCGGTCTCCTCGTCCACCGCGACGACGTCGGTGAACGTCCCCCCGGTGTCGATGCCGATGCGGACCCGGCGGGGTGGCGCACTCATGGCAGATACCTTAGCGCTGAGATACCGCCTGGCGGAAGGTCCGGCTGCCACTTCACGATCTGTGCACGCATCGTGGCCCCGAGGCGGCCGGCACGACGGTGTGTGCACACAGCGTGGACGGCGGTCAGTCCAGCGTGACCTCCTTCAGGACGACCTGCCGGAACGCGGCGAGCCGCTCGGCGGCCGCGTGGACCGACGCCCGCAGCGCCGGCGTCGGGTCGTGCCAGAGCTCGACCGCCACGGTCAGCGAGCGGCCCGACTTCCGCGGCCGCCACGCGCCCGCGACCTCCCCGTCGGCGAGCACCGCGCCGGGCCGGCCCAGCACCGGCCAGAGGGCCTTGGCGCGGGCAGGGTCGGGGGCCAGCAGGTCGCGGTCGCGTGCCTGCAGAAACAGGTCGAACGGGCCGAGCAGCGCCGTCCCCGACGCCGGCGGGACGTCGTCGAGCCGGTCGGCGTCCGCGGTGAGCAGCCAGCGGCGCTCGCCGTCCAGGTCGACCTCCACGGCGTCCTCCGGCCACCGCGCCTGCACCTCCCTGACCGGGGCGTCGAGGTACCCGGCGACGAGCTTCGGCGTCGTCGGGCCGAGCAGCCGCAGGCAGCCGCGGATCACGTCGAAGCGCGGCGGGACGGTGGCGCTCGGCGTCAGCCCCGGCACCGGGCGCAGCACCGGCGGCGACGTGCCCGGCTCCAGTTCCAGCCCGGCCCGCAGCGCGGCCAGCCGGAACGGCTGCTCCCAGGGGTGGGTGGCGTCGCACGGGCGGCAGTACCGCAGGTGGGGCTCGTCGAGCACCTGGGCCAGCCGGCCGGACACCTCGCCCTTGACCATCGGCGAGGTGACCAGCGAGCGCATGGCCCCGGCGATCGTGTCGAGCGCGGTCAGCACCGGGATGCCGGCGGCCTTGAGCGGCTTGGCCGCGTCGTAGACGCGCTTGCCCGCGTCGGCGTCGGAGAACGGGGCGGTGGCCGCGGCGACGTCGGGCAGGTCCGCCCGGCGGTACAGGTGCGGGGCGCCGCGGATGGTCCAGACCGTGGCCAGCGCGTCCTCGGGCAGGGCCGCCACGTCGACGCCGCGCAGCGCCAGCGCCCACAGCCCGCCGTCGGGGCCGGTGTCCTGGACGCCGAGGTCGAGGACGGCGGTGTCGTCGGGGCCGCCGGCCGCCCGGTCGAGCTGCTGCGCGTGCACCCGCAGGTCGAGCGCCTGCCGGCGGGTCAGGGAGCGGGTCACGCCCGCACGCTAGCGGCGGGGGCCGGCGCCGCGGGGCACGGTGGCGTCCCGACTGTGATCGTGGTCTCATGCGGGATCGCGCGGGGGGCGCGCGACGAGGAGGCGGCCGCGTGGAGTGCTCCCTCTCCGAGGCGTTCATCGCGGCCACCGGCGTGCTGCTGACCGTGGTGGCCGCCGACGGCCGGATCCTGCTCGCCAATCCGGCGGTGCAGCGGTTCACCGGCCGGTCGCCCGAGCAGTTGCTGGGCCGGTTCTTCTGGGACGTCTGGGTGCTGCCCGAGCACGTCGAGCTCGCGAAGGACGCCGTCGCCCGGTCCATGGCCAGCGGTGTCGCGCCCCCGCAGGAGGCTGAGTGGATCAGCGGGGACGGCGGTCGGCGGCGGGTCGCCATGTACAACGACGTGCTGCTCGACCGTGACGGCCGGCCGTTCGCGATCGCCTGCGTGGGCGTCGACGTGACCGACCAGCGGCAGCGGGAGGCCCGGCTGCACGAGCGGGCCGAGACCGACCGGCTGACCGGCATCCCGCACCGCGGCGCGCTCTTCGACAGCCTCCGCCGGCACCTGGACCCGGTCGACGGTGCCGGCTGCACGGTGCTCTTCTGCGACCTGGACCGGTTCAAGCTGGTCAACGACGACCACGGGCACGGGGTCGGCGACCGCCTGCTCAGCGAGGTCGCCGCCCGGCTGGCGGGGCTGCTGTGCCCGGGCGAGCTCGTGGCCCGGTTCGGCGGGGACGAGTTCGTCCTCCTCGTGCCCGGGGACGACCCGGAACGGGTGTCGACCCTGGCCGGGCACGTGGCCACCGCGCTGGCCACGCCGTTCGAGACGGCGTGCGGATCTCTGTCGATCGGGGTCAGCGTCGGTGCGGCGGTGGGCCGGCCCGGCGACCCGCCCGACGACC
Organism: Geodermatophilus sp. SYSU D01186; assembly: GCF_054050215.1. Classification (NCBI taxonomy): domain Bacteria; kingdom Bacillati; phylum Actinomycetota; class Actinomycetes; order Geodermatophilales; family Geodermatophilaceae; genus Geodermatophilus; species Geodermatophilus sp. SYSU D01186. The sequence continues at coordinate 41,009 of NZ_JBJGYW010000020.1, read as the reverse complement.
TCATCGCCCGCGCGGACCGCGCCATGTACGGCAGCAAGACCCACCGGCGGCGGCGCACGGCCGGCGACCGCGCCGCTCAGCGCTGAGGCCGGCCGATGCCCACGCCGTAGAGCACCGCGAGGACGGCCCCGGGCGGACCGGCCACCCACAGCCACCACGGGTACGCGAACTCCGCGGTGGTGAGCGAGACCAGGCCCCACACCACCAGGTTCACCGCCACGACGCTGGCCCAGACGATGGTCAGCACCCGCATGGCCACGCCGCCGGCGTCGTCGCTGAACACCCGGCCCAGCGGCGGCGGTGGCGGCGGCGGTGGCGGCGGCTCGGGCAGGTCGCGGGTGACCCGGGCGAGGTCGCCACGGGTCCGTGCCGCCCACACCGTCTGCACCCGCGTGTCGAACTCGTGCAGGTCCAGCTGGCCGGCGGCCACCGCCCGGCGCAGCCGCTCCTGGACGGCGGCCCGCTCGGGGTCGGAGACGCGCATGTCGTCCGGGCGCACGGGCTCGTCCACGGCCCGATCGTGGCACCCGCCGCCGCGCGGTCGGGCTGCACCGGCGCTCCCCGGCGCGTCGGCGCGTCGATCCCCGCGCACCGATGAGTCCGGGCCGGCGCGACGGTCGAACCGTCGTGATCATCGTGGCGGGGACCCTGACCGTGCGGCCGGAGGACCGGCCGGACTACCTCGCCGGCTGCCGCACCGTGGTCGAGCAGGCGCGTTCCGCTCCCGGCTGCCTGGACTTCGCGATCTCCGCGGACCTGCTCGAGCCGGGGCGGATCGACGTGTTCGAGCGGTGGCGGACCCGGGCCGAGCTGGAGGCGTTCCGCGGGGCGGGTCCGTCCGACGGGCAGGCCGCCGTCCTGCTGCGGGCCGACGTCGCGGAGTACGAGGTGGCCCAGGCGCACGCGGGGACGCCGCTGCCGTTGCCGACGTCCATCGGTGCGCCGGCCGCCAGCGCCCTCCTGCAGCGGGGCCTCCGGGATCTCCGCGATCTCACGTCGCTGAGCGAGCGGGAGCTCCTGTCCTGGCACGGGGTGGGCCCGAAGGCGGTGTCCCGGCTCCGTGAGGCCCTGGCCGGGCAGGGCCTGGCCTTCGCCGACTGACGGCCGCGCCTCAGCGGCGGTACCGGGCCGGGCTCTCCTCGACGTAGGGCGAGGCGGTCCGGTCGCCGTCCGGGTGCGCCGCGGTGTCCCACCCCTGCTCGGCGACGGCGAGCGCGGCCGGGCTCCAGGCGGTCCCGCCGGCGGCCACCTCCCGGACGTGCGCCGGTATCTCCCCCGGGTCGCCCTCCTTGAGCAGGTAGCCGGCCGCGCCCAGGGCGTGCGCCTCGCGCGCCGTGGCGGGGGTGAGGGCGCCGGTGAGGATGACGACCCGGACGCCGGGGTGGGCGCGGAGGACCTGCCGGGTGGCCTCGATGCCGTCCACGCACGGCATCTTCAGGTCCATCAGCACCACGTCGGGCCGGGTGCGGCTCACCGCGTCGAGGACCTGGCTGCCGTCGGAGCACTCCGCGACGACCTCGATGTCGCCGGTTCCGGAGAACAGGTCGACGAGCGCGTCGCGGATGAGCGCGTGGTCGTCGGCGATGAGCACTCTGATCGACATCGATCTCCCCGGTTCGTCCCCCCGCTGGTGGGCCGCCAGCGCGCGAGCAGAGCCTGCGCGCCGGCGCACGGGACCGGCAGCCCCGTCATGGGGTGGTGTTCCCCCGGATCCAGGGGGTTGCACCACCCGTGCCGTGGTCGCCCCCTGCCGCTCCGTCACCACGAGAGGGCATCCGTACTGCTCACACGGTCATTCCGCGTCGGCCTGCCAGAGGTCGGGGCCGAAGACCTCGTACTGGATGTCGCGGGGGGCCACGCCGCGGTCGATGAGCGCGCTGCGGACGGCCTTCATGAACGGCAGCGGACCGCAGAGGTAGTAGACGGCGTCGTCGGCGAGGTCGACCTCGGTGAGGTCCATCATCCCCTCGTGCACGCCGTCCACCGGCAGGCTGCACTGCGCGCCGCGCTCGAACCACACGTGCAGCTTCCCGTCGGCCAGTCCCTTGACGTCGTCGACGAGCTGCCGGCGCAGCGGCCAGGAGGACTCGTCGAGGTCGGCGTGCAGCAGCGTGACGTCGAGGTGCGAGCCGGCCGCGACCAGGTGGGAGATCATCCCGGCCATCGGGGTGACGCCGATGCCGGCGCTGGCGAACACGGCCGGCCGGGAGTCGTCGAGCACGACGTCACCGAACGGCAGGGACGTGGTGATCGTGTCGCCGACGTCGACGCTGTCGTGCAGCAGGTTCGAGACCTCGCCGTCGGGCTTGCCGTTGCCGTGCACCCGCTTGACGGCGAAGGAGCGGTGCTCGCCGTCGTCGGCGCGGGTGAGGCTGTACTGCCGGGGCTGCTGCACGCCGTCGGGCATCGGCATCCGCACGGTGACGTACTGGCCGGGCAGCGAGGTCTTCACCAGGCGGTCGTCGATGCGCTTGACGGTGAAGACGACGACGTCGTCGGTCTCCCGGCGCTTCTCCACGACCTCCCAGTCGCGCCACACCGTCTCCGGGCGGACCCCCCGGGCGCTGTAGAGCCCGCGCTCCTGGTTGATCAGCGCCCAGGCCATCAGCCAGTAGACCTCTGTCCAGGCCGCCGCGACCTCGGGGGTGACGGCGTCGCCGAGGACGTCGGCGATCGCCCAGAAGAGGTTGTCGTACACCACCTGGTACTGCGCGGGCTGGATGCCGAGCGAGGCGTGCTTGTGCGCGACCCGGCTGAGCAGCTGCTCGGGCAGCCGGTCGGGGTGGTTGACCAGCGCGCTGGCGAACATCGCGACCGAGCCGGCCAGCGCCTGCTGCTGGGTGCCCTCGGCCTGGTTCCCGCGGTTGAAGATGCCGTCGAGCAGCTGTGGGTGCTCGCCGAAGAGGTGCTGGTAGAAGCGCTCGGCGATCTTCCCGATGTTCTCGCCGACCACGGGCAGGGTGGCCTCGATGACGGGCCGCGACTTGTCGGACAGCACGACGGCAACCTCTCCCTCTGCTGGCTCGTGACGGGTCCGTCACCTCCGGACCCCCGTAACCCCCCGTGGCGGGTGCTACGCATGGATCGGCCACCTGATCCGGCGGCGTCCGCTCAGTCGTCGGTCAGGCTGCGCAGGATCCGCGCCAGGGCGGCCCGGTCGGCCGGGTCGAGCCGGGCGAACAGGTCGCGGCTGTCGGCCGCCCGCGCCGCGGCCACCTCGCGCTGCACCTGCCGGCCGGCGGTGGTGGGTGTCAGGACGACGGCCCGCCGGTCGGCCGGGTCGGGGCCGCGCTCGACCAGCCCGCGGGCCTGCAGCGCGTCGGCGACCTCGGTGGCCGAGCGGGGCGCGATGGACAGCGCCTCGGCGAGGTCGGAGAGCCGGACGCCGTCCCGCTCGCAGACCACCCGCAGCGCCCGGGCGTGGTGGGGGAGCAGCTCCCACGGGGCCAGCGTCTCCCGCCAGCGCCGCCGCTGGGTGCGGGCGGCCCGCATGAGCAGCTCGCCGAGGGAGGCGTTGTCGTCCGGCACGCGGGAATCGTACCCAGTGTCGTACGGTTACCTCATCGTGAGGCAACCTCAGCAATCCGCCGGGGGCCTGGGGCGATGGAGGTGGTCGTCGTCGACGACGGGATGAGAGGGGCGGGCGGCGGAGGCGGGCGCTCGGGGCGAACCGTCGACCCCGCCGACCGGGCCCAGCTGGAGCGCTCCCCGGTGCCGCTGCGCCGGGTCGCCGCGCTGTTCGCGCCGCACCGCTGGCAGGTGGCCACGGTGGTGGTGCTGATCGTGGCCGCGTCGGTCGTGGCGCTGGCCTCGCCGTTCCTGGTCCGCCTGGTGATCGACGAGGCGCTGCCGCAGCAGGACGTGCGCCTGCTGGCCTGGGCGGTGGCCGGGATGGTGACGGTCGCCGCCACCACCGCCGTCCTGGGGGTGGTGCAGACGTGGCTGTCCACGAGCGTCGGGCAGCGGGTCATGCACGACCTGCGGACGGCGGTCTTCACCCACCTGCAGCGGCAGTCGCTGGGGTTCTTCACCCGCACCCGCGGCGGGGAGGTGCAGTCCCGGCTGACCAACGACATCGCCGGCATGCAGTCGGTGGTGACCTCGACCGCCACCTCGCTGGCCTCCAACGCGACCACCGTCGTCGGCACGGTGATCGCGATGGTCGCGCTGTCGTGGCGGCTGTCGCTGCTGTCCCTGGTCGTCCTGCCGCCGGCGGTGCTGCTCACCCGCCGGGTGGCGCGGATGCGCCGGCGGGTCACCGCGCAGCGGCAGCGGCGCCTGGCCGACCTGCACGCGCAGGTGGAGGAGGGCCTGTCGGTCAGCGGCGTTCTGCTCGGCAAGACCCTCGGCGCCGGGCCGGCCCAGTCCCGGCGGTTCGCCGACACCTCCGAGGACCTCGTCGGCCTCGAGGTGCGCTCGCAGCTGGCCGGGCGCTGGCGCATGGCCACGATGAGCATCGTCTTCGCGGGCATCCCGGCGGTGATCTACCTGGCCGCGGGGCTCCCGGCGACGTCCGGGGGGATGACGATCGGCACGCTGGTCGCCTTCACCACCCTGCAGACGGCGCTGTTCCGCCCGCTCATGCAGCTGCTGGACGTCGGGGTGTCGGTGACCAGCTCGATGGCGCTGTTCAGCCGCGTCTTCGAGTACCTGGACCTGCCGGTGGAGATCGACGACCCGGTCCACCCCGTGCCGCTGGACCCGGCCGCCGTCCGCGGCGAGGTGCGCTTCGAGGGCGTCTCCCACACCTACCCCGACGGGCACCGGCCGGCGCTGGACGGCGTCGACCTCGCCGTGCCCGCGGGCTCGTCACTGGCGCTGGTCGGCCAGACCGGGTCGGGCAAGAGCACCCTGGCCTCGCTGGTCGCGCGGCTGGCCGACCCGACCGCGGGGCGGGTGACGATCGACGGCGTCGACGTCCGGGACCTGTCGCTGGCCACGCTCGCGCAGGTCGTCGGCGTCGTCGCCCAGGAGACCTACCTGCTGCACACCACGGTGCGGGAGAACCTGCGGCACGCCCGTCCCGGTGCCACGGACGACGAGATCGTGGACGCCGCCCGCCGCGCGCAGGTGCACGACGTGATCGCCGCGCTGCCGGAGGGCTACGACACCGTCGTCGGCGCGCGCGGGCACCGGTTCTCCGGCGGGGAGAAGCAGCGGCTGGCGATCGCCCGCACCCTGCTGCGGGACCCGCGGGTGCTGGTGCTCGACGAGGCGACCAGCGCGCTGGACACCGCGACCGAGCGGGCCGTGCAGGCGGCGCTCGACGAGGCCAGCCGCGGCCGGACGACGATCACCATCGCGCACCGGCTGTCCACGATCCGGGACGCCGACCGCATCGCCGTCCTCGCCGCGGGCCGCCTGGTGGAGTCCGGCACCCACGAGCAGCTGCTGGCCGCCGGCGGGCGCTACGCCGAGCTGGTCGCGGCCGCCGACCGGGACGTCGCCCTGGCCGCCTGACCGGCGGTCACACGTCGGTGATCGCGTAGCTCCGGATCTTCCGGTAGAGGGAGCTGCGGGCCATTCCCAGCGACGCCGCCGCATGCACCCGGTTGCCTCCGCACCGCTGCAGCGCCCGGACGATCGTGTCGCGCTCCGCCGCCTCGATCGCGGTCAGCGTGCGGCCGCCGGCGGTGCGGCAGTAGCCGGGCAGGTCCTCCGGCCGGATCTCCCCCACCGGGCGGGCCCGCAACGCCACCTCGAGTGCCTCCCGCAGCTGGGTGAGGTTGCCCGGCCAGGCGTAGCGGCCGATGAGCCGGCTCGCCTCCGGGTGCAGCCGGACCCTCCGGTCGGGCGCGAGCTCGGCGAGCAAGTGGGCGACGAGGACTGGCAGGTCCTCACCGCGGAAGCGCAGCGGCGGCACCGTCACCGCCTGGTCGAACTGCCCGAGCAGCGCCCGGAACGGCAGGTCGGCGCTGACGCTCTCCTCCGCCAGCGTCGCCGCGACGAGGACCCGGCCGCGGTCGACGGTGGGGAGGGACGCACCCACGCGGCCGACCGCCGCGGCGTCGAGCCGGTCGACGTCCTCCAGGACGACGAGCGCCGGGAGACCGGGCAGCCCGCCGGGCTCCAGGCCCGCCGGCCCGGTCACGACGACCCCCGCGGGGTGGAGCCGGCGGAACACCTCGGTGACCAGCGTGCGCCGGCCGGTGCCCGGCTCACCCATGACCAGCACGTGGTCGCCGCGGTCGAGACCGGTCGCGAGCTGCGTGCGCGCGGTCACCCACCCTGGGGAGCAGCCGCCGAGGGCGGGGTCCTCCGGGCGCCGTCCGGGCGGGGCGCTGCGGGGTGCCGGCACCGACGGGTGACCGGGGTCCTCGTCGAGCAGCAGGACGATGCCGGCGACCTCGTCGCCGACGACGACCCGCCGCGCACGCATCCGCACCCGGCGGCCGGAGTCGAGGGTGACCGTCTCACGCACCCGGTCGCGGGAGCCCATCAGGAACAGCGCGTGCTGGTGGATCACGGATTGCTCGGCGGCGGTGAACAGTTGCTGGGCGCGCTGGTTGACCATCAGCGACCCGCCCACCGCCATGACCGCCTGCCGGGGGCGGGCGTCGGCCCGGGCGAAGACCTCGAACAGGGCCCGCTTGGCGTGCCCGCGGTCGAGCAGCAGGCTCTCACCGATGTCGGCGGCGGCCCGCCGCACGAGCGTGTGCATCAGGGGTGTCCAGCTCTCGGCCAGCGAGCTGACGTCGAGGACGCCCTCCACCCGGCCGGTGACCGGGTCGAGCACCGGGGCGCCGGTGCAGGCGAACTTCACCAGGGCCTCGGTGAAGTGCTCGGCCCCCACGACGGCGACCGACGACCCCGCCTCGAAGACGGTCCCGATCCCGTTGGTGCCGACGCCGCCTTCGGCGAAGCTGAACCCGGCCGTGAAGTCGACGCGGTCCAGCAGCCGGCCGACCGACGTCGAGCAGTCCAGCCGGTGCACGATGCGGGCCCGTGCGTCGGACAGGGCGATGGCGATCGGGACGTCGACCATCTCCTCGGCCAGCCGCTCGATGACCGGCCTGGCGCACCGGACGAGCCGGGAGTCCAGGTCGACGTCCTCGTGGAAGGTGATCCGGTACTCGTCGGCGTCGACGCCGGCCGTCCAGCTGCGCTGCCAGGACGCCGCCACGAGGTCGCGCACACCCGCTGCTCCGGCGCCGCGCTCGAGGAAGTCGGCGCGGGCCGCCGCCACGCGCAGCCGGTCCTCCGATCCCTGGTGCATCACCACCTCCACGCCGGGCCCCGCCCGTCGCCGGGAGCCCGTCCAGCGGGGACGCCGGGGGCGGCGTCCCCCGTCACCGGTCCGCGGTGCCCGCAGCAGCGGCCGCGCCTGGCCGAACTGTCCCAACTTGGGACGCCTCGACCAGGTGGGACGCCGCTGGGATGGCGACAGTGACCCGGACCACATCGAGGAAGGTAGATGAGAGATGAGCGTCGATACAGCGACGACGGCCCAGGTCGATGACGCCTCCGGGGTCCAGCAGCTCGACGCCCTGGTCATCGGCGCCGGGGTGGCCGGGCTCTACCAGCTCCACCAGCTGCGCGGGCTCGGCCTGCGGGTGCGCGCCTTCGACGCCGGGGCCGACGTGGGCGGGACCTGGTTCTGGAACCGCTACCCGGGGGCGCGGTTCGACTCCGAGGCCTACATCTACCAGTACCTGTTCGACGAGGACCTCTACAAGGACTGGAGCTGGAGCCAGCGGTTCCCCGACCAGCCGGAGATCGAGCGGTGGATGCACTACGTCGCCGACCGGCTCGACCTGCGCCGGGACATCCAGTTCTCCACGACGGTCACTGCCGCCCGCTTCGACGAGGAGCGGGGGCGCTGGACGGTCGAGACCGACCGCGGCGACACCGTCGACACCCAGTTCCTCGTCACCTGCGCCGGCATGCTGTCCGCGCCGATGGCCGACATCTTCCCGGGGCAGGCCGACTTCCGCGGCACGATCGTGCACACCTCGCGCTACCCCGCGGAGGGCCTGGAGCTCGCGGGCAAGCGGGTCGGCGTGGTCGGCATCGGCGCCACCGGCATCCAGGTGATCCAGACCGTCGCCGACCGGGTCGGGCACCTGACCGTCTTCGCCCGCACGCCGCAGTACGCCCTGCCGATGAAGAACCCGCACTACGGGCCGGAGGACGTCGCCGCGTACAAGGCGCGCTTCGCCGACCTGCGCACGACCCTCCCCCGCACGTTCACCGGCTTCGAGTACGACTTCGAGCACTCCTACGGCGACCTCACGCCGGAGCAGCGACGTGAGCTCCTCGAGGAGATCTACGAGAACGGCTCGCTGAAGCTGTGGCTGGCCTCGTTCCCGGAGATCTTCTTCGACGAGGCGGCCAGCGAGGAGGTCTCGGAGTTCGTCCGGGAGAAGATGCGGGCCCGCCTGCGCCACGACCGGCACCTGTGCGACGTGCTGGTCCCGACCGACTACGGCTTCGGCACCCACCGCGTACCGCTGGAGATGGACTACCTGGAGGTCTACCTGCGGCCGAACGTCGAGCTGGTCGGCGTCCGCGACAACCCGATCGTGCGCGTCGTCCCCCAGGGGCTGCAGTTGGAGGACGGCACCGTCCACGAGCTGGACGTGATCGTCCTGGCGACCGGCTTCGACGCCGGCACCGGCGCGCTCACCCGCATCGACATCCGCGGCCGCGACGGGCGGTCGCTCACCGAGGACTGGGGCCGCGACATCCGCACCACGATGGGCCTGATGGTGCACGGCTACCCCAACCTGCTCACCACCGCCGTGCCGCTGGCCCCGTCGGCCGCCCTGTGCAACATGACGACCTGCCTCCAGCAGCAGACCGAGTGGATCACCGACCTCCTCCGGTCGATGCGGGAGCGGGGCGCGACGGTCATCGAGCCGACCGCGGACGCCGAGGACGCGTGGGTGGCCCACCACGACGAGACGGCGTCGGCCAACCTCATCTCGAGGACGACGTCCTGGTACGTCGGCTCCAACGTGCCGGGCAAGCCCCGGCGGGTGCTGTCCTACACCGGCGGTGTCGGCACCTACCGGCAGAAGTGCGACGAGGTGGCCGCCGCGGGCTACCCGGGATTCGCGATCCGCTGACACCCTCTGCGGTGCGCCGGAGCGGCGGCGCACCGTCCCACCGAGCCACCGGAGGACTGCGATGACGCAGACGACGCAGCGCTTCACGCAGGCGGCGGACGAGATCCTCGCCCGAGCCGTCGAGGCCGACGCCCCCGTCGCGGGCGTGGTGGCCATGGCCACCGACCGGGAGGCCGACGTCTACGAGGGGGCGGCGGGTGCCCGGCGCCTCGGCGGGGACGTCGCCATGACCACCGACACGGTCTTCGCCCTCTTCTCGACCACGAAGGCCATCACCGCGACGGCGGCGCTCCAGCTGGTCGAGGAGGAGCGGCTCGACCTCGACGCTCCCGCCAGCACCTACGCTCCGGCGATCGGAGAGCTGCAGGTGCTCGACGGCTTCGGCGACGACGGCCGACCCCGCACCCGTGCCCCGAAGCGGGAGATCACCACCAGGCACCTGCTCACCCACACGGCCGGCTTCGGTTACGACTTCTTCAACGAGCACTACAACAGGCTGGCCACCGAGCACGGGCAGCCCAGCGTCATCACGGCGACCAAGGCCTGCCTGCAGACCCCGCTGCTGTTCGACCCGGGGGAGCGGTGGGAGTACGGCAGCAACATCGACTGGGCCGGCCAGGTGGTGGAGGGCATCACCGGCGAGCGCCTCGGCGACGTCTTCGCCGCCCGCATCTTCCAGCCGCTCGGCATGACCGACACGTCCTTCGAGCTCGACGACCGGCTGCGGGAGCGGCGGGCGACGGTGCACGCCCGCGGGAACGACGGGTCGCTCACGCCGATGGACGACTTCGAGCTGCCCCAGCCGCCCGAGGCGCACATGGGCGGTCACGGGCTCTACGGCACGGTCGGGGACTACATGCGCTTCATCCGCATGTGGCTCAACGACGGCCGGGGCGAGGGCGGAGCCGTCCTGAGGCCCGAGACGGTGCGGATGGCGGTGCAGAACCACCTCGGCGACCTCAAGGTGACGATGCTCCCGGGGGTCATCCCGTCGCTGTCCAACGACGCGGAGTTCTTCCCCGGGCTGTCGAAGTCGTGGTCGCTGCCGTTCATGGTCAACGACGAGCCGGCCCCCACCGGCCGGCCGGCCGGTGCACTCGGCTGGGCCGGGCTGGCCAACCTCTTCTACTGGGTCGACCGGGAGAACGGGTACGGCGGCTTCTGGGCCACCCAGGTGCTGCCCTTCGGGGACGCCACCTCCTTCGGCGGCTACCTGGAGTTCGAGACGGCCCTGTACTCGTCGCTGCAGCGCTGACGCGGAACGCAGCGGGGCGGGACCGGACGGTCCCGCTCCGCCCCGCTCGCGCGCGGCGTTCAGAGCGTCGGCGTCCACAGCTCCACGTGGGACGAGACCGCGGGGAAGACCACGAACAGCAGCAGCGCCGCCACCGCCAGGACCAGGAGCAGCGCGGTGACGGCGCGGGTCCCGGTGCTGCCGGGCAGGTGGCGCCAGATCCAGGAGTACACGCTCAGACCTCCTCGAGTGCCGCCGGCCCGTCCGGCGACTCGGCCTTGGACACCGTGCTGTCCAGCACCCCGTGCACGACCAGCCGCTGCTTGGTGGAGAACTTGGGGTGGCAGGTCGTCATGGTGAGCACCGCGCCGGTCGCCTCCCCGTTCATGGGGCCGCCCGGTGTGGGCGCGACGACGCTGCTCTCGCTCGGGTCGACGACGGTCGTCGTGGTCACCCGGTAGACGTGCCAGGCGTCGGCCGTCTCCACCACGACGGGGTCCCCCGGCTCCAGGACGTCGAGGGCGATGAACGGGCTGCCCCGGCCGACGCGGTGGCCGGCCATGGCGAAGTTCCCCTGCTCGCCGGGCATCGCGGAGCCCACGTAGTGCCCCGGACCGTCCTCGAGCTCGTCGGGGTCGGTGCCCTCGACGACGGCCCGCTCCCAGTCCGCCCCGAAGCGCGGGATGTGCACGAAGGCGAAGGCCTCGCCGAAGTCGGGCTCGGTCTCCGGGGCCGGCGTGGACCAGTCCTCGCGGAGGTCCTCGGCCACCTGCTCCTGCGCCTGGTCACTGAACAGGTCGGTGATCCAGATCTCGTAGGCGACGTAGAGCAGCATCACGGCCCCGACCGTGATGGCGAGCTGGCACAGCCCGCTGAAGAACGTGCGGATCATCGGTCCCCCTGATGTCCCGATGGGTGCGTCCCGCCCGCCGGGTGCCGGCGGGCGGGACGCGGGTGCTGGCGGTCAGGAGGCCGAGTTGGCCTTGCGGCGACGGCTCACGACCAGGCCGGCGCCACCACCGGCGAGGACCAGACCACCGATGGCGGCCATGCCCAGCACGTCGGCACCGGTGTTCGGCAGCGGGGTGTCGTACTCGGTGGGCTCGGCCGGGTCGGTCGGGTCGCCCCCGCCGTTGCCCGGGACGGTGACCGTGACCTGCTGCGAGAAGGAACCCGTCGCGCCCGCGTCGTCGGTGACGGTCAGGGAAACGGTGTACGTGCCGGAGGCGGCGTACGTGTGGCTCGCCGTGGCCCCGGTGCCGGTGGCCCCGTCGCCGAAGTCCCACGCGTAGGTGGCGATCGTGCCGTCCGCGTCGGACGAGGCGTTGGCGTCGACGGCGACGTCCGCACCCGTGGCGGTGGCGGTGAAGGCCGCGATCGGAGCCACGTTCTGCGGGTCCGTCTCGGGGCCCGAGCTGAACACGAAGTCGTTGCAGCCGAAGGTCATGCCGTGCACGACGGCGTCGGCGTCGGGCGAGTAGACGATCTGGAAGCCCATCGTCTCGATCGTCGCGTCGGGGTAGGCGGCGCTGATGTCGACGAGCGTGGCCTCGTCGGTGGCCTCGGACGCCTCCGGGTCGACCTCGGTCAGCGCCGTCTCGCTCCACCAGACGCCCTCCGGGTCACCCGTGGCGGGCTGGTAGTACACCAGCCACGAGGGGAGCTCGCCCTCCGGCCCGTCGAGGTCGACCCACATCTCGTAGGTCGGGTGGTTCGCGAGGGGCTGGCCCGCGGCCTGGGTGACGTCGAGGGCGTAGTTCGACGGCGCGGTCGCGTCGGCCAGCGGGATGCCGAGGCCGTCCATGAAGTAGCCGACCCAGGCGTTCTCCGACGCGTCGGTCGTCATGTGCAGGCCGTCGGGTCGCATCTCGGCGTTGCCGCCGTCGCCGAAGCCGGAGAGCGAGCCGTTGAAGGCCGCCTGGAGGCCGGCCATGTCGAGCGTCGTGACGCCACAGCCGTTGGCCGAGGCGATGCTCGGCGCGACCGCGCTGACGAGTGCGAACGTGCCGAGCCCCATGGCGCCGGCGGTGAACAGGCTGGTGGTGCGCTTCATCGATGGACCCCCGTGATCAGATGGACGGATTCCCCTGGAGCGGATCGCCGCTCCTTCCGTGCTCCCAATCTCGGGCGTGCGGAGTCGGGGGGACACCCCCCGTTCCGTCCCCTACGCCACCCCATCCTGTGGGGACGTTCGGACGTGTCGTCACGCCTCGTGAGCAGGCATGTCGCTCACTGCGACGAATCGGTCTCCCGCGGACGGATCCGCGGGACGGCGATGAGCCACAGCCGGCCGCGGCGTCCTAGGAGCAGAGGGTGGCCCACCCGGCCACCCCGGACCCCCGGGAGGCACCCGTGCGACCGCTCGTCGTCACCACGTTCCTGACCATGGACGGCGTCATGCAGGCCCCCGGCGGGCCGGGCGAGGACCCCTCCGGCGGCTTCGTCCACGAGGGCTGGGTCGTGCCCCACTTCGACGACGACCTCGGCGCCCAGATCGAGGAGTGGTTCACCGGCGCCCAGGACTTCCTGCTCGGCCGCGGGACCTACGAGATCTTCCACGCCTCGTGGCCGCAGATGCGCGATGAGGACAGCGCGGTCGCCACGGGCCTCAACGACAAGACCAAGTACGTCGCCTCCCGCACCCTTCCCTCGGTCGAGTGGGAGACCGCCCGGCTGATCGAGGGGCCGGTGCCGGACGCCGTCCGTACGCTCAAGGCCGCCGACGGCGGGGAGCTGCAGGTGCACGGCTCACCGGGGCTGGTGCAGACCCTGCTGCGGGAGGACCTCGTCGACGAGCTCCGGCTGGTGGTGTTCCCGGTGACGCTTGGGCAAGGCAAGCGGCTGTTCGGCGAGGGGACCATCCCGCGGGCCTGGCGGCTGACCGCCTCGCGGGTCACCGCCTCCGGCGTGCTGGTCGCCTCCTACCAGCGGGCCGGCGAGGTGGAGACCGGGTCCATGGGGCCGGAGTACGAGGGGGCGGTCAGCGGCTGAGCGGGCTCGGGGAAGGGTCGGGGGCGGGCGACGGTTGCTCAGGGCAACACCACCTGAGAGGCCTGTACATGAGCATCCCGCTGTCCATCCTCGACCTCGCGCCGATCGCCCGTGGGACGACCGCGGCGGACAGCATCGCCGCGAGCGTCGCGCTCGCCCGGCGCGCGGAGGAGACCGGCTACCGCCGGGTCTGGTACGCCGAGCACCACAACATGCCGACGATCGCCTCGTCGGCGACCAGCGTGCTCATCGCGCACGTCGGCGCGCAGACGTCGTCCATCCGGCTCGGCGCCGGCGGCGTCATGCTGCCCAACCACTCGCCGCTGACGATCGCCGAGCAGTTCGGCACCCTCGACGCGATGTACCCGGGCCGGATCGACCTGGGCCTGGGCCGCGCCCCCGGCTCGGACCAGAACACGATGTACGCCCTGCGCCGCGACCCGCGCTCGGCCGACCGCTTCCCGCAGGACGTCCTCGAGCTGCAGGCCTACCTGGCCGGCTCGACGCGGGTGCCGGGTGTCGACGCGATCCCGGGCAAGGGGTCGAACGTCCCGCTGTACCTCCTGGGCTCGTCGATGTTCGGCGCCTCCCTGGCCGCCGCCCTCGGCCTGCCGTACGCGTTCGCCTCGCACTTCGCCCCGGCGATGCTCGAGCCCGCGGTGGCGGCCTACCGGCGCGAGTTCAAGCCGTCCGAGCAGCTCGACGCCCCGTACGTGATCGCCGGGGTCAACGCGGTCGCCGCCGACACCCGCGCCGAGGCCGAGGCCGCGCTCGCCGCCGTCCGCCGCACCCTCGCCGTCGGTCTGTTCCGCCGCGGCCGGTCGCTGTCGGACGACGAGGCCCAGCTGCTGCTCGACGGCGGCGCGGGCCTGCACGTCGACACGATGCTCACCCACACCGCCGTCGGCACCCCCGCCGAGGTGCGCGAGTACCTCACCGGCTTCGCCCGCTCGGTCGAGGCCGACGAGCTGATCGTCGCCCACCAGTTCCCGGGCACCGAGGGCCGGCTGCGCTCGGTCGAGCTCACCGCCGAGGCGATGTCCCTCGTCGCCGCCTGAGCCGGACACTCCGGCTGACCCCGTACCCACCAGCACCGCTTCGCCGGGCGCCGCCCTCTGCGGCAGCTCGTGCTCTGCCCACGATGGTGGGCAGAGCACGAGCGTGCGTGGAGGTGCCCCTCCGGCGGGCGCAGGGCCGGAGTGTCCGAGGAGGGCGGCTCCCCGGAGCGCCAGGAGCCAGGGTCTCATCGCTCCCCACATCCCATGTCGATCTCGTGCGGGCTGTCGGCATGCAGGCACGGGGAGTCGAGCGCCTTCTCGCCGTGATGCCCGTCGCGTTCCGGAATGGGCTGCCCGGCACAGGTCCTTGGAACCCTCCGTGGACCTGTTCTCCCCTGTGACCCTGGGCGACCTCGAGCTCGCCAACCGCGTCGTCATGGCCCCGTTGACCCGCATGCGCTCCGGTGCGTCCGGCGTCCCCGGTGACCTCGTCGTCGAGCACTACCGGCAGCGCGCCGGCCTCGGCCTGATCATCACCGAGGGCACGTACCCGAACCACGAGTCGCAGGCGTTCGTCGGCCAGCCCGGCATCGTCACCGACGAGCAGGTCGAGGGCTGGCGCCGGGTCGCCGAGGCGGTGCACGCCCGCGGAGGCCGCATCGTCATGCAGGTCATGCACGGCGGCCGGGTCACCCACCCCGACGTCAACGGCGGACGCCGCGTCGTCGCCCCGAGCGCCGTCGCGATCAACGGCGAGGGCCACACCGAGAAGGGCAAGCAGGCCTATCCGGTGCCGCACGCGCTGACGGTCGAGGAGGCCCGCGCGACGGTGCAGGACTTCGTCTCCGCCTCCCGCCGCGCCGTCGAGGCCGGGCTGGACGGCGTGGAGATCCACGGCGCCAACGGCTACCTGCTGCACGAGTTCCTCTCGCCCGCGTCCAACGAGCGCACCGACGAGTACGGCGGCTCCCCGGAGAACCGCGCGCGCTTCGTCGTCCAGGTGGTGACGGCGGTGGCCGCGGCGATCGGCGCCGGCAAGGTGGGGCTGCGCATCTCCCCGGAGCACGACATCCAGGACGCGTTCGAGACCGACCGCGCCGACGTCCTCGCCACCTACGGCGCGCTCCTCGACCAGCTGGCGCCGCTGGGCCTGGCCTACCTGAGCGTGCTGCACCGGGAGCCCGCCGGTGACCTGGTGCAGGAGCTGCGCCGGCGCTTCGGTGGCCCGCTGATCGCCAACAGCGGCTTCGGGTCGGTCACCACCCGCGAGGAGGCGGTCGCCCTCATCGAGGCCGCGCACGCCGAGGCCGTCGCCGTCGGCCGGCCCGTGATCGCCAACCCCGACCTGGTCGAGCGCTGGGCCGGCGAGCACCCGGAGAACGAGCCGAAGCAGCACCTCTTCTACGCCGCCGGCGCCGAGGGCTACACCGACTACCCGACGCTCAAGGTCGGCTGACCCGCACCTGCCGCACACGCGCCGAGGGCTGCCTCCCCACCGGGGAGGCAGCCCTCGGTGCTCCGTCGGCGGTCGTGGGTCTCTGAGTGCCCTCGCACTCAGAGACCCACGACGCGCGGGTGGACCCTCGTCCCGGCCGCCCTCCCGGCGGACACTGCCCGCATGACCGACGAGGCAGGGCTCCGCGAGTTCGTGGCGGCGTTCAACGCGCACGACCTCGACCGGATCATGGACTTCTTCTCCGACGACTGCGTGCTGGAGACCCCGCGCGGCCCCGACCCGTGGGGGACGCGCTACAGCGGCCGGGCGGCCGTGCGGGAGGGGCTCACGGCGCGGTTCACCGGCATCCCCGACGTCCACTACGGCGAGGACGAGCACTGGACGTGCGGGGACCACGCGGTCTCCCGCTGGCTCCTGACGGGCACGACCACCGAGGGCGAGAAGGTGCGCGTCCGCGGCTGCGACCTGCTCGACCTCGCGCCGGACGGTCGCATCCGGCGCAAGGACTCCTACTGGAAGATCGTGGCCTGACGGCCAGGTGGGTACCGGGAGTGCGTGTGCGGTCCCGGCCGGGGGCGGCGCCGGACGAGCCGGGCTGGGTGAAGGCGGCGATGGACTTCCGGCTGACGCCGTGCCGCGGCGGCACGGAGCTGAGCTCGGAGACCCGCGTGGTGGCCACCGATCCGGCCACGCGGCGGCGCTTCGCCCGCTACTGGCAGGTCATCCGGCCGGGCAGCTCCGCGATCCGCTGGGAGCTGCTGGCCGCGGTGCAGCTGCGCGCGGAGGCCCGCGCCTCGTGACGGACACACGCCGAGGGCCCCCTCGACCCGATCGAGGGGGCCCTCGCCGTGTGTCCGGTGAGCGTCAGCCCCGGCGGCGGCCCAGCAGCCAGCCGACGAGGACACCGAGCAGGGTCAGCCCGGCGCCGCCGAGCGCCCCGGTCACGAGCGCGCGGACGTCGGAGGCGGCCGGAGCCGCAGCCGCGGCCCGGCCCGCGAAGACGGTGGGTGCGGCGGCCGGAGCCGCGGCAGCGACGGCGGGCACCCCGGCAGCGGGAGCGGGCGCCTCAGCGGCAGGAGCGGCAGCCGCCGGCGCGGGAGCGGCCACCCCGGTCAGCTCGTCGTCGATCGCCTTGAAGAACTGCCCGGCCATCCGCTTGGCGACGCCGCTGATCATCCGCTGGCCCACGCCCGCCACCGGCCCGCCGATCACGGCGTCCGCGGAGTAGGTGAGCGTCGTCGTCCCGGAGTCGGCGGGCTCGAGGTTGATCGTCACCGTCGCCCGCGCGTTGCCGGGCGCCCCCGCGCCGGACGCGTGCATCACGTACGACGTCGGCCGCTGCTGGTCGGAGAGGCGCACCTCGCCGGCGTAGGTGCCCTTGATCGCCCCGACGCCGACCGAGACGTTCATCCGGTACTCGTCGTCCCCGGTGCGCTCCAGCGACTCGCACCCCGGGATCGTGCGCGCCAGCACCGCCGGGTCGGTGATGACCGACCACACCTTCTCCGGGTCGGCGTGCAGCACCGCAGAGCCGTCGAGGTTCACGCAGACACTCCTGTCCTCGCCCGGCGCGCGGCCGCAGCGGTCTTCTCCGAATCGGGGGATCGCATCAGGTCGTACAGCTGGGTGGGCGAGATCGGCATCGCCGCGATGCGGCGTCCGGTCGCGTCCTCGATGGCCGAGGCGATGGCCGCCGTCCCTGGGATGACGCCGGCCTCGCCGGCGCCCTTGAGGCCCAGCGGGTTCAGCGGTGAGGGCGTCTGCTGGTGGTCGATCACCACGTCCGGGATCTCGGACGCGTACGGCATCAGGAAGTCCATGAACGAGGCGTTCTGCAGCTGCCCGGAGTCGTCGTAGGCCATCCGCTCGTACAGCGCGCCGCCGATGCCCTGCGCGACGCCGCCGTGCACCTGGCCCTCGACGATCATCGGATTGACGATGTTGCCGCAGTCGTGGACCACCGCGTACTTCACGACGTCGATCTCCCACGTCGTCGGGTCGATCTCCACGATCGCGGCGTGCGCGCCGGAGGCGAAGGTCGACCGGATCGGCGAGTAGTAGTCGCGGTGCTCCAGGCCCGGGGCGTCGCCCTCGGCCACCGGCGGCTTCGTGTCGTCGTGCGTGGCGAACTGGGTGGCCTGCTTGGCGGCCTCGTCGAACGCGTAGCGCAGTGGGTTGGACAGGACGGCGACCGTCCGCAGCGGGATGGACGCCCCGGGGGTGCCGCGCACCTGGACGACGCCGTCCTCGATCTCCAGGTCGCCGGGGTCGGCCTCCAGGACGTCGGCGGCGATCCGCAGCGCCTTCTCGCGGACGCCGCGCGCGGCCAGGGCGATCGCGTTGCCGCTCATCACCGCCGCCCGCGAGGCGAACGTGCCGACGGCGTAGCCGAAGCGCCGGGTGTCGCCGGTGGTCACCTCGACGTCCTCGATCGGCACCCCGAGCTCGGACGCGACGATCTGCGCGAACGCGGTCTCGTGGCCCTGTCCCTGCGAGGTCAGCCCGGTCGAGACCAGCACCTTGCCGCTGCCGAGCACCTGCACGTGCCCGCCTTCGTACGGGCCGGGCCCGGTGCCCTCGACGTACAGCGCCATGCCGACGCCGAGCAGCCGGCCGCGGGCCTCGGCGTCCGCCCGCAGCGACTCCGCCTCCGACCAGCCCACGAGCGTGCGCAGCTTGTCCAGCAGACCCGGGTAGTCGCCGGAGTCGTAGATGACCGGCCGGCCGTCCTGGAACGTCAGCTTGTGGTCGTACGGGAACTGCGAGGGCTGGATGAGGTTCCGCTCCCGCACGAGCGCGCGGTCCAGGCCGAGCGCGTCGGCGATGCGGTCCATCGTCCGCTCCATCGCGTAGCAGCCCTGCGGCCGCCCGGCGCCGCGGTACGGCGTCACGATGACGGTGTTGGTGAAGACGCTCTCCACGATCACCCGGTACACCGGGATCACGTACGGGCCCACCAACTGGGTCGCCGTCACGATCGGCACGATGATCCCGTAGGGCGTGTACGCGCCGTTGTCGTGCCAGATGTGGACGTCGAGGGCGGTGATCCGGCCGTCGTCGTCGTACCCGACGGTGATCTCCTGCCGCTGCTGGCGCTCGTGCGCGCTGGAGATGAAGTGCTCGCGCCGGTCCTCGGCCCACTTCACCTCCTGGCCCAGCGCGATCGCGGCCATCGGCACCAGCAGCTCCTCCGGCCACGGGTGCACGATCTTCACGCCGAAGCCGCCGCCCACGTCGGGCGCGACGACCTCGACCTTGTCCAGCGGCAGCTGCAGTTTGGCCGCGATCGCCGCGCGCACCGACGTCGAGGCCTGGGTGCTGGTGTAGACCCGCAGCGAGCGGTCGGCGGCGTCCCACCGCGCGTGCACGCCCTTGCCCTCCATCGGCATGCAGGCGCTGCGCTCGATGTACTGCGTGAACGACAGCGTGTGCGGGGCCTTCGCCAGGGCCGGCTCGACGTCCCCGGTCTCCTGGTGGTGGCGTGCGGCCACGTTGTCCGGGACGTCGGCGTGGACGGCGACCCTCGCCTCGCGGGCGGCGTCCACCCCGACGACGACCGGCAGCTCCTCGTAGGTGACGACGATCCGCTCGGCAGCGTCCTCGGCCACGTACCGGTCGGTGGCCACCACCATGACCACCGGCTCGCCCACGTGGTTCACCACGCCGTTGGCCAGCGGGTAGCCGGTGCGCGGGGCGGTCAGCTGCGGGTGGGGGATCAGCACCGGCAGCGGCTCGGCGAGTGGGCCGGAGAGGTCCTCGTAGGTGTAGATCGCGACCAGGCCCTCGACGTCCAGGGCCACCTCGACGTCGATGTCGACGACGCGGGCGTGCGCGTGCGGACTGCGCACGAAGGCGGCGGCCAGGGCGGTGTGCCCGATGTCGTCGAGGTAGCGGCCCCTGCCGGTGATCAGGCGGGCGTCCTCGCGCCGGCGGACCGGCTCGCCGAACAGCTTCGTCGTCACCGGTCACCCTCCATGGCCGCGGCGGCGTGGCGGACGGCCTTCTTGATGTTGGCGTAGCCGGTGCACCGGCAGAGGTTGCCGCCGACCATGTCGTCGACCTCCTCCTCGGTGAGCTCGGCCGACGCGTCCCGGTTCTCCAGCCCCGCCTTGATCGTCATGAGGAAGCCAGGCGTGCAGAAGCCGCACTGCAGCGCGTGGCACTCGCGGAAGGCCTCCTGCACCGGGTGCAGCACCTGCCCGCCCTGGTGGTCCTCGCGGGCCAGCCCCTCGACGGTCTCCACCTCGGCGCCGTCGACCTGGACGGCGAGCACCAGGCAGGAGCGCACCGGGGCGCCGTCCACCAGCACCGTGCACGCCCCGCAGACGCCGTGCTCGCAGCCGACGTGGGTGCCGGTCAGCCCGAGGTCGTGGCGCAGCGCGTCGGACAGCAGTCGGCGCACCGGCACGGTCGCCTTCCGCGGCACCCCGTTGACGGTGATCGTGACGGTCCGCTCGGTGTCGACGGAGACGGTCATGCGTCGGTCCTCTCGGCTGCCTCGGCCGCGGCCTGGCCCAGGGTTCGTTCGGTCAGCACGCCGACCAGCAGGCGTCGGTACTCCGCGCTGGCGTGCAGGTCGCCGTCCGGCTCGACCAGCGTGCGGGCCAGCTCGCCGGCCGCGGACCAGTCGGCCTTCTCCACCGGCTGGCCGGCGACGGCGTCGGTCAGGTCGTGCACCTCGGGCACCAGCCCGACGGAGATGTAGGCCGCGCGGGCGGCCGACACGCGACGGGAGCCGTCGAGCGTGACGACGACGCCGGCGCCGCAGACCGCGTAGTCGCCCTTGCGGCGGGCGACCTCGGCGAAGGCGGTGCCCGAGCGCTCGGGCAGCGCCGGGAAGAAGGCGGAGGTGACCAGGGACGGCCCGGACAGCGAGGTCTCCAGCGGTCCGACGAACAGGTCGCGCCACGGCACGGTCTCGACACCGCCGGGCGTGGCCACGGTGACCGAGCCGTCGGTGAGGGCGAGGACGGACGTCATCTCGCCGGAGGGGTCGGCGTGCGCGATCGAGCCGACCGTCGTCCCGCGGTTGCGGACCGCGGGGTGGGCCACGTTCGCGGTGGCGCGGGCCAGCAGCGGCTGGACGCCGGCGGCCGCGTGGTCGTGCAGGATGGTGGCGTGCCGGACCAGGGCGCCCACCCGGACGCCGTCCCCGGTGACCTCGACGGCGTCGAGGCCGGGCACCCGGTTGATGTCCACCAGCGTGGCCGGCGCCGCCAGCCGCATCGACAGCAGCGGCAGCAGCGACTGGCCGCCGGCGAGGACCTTGGCGCCGTCCTCCGTGGCGAGGACCTCGAGGACCTCCTCCAGCGTGCGCGGGTCGGCGTACCGGAACGGGGCGGGCTTCACCGGGCGCCGATTCCCTGACCGCGACCGCGGTGCGACGTCTGGTGCAACGCCACGAGTGCCTCCTCTGTCGTACGGGTCCGGGTGGAGGTGCCGCTCAGGAGCGGTGCTGGCCGGAGATCCGAATGTTTCACGTGGTCAGCCGGGACGGAAGTACCTCAGCGCTAAATTGTCTTGCCTCCGGTGAGGAGCCCGCGAACGAGGAGGGGACCCCGCCGGCAACCGGCGAGGTCCCCTCCGTCGAGCGGTGGCGCCCGGTGCTCAGGACCCGGCGCCGGCGGTCACTTCTCGATCCGGTTCTCGCCCGGGGTGCGCGAGCCCGGGATCCCGGGGCGGCCGACCTCGTCCACCGACGACGGGTCGGGGGTGACCTCGTCGCCGTGCACGTGTCCGAAGGTGGAGGCGGCAGCCGGGTGGACACCCTCCCGGAGCAGCGCCTCCTTCATCTCGGCCGGTGCGATCGCGCGGGCGATGTGCCAGCCGGCCACGGCGACGATGGTGCCGAGGGCGATCCCGCCGAGTGAGAAGTTGTCGCTGAAGACCATCGTGACGTTGCCGATCGCGATGATGATCCCGGCGGCCAGCGGCACGAGGTTGATCGGGTTGGCGAAGTCGACCCGGTTCTCCTTCCAGATCTTCGCGCCGAGCAGGCCGATCATCCCGTAGAGGACGACGGTGATGCCGCCGAGCACGCCACCGGGGATGGCGTTGATCAGGGCGCCGAACTTCGGGCAGAGGCCGAGCAGGATCGCCACGATCGCGGCCACGTAGTACGCCGCGGTCGAGTAGACGCGGGTGGCCGCCATGACGCCGATGTTCTCGGCGTAGGTCGTCGTCGGCGAACCCCCGACCGCCGAGGCGACGACGGTGCCCACACCGTCCGCGGCGATGGCGCGGCCCATGACCGGGTCGAGGTCCCGCTTGGTCATCGCGGCGACCGCCTTGACGTGACCGGTGTTCTCGGCGACCAGCGCGATGACGGCGGGCAGCACCAGCAGGCTGAAGTTCAGCGAGAAGCTGGGTGCGGTGAAGTCGGGCAGCCCGATCCACGGCGCGTCACCGACCGCGGCGATGTTCACGAGGCGGTCGTGGGTGGTCGCCTCCGTCGCGCCACCGAGCACCGAGGTGATCGGACCGGCCGTGACGTCGAGCAGCCACGAGAGCAGGTAGCCGAAGATCAGGCCCAGCAGGATGGAGATGCGGGCCCAGAAGCCGCGCAGTGCCAGCGAGGCGACGATGACGAAGGCCATCGTGGCCAGCGCGACCCACTGGTCCTGCGGCCAGTAGATGCCCGCGACGACCGGCGCCAGGTTGAAGCCGATCAGCAGCACCACGGCGCCGGTGACGGCAGGCGGCAGGATCGCGTGCAGGAACCGCACGCCGGCGAAGTGGATGAGCACGCCGATGAGGGCCAGGATGACGCCGGAGACCAGGATCGCGCCCACGACGTCGCTGGAGTCGCCCCCGGCCGCGCGTACCGCGACGACGCCGCCCACGAACGAGGCGCTGGTGCCGAGGTAGCTCGGCACCTTCCCGCTGACCATGAGCAGGAAGATGATCGTCGCGACGCCGCTCATCATGATCGCGAGGTTCGCGTCCAGCCCCATGACGAGCGGGAAGACGAAGGTCGCACCGAACATCGCGACGACGTGCTGCGCGCCGATGCCGATGGTGAGCGGCCACGACAGCCGCTCGTCTGGGGCGACGGCCTCCCCCAGTGGCGGGGTCTTGCCGTCCCCGTAGAGCTTCCAGCTGAACGCCATGAGTGCCTCCTCGATGTGCACCACAGACCGGGCCGGCAACCGGATGATGGCGTGCCCCGGCACCAGATTGGGCGCCAATGTGTCACCGCAGGTCAGCCGGCGGAAGTACCTCAGTGCTAAATCGTTATTGCACGAGATGTCTTAACGCTGAGGCAACATGCGGGTACGGTTCGCGGGGTGACCGCCCCATCCGACGCCGGAGCCCGGCACGTCTCCCTCCGCAGCGGCGTCTACGCCGACTCGGTCAAGTTGATGCAGGTCAGCCGTGACATCGGCGCCCGCGACGGCGTCTCCGCCGTCCTGGTCGCGATGGCCACCCCGCTGAACCTGGAGCTGGCCCGGAACATGGGCCTCGCACCGGAGGGCGACGTCTCGCCCGACCAGCTCCTCATCGCGATCACCGCCGTGGACGACGACGTGCTCGGCGCCGCGGTCGCCGCCGTCGATGCCGCCCTCACCGCGCGCGAGCGGGCCGGCACCACCGCCGACGCCATCCCGGCGCGCACCATCGGCGCGGGCCTCGACGCCCTGTCCACCGACGGGTCGGCGCTGGCCATCGTCAGCGTGCCCGGGCAGTACGCCGTCGCCGAGGCCGCCGACGCGATCGCCGCCGGCCGCAGCGTGCTGGTCTTCTCCGACGGCGTGCCCGTCGAGCACGAGGTGGCGCTCAAGCGGGCCGCGCACGACGCCGGCGTCCTGGTCATGGGCCCCGACTGCGGCACGGCGATCGTCTCCGGGGTCGCCCTGGGCTTCGCCAACGTCGTCCGCCCCGGGCCGGTCGGGCTCGTGGCCGCCAGCGGCACCGGCGCCCAGCAGGTCTCCTGCCTGCTGGACATGGCCGGGATCGGGGTCAGTCACGTGCTCGGCGTCGGCGGCCGCGACCTCTCCGAGGCCGTCGGCGGCCTGGCCACGCTCGACGCGCTCGCCGCCCTGGACGCCGACCCGGCCACCGAGCGGGTGCTGCTGGTCTCCAAGCCCCCGGCGCCGTCGGTGGCCGCCGCGGTGTCGGAGGCGGCGGCGCAGCTGTCGGTCCCGGTCCGCTCCGCCGCCCTCTCCGCGGAGACCCCCGACCTCACCGCCGCCGTCGAGGCGCTGCTCGCCGACATGGGCGTCGCGGTGCCGGAGTGGCCGTCGCGCCCCGGCGACGGCGTCGCCGCCGCCCCGGGCGCGGTGCTCAAGGGCCTCTACTCCGGCGGCACCCTCGCCGACGAGGCGATGCTGCTGGCCGCGCCCGTACTCGGCGACATCCGCTCCAACACCCCGCTGCGCCCGGAGCTCGATCTCGGTACGGACCTGTCCGCCCCGGGCCACGTCGTCGTCGACTTCGGGGACGACGCGCTGACCGTGGGCCGCGCCCACCCGATGATCGACCCGACGCTGCGCCTGGAGGCCCTCGCCGGGGTGGCCGCCGCCGACGAGCCCGCCGTCCTCCTGCTGGACGTCGTCCTGGGCTACGGGGCGGACAGCGACCCCGCCGCCTCCCTCGTGCCGGCGCTGACCGCCGCCCGCGAGGCCTCGGCCACCCCGCTGCCGGTCGTGGTCGCGCTGGTCGGCACCGAGGGCGACCCGCAGGGCTGGGCCCGGCAGGCCGACGCCCTCTCCGCCGCCGGCGCCGCCGTCTTCGCCTCCAACGCCGCGGCGACGCGGCACGCCCTCGACCTGCTGGGAGCTGCATCATGAGCGAGCTTGCGATCTCATCAATCGACGGAGCAGCCTGGCTCTCTCGTCCGACGAGCGCCAGCGAGGAGGACGCGTGAGCCTCGCCGACCTGCTCTCCGCCCCGCCGGTGATCGTCGCGGCCGGCGTCGACGTCTTCTCCGACGCGCTGCGCGCCCAGGGCGCCGAGGTGCACGACGTCGACTGGCGCCCGCCGGGCTTCGGCGACCCCGCCGACCTCGCCGCGCTCGCCCTCGACCGCCGCCGGGCCGCCGCCAACCGGACCGCCGTGGAGCGGGTCATGGCCGCGGGCTCCCAGCTGGTCGACGTCCGCCCGGCCCGTGAGGTGCTCGGCCTGCCCGACCGCATGCTGCTGCACGCCGGCCCGCCGATCGGCTGGGCCGACGCCAGCGGGCCGCTGCGCGGCGCGCTGATCGGCGCCTGCCTGTTCGAGGGCTGGGCCGACACCGTCGAGGAGGCCGAGCGGATCCTCGCCGCGGGCGAGATCGCCCTCGACCCGTGCCACCACCACCGCGCCGTCGGGCCGATGGCCGGGGTGACCAGCCCGTCGATGTGGATGTGGTGCCTGCAGGACCCGGTCCACGGCGGCCAGGCGTTCTCCAACCTCAACGAGGGCCTCGGCAAGGTGCTGCGGATGGGCGCCTACAACGACGAGGTCATCACCCGGCTGCGCTGGATGCGCGACGTGCTGGGCCCGGTGCTGCAGAAGGCGGTGCGGTCGATGGCCGAGCCGCTGGACGTCAAGGCGATCCTCGCGCAGATGCTGCAGATGGGCGACGAGGGGCACAACCGCAACCGCGCCGGCTCGCTCATGACCCTCCGCGAGCTCTCCCCGGCCATCGTCGCGGTGGAGGGCGTGCCGTCGTCCGACATCGCCGCGGTGCTCACGTTCGCCGGCGGCAACGAGCACTTCTTCCTCAACCTCGGCATGCCGACGGCGAAGCTGGCCATGGACGCCGCCCGCGACATCCCCGGCTCGTCGATGGTCACCGTGATGGCCCGGAACGGGACGGAGTTCGGCATCCAGACCGCCGGCACCGGCGACCGCTGGTTCACCGGCCCCGCCAACACCCCGGTGGGCCTGTTCCTCGGCGACTACGGCCCCGAGGACGCCAACCCCGACATCGGCGACTCCGCGATCATGGAGACCTACGGCGTCGGCGGCTTCACGATGGCCGCGGCGCCGGCGATCGTCCGGTTCGTCGGCGGCACCGTGCCCGACGCGCTGGCCACCACCGAGCGGATGTACCAGCTGACCCTGGCGGAGAACCCCGCGATGCAGGTGCCGATCCTCGGCTTCCGCGGCTCGCCGACCGGCATCGACGTGCTCAAGGTGGCGCGCTCGGGCTGGCTGCCGCAGATCAACACCGGCATGGCCGGCCGGGTGGCCGGCACCGGCCAGGTCGGCGCCGGGCTGGTCCAGCCGCCGCAGCAGTGCTTCGAGCAGGCGCTGCGGGCGCTGGCCGAGGAGACCCGCACCGCGGCCTGACGCACCCGCCCCCTCCTCGAGATCGGCGGTCTCGTGGCGATCGACCGCTGATCGCCACGAGGCCGCCGGTCTCGCGCGTGCTCATGCCCGGGCGCAGGCCAGCAGGCGGTCGACGGCGGCGGCGAACTCGCCGGGGCCGGCCAGCGGCGCGGGGAACGGCGTCCGCAGGTCGTGGCAGCCGCGCCGGTGCTCCACGCGGAACACGACGCCGAAGCGGTCCACGCCGAGCAGGTGGACGTCGTCGTCGCCGGTCCACGCCCGCACCCGGGCGCACAGCTCGGCCAGGGGGCCGGCCGAGTCGGCGAGCAGGTCGGACTCCACCGTCCCGAGCGGGTCGGGGCGGGCCGCGGCGTACTCCTCCGGCGTGATCTCGGTGCAGCCGCCGCCCTCGTGCAGCAGGACCTCGGCGAGGTCCAGGCGCAGGAGCGTCGCGGTGAGGCCGACGTCGAGCAGCACGTCGGTGGGCTGCGCGGCGGCGAAGGCCAGCACCCGCTCGGGCTCGTCGCGGGCCGGCACCGGGGTGAGCCAGCCGGCCAGCTCCAGCCGTGCCCGCAGCGGGTTGCGCAGGGGGAGCGACGAACGGGACGTGACCGTGACCCGCGCGGGCAGGTCGCCCTCGGGCGAGGCGGTGACGGCGGCGGCCAGCCCGCCCGAGCGCGGGACGACGACGAGCACGTCCCCGTCGTCGGTGGTCGTGGTGGCCAGGAGCCGGCTGGTGCCGAGGCCGAGCGCGGTGAGGGAGGCGGCCGGCCTGGTGGCGACCGTGCGGGCCCGCTCGGCGGCGTCGGACGCGGGGGTGGAGCCGGCGTCGGCGGGCGTCCGAGGGACGGGACGGGGACCAGCGGTCATGGCTTCCTCGGGGTGGACGTCGGCGAATCGAGCGGGAGTAAGGTGAGCCTAACCAAACCAGGAGGTCCCGTGAACACCCCGCGTCCGAAGATCCGGATCAGTCGCGCGCTCGGCATCCCGCTCACGCCGAAGGCCGTCCAGTACTTCGAGCGGCGTCCCTACCCGCCGGGTGAGCACGGCCGCAAGCGCCGCAAGGACAGCGACTACTCCACCCGGCTCAAGGAGAAGCAGCGGCTGCGGGCGCAGTACGACATCAGCGAGACCCAGCTGCGGGCGGCCTTCGACCGGGCCAGGCGCGCCGGCGGCAAGACCGGCGAGGCGCTGATCCAGGACCTCGAGTCACGGCTGGACGCCACGGTGCTGCGGGCCGGCTTCGCGCGCACCATCTACCAGGCCCGCCAGTTCGTCACCCACCGGCACGTGCTGGTCAACGGCCGGCGGGTGGACCGGCCCTCGTACCGGCTGCGGCCGGGGGACGTCGTGCAGATCGCCGAGAAGTCGCGCACCAAGGACCCGTTCGTCGTCGCGGCGTCCGGCGGGCACGCCACCGCGCCGGCCTACCTGGAGGTCCGGCTGGCCGACCTGGTCGCCCGCTACGAGCGGACGCCGGGCCGGGACGAGGTCCCGGTGGTCTGCGAGGAGCAGCTGGTCGTGGAGTACTACTCCCGCTGACCCCGGGGCGCGCGACCCCGGGCGCGAGATCGGCGATCTGGTGGCCGTCAGCCGCTGACCGCCACCAGATCGCCGATCTCGCGCAGGGTCGAGCGGCTCAGGCCAGGTGGCCGCGCAGCGCGGCGTTCACCGTCTCCGGGTCGGTGGCGTTGGGCAGGTGGCCCGCACCCGTGACGACGAGGAACCGGGCGCCGCCGATGCCGTCGGCGATCAGCCGCACCATGTCCGGCGGCGTGGCGGGGTCCTCCTCGCCGGCCACGACCAGCGTCGGCGCGGTGATCTCGCCCAGCCGGTCACGGACGTCGAAGGCGCCGATCGCCTCGCAGCAGGCGGCGTAGCCCTCGTCGGGGGTGTCGCGCAGCATCTGCAGCAGCCGCAGCGCCTCGTCGGGGTTCTTCTCCGCCCAGGCCGCGGTGAACCAGGTGCCGGTGCGGGAGCCGACCAGCGTCTCGGTGCCGTGCTCGCGCACCTGCTTGGCGCGCACCGCCCAGGACGGCGGGTCGGCGAACTGCGCCGCCGAGGCGATGATCGCCAGCTTCTCCAGCCGCTCGGGCACGGTCAGGGCCAGCTGCTGGCCGATCGCCCCACCGATGGAGACCCCGGCGTAGGAGAAGCGGTCGACCCCGAGCCGGTCGAGCAGGGCCACCACGTCGCCGGCGAGGTCGGCCATCGTGCACGGGCCCGGGACGACCTCCGAGCCGCCGTGCCCGCGCAGGTCGTAACGGACCACGCGGAAGTCGCCGGCGAACGCGGTGGCCTGGGCGTCGAACAGTCCGGTGTCGGTGCCCAGCGACGGGCCGAGCACGAGGACGGGGGCGTCGTCCGGGCCGTCGACGACGGCGGACAGCTGTGCGGTCATGGGTGGACTCCCCTGGGGACGGCGGCGGCGCGAGCCGCCTCGAGGCTGAACCGGTGCTGGTCCCATCCAACCGTCAGCGGTGCCCAGTAGGAGAACCGGACCTGCTTGACCCGGTAGCGCCACCCCTCGCCGGTGCGCACCAGCTCGTCGCGGTACCGCCCGGCCGCCACGTGCGGGACGCCGTCGACGACGCACGGCTGCCACAGCAGGGAGCGCACCGTGGCCGCGTCGCCGGCCACCTCGACCTCCAGGTTGGAGACGTGGTGCCAGAAGGCGGTCAGCCCGCCGTCGGCCAGCCCGGAGAAGAAGGCCAGCAGGTCGGCCCGGCCGCTCACCCGGGACAGCCCGTCGAACACGCCGTCCTCGGTGAACAGCGCGACCAGGGCCGGCCAGTCGCCGTCGTCCAGCAGCCGGCAGTAGACCGCGTCGAGCCGGCGGATCTCCTCGACGTCCTCAAGCCGTCGCAGCCGCTCCTCGACGGAGCTCACGGGTTGGCGGAGAGGGCCGAGGGGTGCTCGGTCAGCGGCGTCACCGCGATCGTCATGAAGGGGAACAGCGGCAGGTTCCACAGGATGTCGTGCAGCTCGTCGGTGCCCTCCACGTCGAAGACGCTGACGTTGCTGTACGCGCCGACCACCCGCCACAGGTGCACCCACTTGCCGCTGCGCTGCAGGTCCAGTGCGCGGGCCTTCTCGGTGGTCACCAGCCGGGTGCGTTCCTCGGGGTCGAGGTCCCGGGGGATGGCGACGTCCATGCGCACGTGGAAGAGCATGCGGGGGCTCCTTTGCTGGGGTCGAGGGACGGACCCGGGCCGTGCGGGGAACCCGCACGGCCCGGGTGGTGCGATCAGGCGGCCGCGGACCGCTGCTCGGGCTCCAGCACGAAGTCGTAGGTGACCGCACGGGTGCCGTCGCCGGTGTCCTGCGGGTCGAGGACGAGCTCGGGCTTGGTCGCCTCGGCGACGTCGCTGTCGAGCCACTCGCCGCCGGCGAAGTACAGCTGCGTGGTGATCGTGCGGTGCCCGGGCGCGCGCACCAGCAGGTGCAGGTGGGCCGGGCGCCACGGGTGCCAGCCGGCGGCGGTGATGAGCTTGCCGGTCGGCCCGTCGGTCGGGATCTGGTACGGCGCGGGCTGGATGGTGCGGATCTCGAACCCCCCGTCCCCGTCGGTGACGACGACGCCGCGCAGGTTGCCGTCGGGGATGCCGGGGGCGAACCCGGAGTAGTAGCCGAGGTGGTCGGCCTGCCAGATGTCGACCTCGGCGCCGGCCAGGGGCGTGCCGTCGACGTCGCGGACCTGGCCGGAGAGCACCAGCGGCGTGCCCTGCTCGTCGTCGCGCATCGGCAGGGTGGCCCGTGCCGGCAGGCGCTTCTGGCCGGGGAGGTAGTAGGGGCCGAGGATGCTGCCCTTGGTGCCGGTCTGGGTGCGGGCGGCGACCTCCTCGACGACGTGCTCGACGAAGACGTCGAGGAACAGCGGCCACTCGCCGCCCTCGCCGACCTCGATCATCCAGGCCTTGGCGGCCTGGAACTCCGGATAGGTGACGTCGTGGTCGCGGATCGCCTGGTGCACACCGGCCAGGACGGCGGAGACGACGGCGCTGACCCGCTCGGGGGACACCGCCGCCGACCCCGAGTGGTACTGCTCGGTGGTCCGGAAGGAGGCGGTGGCGCTGGCGCCCGAGCCGGCCGCGGTCGGCGACGCCTGCTCGGTGGTGGCCCGGGCCGCGGGGATGCCGGCCTGCTGGGCGCTGGGGTCGGTCGTGGTCATGACACGTGCTCCTCGAGGTGTGTGGGGGTCGCGGTCAACGGGAACGGGAGAAGAAGGAGACGTCGTCGTTGCCGATGAGGTCCGGCACCGTCCAGCCGTCGAGGTCGTACTCGGCCAGGCAGGCCTCGGCCAGCCCCTTCATCGCGGTGGTCGTGCCCTGGGCCTCGGCGGCGAAGAGCAGCTCGGCCTTCACGTTCTCGTGGTTGCCGGAGTAGTTGCGCTCGTACAGCTCGTGCCGGCCGCCGAACTCGGTGCCGACCGAGTCCCACAGCGCCTTCATGACCTTGACCCGGTCGACGGCGTCGATGCCGTTGGAGCCGCGGACGTACTTGTCGAGGTAGGGCCGCACCTCGGGGGTCTTGAAGTCGACGGAGTGCGAGTTGAGATAGATCAGCCCGCTGGCGACGTCGGACTCGATGATCTCCTTGACCCGCGGATAGCCGTGGATCATGAACATGCGGTAGGTCAGCCCGTA
Source organism: Geodermatophilus sp. SYSU D01186 (assembly GCF_054050215.1). Lineage (NCBI taxonomy): Bacteria > Bacillati > Actinomycetota > Actinomycetes > Geodermatophilales > Geodermatophilaceae > Geodermatophilus > Geodermatophilus sp. SYSU D01186. The sequence goes on along the minus strand of NZ_JBJGYW010000020.1, from coordinate 10,362 downwards.
GTCGAGCTTGGGCAGCAGCGTGCCGCCGACCCACTCGTCGGGGGTGTGGACCATCGCGTCGGTCAGCGCCCAGAAGACGTTGCGCCAGCCGATGACCTCACCGACGCGGGTCTGCACGCCGCGGAAGTCCTTGCTGCCGGTGGCCTCCAGGGCCTTCATGAGCAGGCCGGCGATGAAGTCGAGCTTGACCGCCAGGCGCGTGCAGCCGTGCAGCGTGAACCGGGGGAGGAACCCGGACACCGGGAAGAAGCCGTTGGTCTTCTCGGGGTCGCCGTAGAGGAAGACGTTCTCCCACGGCACCAGCACCTTGTCGAAGACGAAGATCGTGTCGTTCTCGTCCATGCGGCTGGACAGGGGGTAGTCGAACGGGCTGCCCATGACGGCGGCCTGCTGCGTGTAGCTGGAGCGGCAGATCAGCTTCACGCCCGGTGCGTCCATCGGCACCGTGCAGATGAGGGAGAACTCCTTCTTCTTGATCGGCAGGCCGTAGTGGGCGATGAAGTTGTAGTTGGTGATCGCCGACCCGGTGGCCACCACCTTGGCGCCGGAGACGATCAGCCCGGCGTCGGTCTCCTTCTCCACCTTCATGAAGACGTCGCCGACCTCGTCGGGCGGGAGGTTGCGGTCGACCGGCGGGTTGATGATCGCGTGGTTCCAGTAGAGGACCTTCTCCTGCGACTCCTTGTACCAGCGCTTCGCGTTGGCCTCGTAGGGGTCGTAGAACTGGCTGTTGGCGCCGAGCGTGCCGAGGAAGGCGGCCTTGTAGTCGGGGGCGCGCCCCATCCAGCCGTAGGTCATGCGCGCCCACGTCGCGATCGCGTCCCGGTCGCGGACCATGTCCTCCACCGAGTGCGGGGCGCGGAAGAACGGGTGGGTGAAGCCGCCGGAGCCGGTGTCGGTGGGCGTGGTGAGGACGTCCCGGTGGGCGGGGTCGTGCAGGGAGTCGTAGAGGCGGGCGGTCATCCGGACCGGGTTGCGGAAGGCCGGGTGCGTCGTCACGTCGGCGACGCGCTCGCCGTAGATCCACACCTCGCGGTCGTCGCGCAGGCTCTCGATGTACTCGTCGCCGGTCATCGGCCGCGTCGCCGTCGGCGTCCCGGCGTCGGGGGCGCCACCCTCGGCACCGCGGGGGCGGGGGACTTCGCGTTCTTGCTCGAGCGTCACAGGGGACCCTCCTTCGTCGGTGGAGCAGGGGACTGCGGCCGTGCGGTGGAACGGAGAGGGGGTGCGGAGGCGGCCGGGCGCGCGTCAGGACGCCGCGCGGTGCGGGCGCAGGGTGGTGAAGGACGAGCCGGCGTCGAACCAGCCCAGCTCCGGGCAGTCGAGGGAGCCGCTCCAGTGCACGCCGGTGGCCGGGGCGGCCAGCTCGCGGAACCGGCCGCCGAAGAACAGCAGCGGGTCGCTGTCGGTGACGTCGAGGTCGACGACCTCGCCGATGACGATCAGGTGGTCGCCTCCGTCGTAGGCGCGCCACGGCCGGCAGGAGATCGTGGCGGCGTTGCCGACCAGGACCGGCGCGGTGGGGCCCTCCGCCCACGCCGGCTCGGGGTCCTGCGGGCGGCCGGCGAAGTGCCACGCGGTGTCGAGCTGGCCGCTGGCCAGCACGTTGACCGCGAACGGGGCGCCCTCGAGGTACCTGCACGCCTTCGACTGGCGGGTGAGCGTCACCTGGCACAGCGCGGGTTCGAGGGAGACGGCGGTGAAGGCGTTGACGGTGGCGCCGTGCGGCACGCCGTCGTCCTTGGCGCAGGTGACGACGGTGACGCCCGTGGCGAACCGTCCGAAGGCGTTGCGGACCGTGCGTGAGTCGAGCATCCGTGCTCCTCCCCGCGGGATGGTGTACGCACTGCGTACGTGCTGTCCGCTCAGCGTTCAGGGAGTGTGCTCCGGGTCACGAACGACCGTCAACCCCCTCGTGCAGGAAGATGGGGGGTGATGGCGATGACCGGCGAGGGTGGCGACTCCACGAACGGGGACCGTGACGTCGTGCAGAGCCTCGAGCGCGGCTTCGCCGTCCTCCTGGCCTTCGACGCCGACCACCCCGAGCCGACCCTCGCCGAGCTCGCGCAGCTGACCGGCCTGTCCCGGCCGGCGGTGCGGCGCTTCCTGATCACCCTCGAGCGGATGGGGTACGTGCGCGGCGCGGGCGGGCGCTGGTCGCTCACGCCGCGGGTGCTCAGCATCGGCCAGCACTACACGGCGTCCAACGCGCTCATCGACCTCGCCCAGCCGCACCTGCTCAAGCTGGCCGAGGAGACCCACGAGTCCGCCTCGCTGGCGAACCTGGACGGCGACGAGGTGGTCTACGTGGCCCGGGTACCGGTGCGCCGGATCATGAGCATCAACGTCTCCGTGGGCACCCGGGTGCCGGCGTACGCCACCTCCATGGGGCGGGTGCTCCTGGCGTGGGCGCCGACGGAGGTCGTGGACTCGGCGCTCAACAGCCGGCCGCTGCGCGCGATCACGCGCCGCACGGTGACCGACCCGTCCGCGCTGAGGGCGGAGCTGGCCCGGGTGCGCGAGCGGGGCTGGTCGATCGTCGACGAGGAACTGGAGGCCGGCCTGCTGTCGGCGTCCGCGCCGGTCCGGGACCGCTCCGGGCAGGTGGTGGCCGCGCTGGCGTCGTCCACCTCCGCGGGCCGGTCGACGGTCGCCCGGCTGGAGCGGGAGGTGGTCCCGCTGCTGGTGGAGACGGCCGACCGGATCAGCGCCGACCTGAGCGCCCGGAGCTGACCGGCGGGCGTCCCGGCCGCCGGAACACCGGCCTGCGCGGCCGCCTTGGAAGCGGCATGCGCATCGACCTCGGCGGCCGCACGGCCGTCGTCACCGGCTCCTCCCAGGGCATCGGGCTGGCCATCGCCACCGGCCTGGCGCGCGCCGGCGCCTCCGTCGTCCTCACCGGCCGGGACGCCGCCAGGCTCGACGCCGCGGCGGCCGGGGTGCGCAGCGGCGTCGACGGCGCGCGGGTGCGCACCGTGGCCGGCGACGTCACCACCGACGAGGGCACCGCCGCGCTGCTGGACGCCGTGCCGGACGTCGACGTCCTGGTCAACAACCTCGGGGTCTTCGGCGCGCAGCCGGTGCTGGAGATCCCGGACGACGAGTGGCGGCGCTACTTCGAGACCAACGTGCTGACCGCCGTCCGGCTGACCCGCGCCTACCTGCCCGGCATGCGGGAGCGCGGCTGGGGGCGGGTGCAGTACATCGCCAGCGACTCGGCGGTCGTCGTCCCGGCCGAGATGGTGCACTACGGCGTCACGAAGACGGCGCTGCTGGCGGTGTCCCGCGGCTTCGCCAAGGAGGCTGCCGGCTCCGGCGTGACGGTGAACTCGGTGATCGCCGGGCCGACGCACACCGGCGGGGTCGAGGACTTCGTCTACTCGCTGGTCGACCGCGCCCTGCCGTGGGAGGAGGCGCAGCGGGAGTTCATGCGGCTGCACCGCCCGCAGTCCCTGCTGCAGCGGCTGATCGAGCCCGAGGAGATCGCCCACATGTGCGTCTACCTGGCCTCGCCGCTGGCCTCGGCCACCACCGGCGGCGCGGTGCGGGTCGACGGCGGCTACGTGGACGCGATCCTGCCCTGACCCGTCCGGACGGCGCTCGACGCCATCGTCGCCCTGCCCGTGGAGGGCCTGCTCGACGTGCGGGTGGGGGCTGGACGCGGGGCTGCGCCCGGGTCCAGTTCGAGGCGTGAGCCGGGTTGCCGTCACTCGCGCGGGGAGATGACGGCGTCGTGGCGCTGGCGCCCGGTCTGTGCGCTGGGGCTCCGGTCTGTGCACACATCGTGGTCTCAGGGCCGCCGCGTCCACCGAGAGTGCACGCAACGGTGCCCCGGCCGCCCCCGTCGCGTGGGATCTCCGGTGCGCGGCTCGGGGACACGGTCGCGTCGATCACGGGGTCGGTGCCACCGGCGGCACCGACCCCATGATCAACTGCGAGAGGGCGTCAGGCCTTGCCCGTCTGCCTGACTCCGCGCCGCGGTCCGCTCCTCGCTCGCAGAGCTCGCTGCGATGCTCCCGCGGCTGTCGTCACGCCTTGACGATCGCGGCCACCGGGCCACCGCCCGACGGGCCCTGGTGCACGGCGGCGACCGACACGAACACGGCCGGGTCTCCGGTGACCGACGCCGTCACGCCGCCCACGCAGGCCTTGATCTGGCGGTGCCACGAGACGTCGGAGTCGTCCAGCATGGCGTTGCGGCGGCCGCGGACCTTGCCGTCGGGGGAGGCCTCGCACTTGAGGAACACGTTGACCAGCCGGTCGCCGAGGTCGGTGTGGTGCGGACGCTCGGGCAGGTCGAGGCCGGCGTCGCGGATCGCGGCCCAGATGCCGTCCTGGTCGAGGGCGTCCTTCATCACCGAGTGGCCGACGCGGTAGTTGCCGCCGTGCCCGCGGGCGTTGCCGACGACGACGATCTGCGCCTGGTCCAGCTCCACGCCCGACGAGCAGGACGCCACGGAGGAGTACAGGGAGAGGTCGCGCATGATCTGCTCCTGCGTCGGCATCTCGATCTCGCCGAGCGCCACCGCGATGCCCAGCGCCGTCGTGCCGTTGGAGATGTCCATCGAGCCGTGCGGCTCTTCCAGGATGGTCGTCTGGCCACGCTCGTGGGCGTCGCGGATGGTGTCGATGGTCAGCAGCGGCGTCTTGGTCTGCACGTAGTGCACGTCGGCCGGGTCGGTGATGCCCGCCTCGGCCATCGCCTGCTTCACGCCGGCGGCCACCTTCTCCACCATCGCGACGCGGCCGATGTCCTCGGGCAGCAGGACCTCGCTCATCGCGAAGCCGACGGTCAGCCGGGGCTCGTCGGTCTTCTCGACGGCGTCCTCGGGGAGGGTGGCGAAGACCGTCGCGTGCGGGCTGATGACACCGTCGGTGCCACCGGACCACACGATCGGGACCTGCTTGACCTCCTCCAGCGGCCGGGTGCCCTTCTCCACGAGCACCTCGCGGAAGGCGCGGTCGGCGATGATCCGGGTGTAGTCGTTGATGCCGCCGTTGCCCTCGGTCTTGCCGATGACGGCGATGACCCGGTCGGCGTCGATGACGCCGTCGTCGATGAGCTTGGCCAGCTCGGAGGCGTCACTGACGTTGTGCAGCGGGACCTTGCGGACCTCGATCGGTGCGGGCACGGCGTTCCTCTCGGTCGGTGCGGACGGGTCAGGCGGTCAAGACGGTGCCGACGGCGTCCCCGCGGACGGCGTCGGAGATGTGCTCCAGGCTGGTGATGACGGCGCGCCGGTCCGCGCCGCCCTCGACGAAGCGCAGCGCGGCGTCGACCTTGGGGCCCATGCTGCCGCGGGCGAACTGCCCGGCATGGGCGTGCGCACGCAGTTCCGCGGCGGTCACGGCGCTCAGCGGCCGGGCCGACGGCGTGCCGAAGTCGACCATCACGTTCGGGACGTCGGTGGCGATCACCAGGGTGTCGGCGCCGAGCTCCGCGGCCAGCAGCGCGGCGGTGAGGTCCTTGTCGATGACCGCCTCGACGCCGCGCAGGGCGCCGCCGTCGCCGTCGTCCACCACCGGGATGCCACCGCCGCCCGCGCAGGCGACGACGAAGCCGGCGCCGGCCAGCGCCGAGATCGCCGGGACGTCGACCACCGAGCGGGGCTCCGGTGAGGCGACGACGCGGCGCCAGCCGCGCGGCCCGCGGTCCTCCCAGATCTGGCCGTGCGCGATGAACGTCTCCGCCTTCTCCCGGGAGAGGAAGCGCCCCACCGGCTTCGACGGCTCGCGGAAGTTCGGGTCGTCGGGGTCGACCAGGGTGCGGGTGACCAGGCTGGCGGTGCGCTGCGCGAGCCCCCGCGCGGCGAGGGCGGCGTCCAGCTCGTCGGCGAGCGTGAAGCCGATCGTCGCCTGCGTCTGGGCCACGCACCAGTCCAGCGGGACCGGTGGCACCTCGTGCGCGGCGAGCTCGTTCTTGACCAGCAGGTTGCCCACCTGCGGGCCGTTGCCGTGGGTCAGGACCACCTCGACCCCGGTGGCCACGACCGCCGCCACGTGCGCGCAGGCGCTCGCGATCGCGGCCTGCTGGGCGCTGGGGGTGGCCGACCCGTCGGGGCCGGTCATCGCGTTGCCGCCCAGGGCGATCACGACGCGGCGGGTGGAGGTCACCGGCTGACCCTAACCGCAAACTCCCTTAGCGGTGAAGCACTTGTTCCGGGCGGAATCGGTCACCGGCGCCAGAAGTCGAACGCGTCCCGGCCGGGGCGGAACCCCGCCGCCTCGACGACGTCCACGGCCAGGTCGAAGTACTGGCCGACGGCGGCCGGCTGGTGGGCGTCGCTGCCGAAGCTGATCGCCTCGCCGCCCTCCTCGAAGAACCAGCGCACCTGGTCGACCGAGGCCAGCGGGCTGGAGGTGTTGACCTCCAGCGCCCGCCCGGTGCCGGCCAGGGCCCGGAACACCGCCCGGTACTCCTCCTCGTAGTCCTTCTCGGCGTACCGGTCGCTGCCGCCGGGCCAGTAGCGGCGCGGGAAGTCGACGTGGGCGAGCACCTGGAAGACGTCGCTGCTCTCCACCATGTCGACGACCTCGGCGAGGTAGCGCCGCATCGTGGAGTCGGGGTCCGGGTAGAGCAGCCGGCCCACGCCGTAGAGGCGGCCGTCCTGGCTGAGCGAGTGCAGCGACCCCAGCACCCGGTCCACCGGGGCGTCGCTCAGGTGGCGGGCGACGCTGGCGGCGAACAGGTGCGGCTCCCCGGTCTCCACGCCCGACCAGATCCGCAGCTCGGGGAAGCGCTCGCGGCACTCCTCCAGCTCGGCGAAGTAGCCCTCGACGTCGATCGGCAGGTGCCGGGAGGCGTGCCGGTCGACCAGGCCGTCGGCGGTCGCGCGGTCGTCCGGCGACCACGTCGTGAAGTCGAGGTGCTCGGTGAAGGCGATGGCCGGCAGACCGCGGGCGACCGCCCGCTCGCAGGCGCGCGCCATCGTCGAGGTCTCGGAGGTGTCCCAGGACCACCTGGTGTGCACGTGGTTGTCCGGCGGTCGCATCGTCTGTGGATTGTCCTCCTCCCTCCCCAGCTCGCGCGCGGCGGCCGGGACCGTCGTCCGGCGGCCCTACTGTCGGGACCCATGAGCACCGCCGCGCCGCCGTCCCTGACCTCCGAGGCCATGGAGGTCCTCCGGGAGCTGACCGGCCGCCCCGACGCCGAGTTCCGCGAGGGGCAGGACGCCGCCGTCGCCGCGCTGGTCGAGCGCTCCGAGCGGGCCCTCGTCGTGCAGCGCACCGGCTGGGGCAAGTCGGCGGTCTACTTCGTCTCCACCGCGCTCCTGCGCCGCCGCGGCGCCGGTCCCACGCTGCTGGTCAGCCCGCTGCTGGCGCTGATGCGCGACCAGGTCGCCGCCGCGTCCCGCGCCGGCATCCGGGCGGTGGAGATCTCCAGCGCCAACGCCACCGAGTGGGACGACGTCGCCGCCCGGCTCGCCGCCGACGACGTCGACGTCCTGCTGGTCTCGCCCGAGCGGCTGACCAACCCGCGGTTCCGCGAGGAGCAGCTGCCGGGGCTGGTCGCCCGCTGTGGCCTGCTCGTGGTCGACGAGGCGCACTGCGTCTCCGACTGGGGGCACGACTTCCGCCCCGACTACCGGCGCATCCGCGACCTGCTCGGCACGCTTCCGGCCGGCACCCCGGTGCTGGCCACCACGGCGACGGCGAACGAGCGGGTGGTCGCCGACGTCGCCGAGCAGCTGGGCGCGGGCGGTGTCTCGGTGACCACGGTCCGCGGTCCGCTGGCCCGCGACTCGCTGCGCCTGGGCGTGCTGCGCCTGCCCACCGACCGCGCGCGGCTGGCCTGGCTCGCCTCGCACCTCGGCGACCTCCCGGGCAGCGGCATCGTCTACACCCTCACCGTGGCCGCGGCCGAGGAGACCGCCGCGCTGCTGCGCGACGCCGGCCACGAGGTGCGCGCCTACACCGGCCGGCTGGACGACGCCGACCGCAAGGACGCCGAGGAGGCGCTGCGCGAGAACCGGGTGAAGGCGCTGGTCGCCACCTCCGCCCTGGGCATGGGCTTCGACAAGCCCGACCTCGGCTTCGTCGTCCACCTGGGCGCCCCGTCCTCGCCGGTCAGCTACTACCAGCAGGTCGGCCGGGCCGGCCGTGCCGTCGAGCACGCCGACGTCCTGCTCCTCCCCGGCCCGGAGGACCTCGCCATCTGGCAGTGGTTCGCCACCTCCTCCATGCCCCGGGAGGACCACGCCGCGGCGGTCCTCTCCGCCATGGCCGACGGGAAGGCCTGGTCGGTGGCGCGCCTGGAGACGGTGGCGGACGTCCGCCGCTCCCGGCTGGAGCTGCTGCTCAAGGTGCTGGCCGTCGACGGCGCGGTGGAGCGGGTGCAGGGCGGCTGGCGGTCCACCGGGCGGCCGTGGGTCTACGACGCCGACCGCTACGCCCGCGTGACACGGACGCGGGAGGCCGAGCAGCGGGCGATGATCGCCTACGCGCGCCCGGTCGACGAGGCCGAGTGCCGCATGGCGTTCCTGCAGGAGGCGCTGGACGACCCGACCGCCGCGCCCTGCGGCCGCTGCGACGTCTGCGCCGGGCCCTGGTACTCGACGGAGGTCCCCGCGGCGGCGGCCGAGGCCGCGTCGGCGGTGCTGGACCGTCCCGGTGTGGAACTCGCGCCGCGCGCGCAGTGGCCCACCGGTGCGGACCGGCTCGGGGTGTCGGTGAAGGGCAAGATCGCCGCGGGCGAGCAACTGGACCCGGGCCGCGCCGTCGCCCGCCTGACCGACCTCGGCTGGGGGCAGCGGCTGCGCACGCTCCTGGGGGACGACGGCGTCGGCGGCACGGTCACCCTCGACCTCGAGGCGCCCGGCCTCGAGGAGGACCCGGACGCCGCGTTCGACGTCCCCGTGCGGCGGTCGGTCTCCGACGTCCCCCCGGACGACGACCTCCTCCGCGCGTGCGCGCGCGTACTGGGCGCCTGGGACTGGGCCGAGCGGCCGGCGGCCGTGGTCTCGGTGCCCTCCCGGCGCCGCCCGCGGCTGGTCGCCGGCCTGGCGCAGGGACTGGCGAGCCTCGGCCGGCTGCCCTACCTCGGCGAGCTCTCCCTGGCGCACGGCGGACCGACCGGCCAGCCCGGCGGCAACAGCGCCTTCCGCCTGGCCGGGGTGTGGCAGCGCATCGTGGTGGGGCCGGAGCTGTCCGGGCGGCTGGCGGAACTGGGGCCGGTGCCGGTCCTGCTCGTCGACGACCTCGCCGACTCGCGCTGGACGATGACCGTCGCCGGGCGGGAGCTGCGGCTGGCCGGCGCCTCCCGCGTCCTGCCCTTCGCCCTGGCCCTCACGGCGTAGGGAGTCGTACACACGTTCGATCCGGCGTAGCCTGCGCCCATGTCGCTCGCGCACCAGCCGTCGATGTGGGACCTCGCCGAGGAGCCGACGCTCGGGCCGCTCGGGGCCACGCGGCACCACCTCAGCCGTGGGGCCTGGGTGGACCACCTCCCGGGCTGGGTCGCCGGCTCGGACGCCGTGCTCGAGGTGCTCCTCGGCGACATCGGTTGGCGGGCCGACCGGCGCCAGATGTACGAGCGGGAGGTCGCCGTCCCGCGACTGCTCAGGTGGTACGCGGGCGACGAGACGCTGCCGCACCCGCTGCTCGCCGAGGCCCGCAGCGCGCTCAACGCCCACTACGGCCCCGAGCTGGGGGAACCGTTCGTGAGCGCCGGCATGTGCCTGTACCGGGACGGTCGCGACAGCGTGGCCTGGCACGGCGATCGCATCGGCCGAGGGCGCAGCGCCGACACGATGGTCGCGATCGTCTCCTTCGGGTCACCGCGTCCCCTCGTGCTGCGGCCGGTGGGCGGCGGGGAGAGCCTGCGCTTCCCGCTGGGCCACGGTGACCTCGTGGTGATGGGTGGCTCCTGCCAGCGCACGTGGGAGCACTGCATCCCCAAGACGGCCAAGGCGGTCGGGCCGCGGGTGAGCGTGCAGTACCGGCCGCGCGGCGTCGCCTGAGGGGACCCCGGGCGCGGGACGTTCCCCTGCTCCTCCAGACCCCGTTCCACGGGCGCAGGACCGGCCCGGACGCCTCCGCCGGGGCCCTGTGAGCACCCCCACGGGACCCCCGCGTGCAGACCGCCCAGAGGCCGTGTAATGTTCTCTGTGCACCGAGCGAGAACGGACCGGGCCGCCAGCCTGGTCAACCGCCAGACAAACCCCCGCGGTTTGACTGCTGCGGAGCGCGGTGTACAGTGGAGACACCGCCGAGAACGAAGGCCCAAAAGGCTGGAGTTCCTGCGCGTCCGCTCCTTGAGAACTCAACAGCGTGCCGAAAGTCAGTGCCAAGTAACAAATCCCCCGCACTGCACGTTTTCGTGTGGTGAGGGATTCCTTTGGTTGATGGATCATCGAGAGTGCT
>NZ_JBJGYW010000019.1:0-97346 GCF_054050215.1 Geodermatophilus sp. SYSU D01186 | reverse complement strand
TGCTCGGCTGCGGCGTCATGGCCGGCGTCGGCGCCGCGATCAACACCGGTGCGGTCAAGCGCGGCGAGAGCGTGGCGGTGTTCGGCTGCGGCGGCGTCGGTGACGCCGCGATCGCCGGCGCGAAGCTGGCCGGCGCGACGACGATCATCGCCGTCGACATCGACGACCGGAAGCTGGAGTGGGCCAAGAAGTTCGGCGCCACCCACACCGTGAACAGCAAGAACACCGACGCGGTGGAGGCGATCAAGGGCCACACCGGCGGCTTCGGTGTGGACGTCGCCATCGACGCCGTCGGCCACCCCGCGGTGTTCGAGCAGGCGTTCTACGCCCGCGACCTGGCCGGTCGCGTCATCCTCGTCGGCGTCCCGACCCCGGACATGACGATCGAGCTGCCGCTGATCGAGGTCTTCGGCCGCGGCGGTGCGACGAAGTCCTCCTGGTACGGCGACTGCCTGCCCAGCCGCGACTTCCCGATGCTCATCGACCTGTACCTGCAGGGCCGCTTCCCGCTCGACGACTTCGTCTCCGAGACGATCGGCATCGACGACGTCGACGCCGCCTTCGAGAAGATGCACCACGGCGAGGTGCTGCGTTCGGTGGTCGTCTTCAAGTGAGCGCTCGCATCGACAAGACCGTCGTCAGCGGGGTCTTCAGCCTCGACGGCCAGGACTTCGACGTCGACAACAACGTCTGGCTGGTCGGCGACGACAGCGAGGTGCTCGTCATCGACGCCCCGCACGACGCCGCACCGATCCTCGAGGCGGTCGGCGGACGCAGGGTGACGGCGATCGTGCTCACCCACGGGCACAACGACCACATCACCGCCGCGGTCGCGCTGCGCGAGGCCACCGGGGCGCCGATCTGGTTCAACCCGCAGGACCGGATGCTGTGGGACGTCGTCCACCCGGACGCCGCGCCGGACGACGAGCTGACCGAGGGGACGACCTTCACCGTCGCCGGGACGACCCTGACGGCGCTGCACACCCCCGGCCACTCGCCGGGCAGCACCTGTCTGCACGCCCCGGACCTGAACACGGTGTTCACCGGCGACACGCTGTTCTGCGGCGGTCCCGGCGCCACCGGGCGGTCCTACAGCGACAAGCCGACGATCCTGAACTCCATCAGGGCGCGGCTGCTGACGCTGCACGGTGACACCGTGGTGAAGACCGGCCACGGCGACGACACCACCGTCGCCGCCGAGACCGACAACATCCACTGAGCGACCCCCTCCGCCCCACCTCCCGCACGCGGGAGGTGGGGCGGAGCGGCGCTCTCAGGTGACCGGCGCGCGGCGCCGGGCGGAGGCGAAGCCCAGCCACGTGTGCCGGTTGCCGGCCCAGCACCAGCCGACCTTGGGGGCGTGCCGCCGCTCGCGGCCGTCGCGGCCGGTCCCGTTGCTGATCCACAGCGCCGGCGTCCGGGCGTCGAGCCGCCCGTCGGGCCTCCGCCGCCGCGAGCCGATCGTCATGAAGCAGTGGTTGCGGTCGAGGACCCCCGGAGCCTGCAGCACCCAGTGCAGCCCCTCCCCGAGGGTCAGCGGCGTCCGGTCCGCGCCGGTGATCGCCGGCAGCGCCTCGTCGGGGCTCCAGTTCGCCATGGCGTCGCCGCGGTCGGGCTGCTCGACCAGGTAGAGCGGCCCGCCGGGCAGGCCGACCTGCTCGATCGGGGCGAACGCGTCGACGTCGGTCATGTCGGCGACGACGAACCCGCGGCGACCGCCGACCTCCAGCAGCGGCGCGAGCGCCGAGACCGGTGCCAGCTGCGGCGACAGGACGAGGAGCGCGCCGTCGTCCCGGACGCGGGCAGCGCAGCCGCGCAGGTCCTGGGCGGACAGCCCGGCCACCTCGTGCGCACCGAGGGCGATCAGCCGCTCGGCCTGGTCCGCGACGCGCGGCAGAGCGGGGAGCACGGTGGGCGGGGCGGCGGGCAGGACGGCGGGCACGGGCACCTCCGAGACGGACGGACACGGCCGGAGACCAACGCGCCGGTCCCCGCCCGGGTTCCTGACGACCCGCGCGGGCCGGGCCGGACGTGGGCACGGTCACCCCGCGGCTCGCGGGCAGCGGCCGCCGCCCCGGTACCGTGGACACCGTGCCTCGCGGTGATGGACGGCTGACGCACGACCTCGACCCCCAGTCTCCCGGCCCCCAGGACGCGTGCGGCGTCTTCGGTGTCTGGGCGCCGGGGGAGGAGGTCGCGAAGCTCACCTACTTCGGTCTCTACGCCCTGCAGCACCGCGGTCAGGAGGCGGCCGGGATCGCGGTCTCCGACGGTGCCTCGGTCGTCGTCTACAAGGACCTCGGGCTGGTCAGCCAGGTCTTCGACGAGGCCACCCTGGGCAGCCTGCACGGGCACCTGGCCGTGGGGCACACCCGCTACTCCACGACCGGTGCGTCGACGTGGGAGAACGCCCAGCCCACCTTCCGCACCACCGACGCCGGCACCGGCCTGGCGCTGTGCCACAACGGCAACCTGGTGAACACCGCGGAGCTGGCCGCCAAGGCCGCCGACAGCGGGGTGCGGGGCGCCTTCAGCTCCACCACCGACTCCGACCTGGTGACCGCGCTGATCGCCGCCCGGCCCGACCTCTCGGTCGAGGCCGCCGCCATGGAGGTGCTGCCGCAGCTGCGCGGCGCCTTCAGCTTCACCTTCATGGACGAGACCACCCTGTACGCCGCCCGCGACCCGCAGGGCGTGCGACCCCTGGTCCTCGGCCGGCTCGAGCGTGGCTGGGTGGTGGCCAGCGAGACGGCGGCCCTGGACATCGTGGGCGCCTCGATCGTGCGCGAGGTCGAGCCGGGTGAGCTCATCGCCATCGACGAGGACGGCCTGCGCAGCCAGCACTTCGCGGCGGCCGAGCCCAAGGGCTGCGTCTTCGAGTACGTCTACCTCGCCCGCCCCGACACGACGATCGGCGGCCGCGGGGTGCACGCCGCGCGCGTCGAGATCGGCCGGCGGCTGGCCAAGGAGCACCCGGTCGACGCCGACCTGGTCATCCCGGTCCCCGAGTCCGGCACGCCGGCCGCGGTCGGGTACGCCGAGGCCAGCGGGATCCCCTACGGGCTCGGCCTGGTCAAGAACTCCTACGTCGGCCGCACCTTCATCCAGCCGTCGCAGACGATCCGCCAGCTGGGCATCCGGCTCAAGCTCAACCCGCTGCGCGACGTCATCCGTGGCAAGCGGCTGGTCGTCGTCGACGACTCCATCGTGCGGGGCAACACGCAGCGGGCGCTGATCCGCATGCTGCGCGAGGCCGGCGCGGTCGAGGTGCACGTGCGGATCTCCTCGCCGCCGGTGAAGTGGCCGTGCTTCTACGGCATCGACTTCGCCAGCCGCGCGGAGCTGATCGCCAACGGCCTGGACGTCGACGGGGTGCGCGCCTCCATCAACGCCGACTCGCTGGCCTACGTCTCCGAGCAGGGCCTGATCGCCGCCACCGAGCAGCCGGCCACCCGGCTGTGCACCGCGTGCTTCACCGGCCAGTACCCGATCCCGCTCGGCGAGACCGAGGTGCTGGGCAAGCACCTGCTGGAGGGCATCGGCCGCCGGGTGGACGCCACGCGTGCGGTCAGCGGCTGGACCGGCCAGCAGGCCGGCAGCGCCACCGTGCCCGGTGGTGCCGACGACGCCCTGACCCGCCCGTGAGCAACGGCAGCGAGTTCACCTACGCCGCCTCCGGCGTCGACATCGACGCGGGGGAGCGCGCCGTCACGCTGATGCGGGCGGCGGTGGAGAAGACCAACCGCCCGGAGGTCGTCGGCGGCCTCGGCGGGTTCGCCGGCCTGTTCGCCCTCGACACGACCAAGTACCGCAGGCCGCTGCTGGCCTCCTCCACCGACGGCGTGGGTACCAAGATCGCGCTGGCCCGCGCCCTCGACCGCCACGACACCGTCGGGATCGACCTGGTCGCGATGGTCGTCGACGACCTGGTGGCCTGCGGCGCCGAGCCGCTGTTCCTGCAGGACTACGTCGCCTGTGGCCGGGTGGTGCCCGAGCGCATCGCGGCGATCGTCACCGGCATCGCCACCGGTGCCACGCTGGCCGGCGCGGCGCTGGTCGGCGGGGAGACCGCCGAGCACGGCGAGCTCATGGGCGCCGACGACTACGACCTGGCCGCCACCGCCGTGGGCGTCGTCGAGGCCGACGCGGTCCTGGGCCCGGAGCGGGTCCAGGACGGCGACGCCGTCATCGCGATGGCGTCCTCCGGCTTCCACTCCAACGGCTACTCGCTGGTCCGCCGCGTGGTCGCCGCCGCGGGGCTCGACCTGCACGCCACCCCGGCCGGCCTGGGCCGGCCGCTGGGCGAGGAGCTGCTGGAGCCCACCCGCATCTACGCGCTCGACTGCCTGGCCCTCGTGGAGCGGTTCGGCGTCGACGGCGTGCACGCCTACGCGCACATCACCGGCGGTGGCCTGGCCGGCAACACCGCCCGCGTCGTCCCCGACGGCCTGGAGGCCGTCCTCGACCGGGGCACCTGGGCGCTGCCGGCGGCCGTGCGCCTGCTCGAGGAGCACGGGGTGCCGCGCACGGAGTCCGAGCGGGCCTTCAACTGCGGCGTCGGCATGGTCGCCGCGGTGGCCCCGGAGGTCGCCGACGAGGCGGTCGCGGCGCTGGCCGCGCGCGGGGTCCCGGCCTGGGTCGCGGGCAGCGTGCAGGAGCGCTCGACCGACACCGCTGCACGGCTGGTCGGCAGCTACCGCTGAGCCCGCTGCCGGCCGGCACCGGGAGCCGCCGGACCCGGGGGGCCGGCGGCAGCAGGAGCACGCGCAACGACACCGCCGCCCCCGAGGGGGCGGCGGTGTCGTGCGGTCAGACCGACGGGTGCGGGCGCACCCGGATCAACGGCTGGTGGCCCAGTCGTCGTCCGAGTCGTCGTCCGCCCAGCGGTCGGTGTACTCGTCGTCCTCGTCATCGTCGTCGGTCGCCCGGTGAGGAGCGGTGTACGACGACGACGGTGAACCGGCCAACTCGCGCTGGAGCGCGGAGAGGTCGGTGTTCGGTGAGCTGTACTTGAGCTCACGGGCCACGCGTGTCTGCTTGGCCTTCGCTCGGCCGCGCCCCATCGGCTCGACCCCCTCGTTACGGAGTACGGGAGCCCAGCTCCGGGCTGGACGGCCCGCGTGGCGACCCCGACTGAGTGACTGTGTCTCGGACGAGCTTACGACACGGATCCGCGACGGGCACGGGTCTCCCCCCGCAGTCCCCCGTCAGGGCGTCGTGGGGAGGCCGGACCCGTCCGTCCGGGTGTCAGCGGGGCGCGCGGGCGGGCGCCTCGTCGGTGGTGGCCCGCGGCCCGGGGACCGCTGCGGGGGCCGCCTCGGGCTGGCTGAGTCCCAGCTGGGTCAGGAAGTCCAGCTGGTCGTAGTAGAAGCGGTGCTGCACGGCCACCCCGTCCCGCACGGTGACGAGGTCGCACTCGCGGAGGCGGAGGGCCCTGCCGGTGGGAGGGATGTCGCCCTCGGGTCCGCTGAGCGTCCCCGTGTGCGTCCCGACGAGGTACCCCTCGTCGATGGCGGTGTCGCCGCTCTCGTACTCGTTCCCGGACTCCCACGTCAGGTCCGGGAACGCGCTCCGGAAGCCCATGAGGTACTCGACGATCGCCGGACCGCCCTGGAGCCGGGGCCCCTCCGGCCGGTCGGCGACGGCGTCCGACGCGTACAGCCGGCCCAGAGCCTCGGCATCGCCCCGGACGACTGCGTCGGTGATGCGGTCCATGGTCTCGCGTGCCTGACCCATGACGACCTCCTCGGTCGCCCCGCCGCCCCGTCCGTCCGACCGTCGCCGTCGGCGAGGCGCCGGGCGCCGTCGCGAGCAGCGCGTCCCGGGCCGGGCCCACGCCTGCGGCGGGACCGTCCCCAGCCTCGGTCCCCGCCGTCCCGCGGAGCAAGGGGCGAACGACCTCAGCGCGGCAGGCGGATGGTGGCCAGCCGGCCGACGGCGGCCATGCGCTCCTCGGCCAGTCGGTCGGCCGCGACGGCGGGGGAGACGCCCTGCTCCTCGGCGCTGCGGAACACCCGCAGCGCGACGTCGAAGATGCCGGCGGCCCTGGCCTCGGCGCGGGCGAAGGAGAACCCGTGCCGCTCGTCCTCCACCTGGATCACCCCGCCGGCGTTGACGAGGTAGTCCGGGGCGTACAGGATGCCCCGGCGCATGAGCTGCTCGGCGGTGCCGTCGTGGGCGAGCTGGTTGTTGGCCCCGCCGCAGACGATCTCGGCCTCCAGCTCCGCGACCGTCTCGTCGTCCAGGGCCCCGCCGAGGGCGCAGGGGGCGTAGACGTCCGACGGCGTGCGCACCAGCGTCGCGGTGTCGGCCACCGCGTCGACGGCGGGGTGGCGGGCCAGTACCCGCTCCACCGCGCCGGCGTCGACGTCGGTGACCACCACGTCGGCGCCGTCCTCCACGAGGCGGTCGACCAGCCAGCTGCCCACCTTGCCGACGCCGGCCACGGCGACCGTGCGCCCGGCGAGGGAGGGCTTGCCCCAGCGGTGCTGCGCGGCGGCCCGCATGCCCTGGAAGACGCCGTAGGCGGTGAGCACCGAGGAGTCGCCGCAGCCGCCGTTGGCCTCGGAGCGGCCGTGCGCGAACCGGGTCTCCCGGGCGACGACGTCGAGGTCGGCGTTGTAGGTGCCGACGTCGCAAGCGGTCAGGTAGCGGCCGCCCAGGGACTCGACGAACCGGCCGTAGGCACGCAGCAGCGCCTCGGTCTTGTCGGTGGCCGGGTCGCCGATGATGACCGCCTTGCCACCGCCGAGGTCCAGCCCGGCCAGGCTGTTCTTGTAGGCCATGGCCTTCGACAGGGCCAGCGCGTCGGCGACCGCGGCCTCCTCGCTGGGGTACGGGTAGAACCGCGTGCCGCCCAGCGCCGGACCCAGCGCCGTGGAGTAGATGGCGATCACCGCGCGGAGCCCGGACCCCGGGTCGGAGCAGAAGACGACCTGTTCGTGACCGGAGCCGAGAACGTCCACGCGGCGAGGGTAGAACGCGGGGGCGGGGGCTCCGGCGGGCCCGCGCAGGCGGGCGGGCATGATCGGGGGTCGGACACCCCCAGCGACCCCCTCGGAGGACGACCGCTCCATGGCTGCACCGAGCCGACTGCTCGCACTGGCGGTCGCGGCGCCGCTGCTGCTCGCCGCCTGCACGACCGAGGGCGGCAGTGGGGGCGGCGGCGGGAGCGGCGGGGGTGGTCTCGACGCCGGTGGGGACCTCACCTTCGCCGTCGTCACGCACGGCTCGGCCGGTGACGCGTTCTGGGACGTCGTGCAGAACGGCGCCGAGGCCGCGGGGGAGGACCTCGGCATCTCCGTGGACTACCAGAGCGACGGCGACGCGCAGCGCCAGTCGCAGCTGGTCGACGCGGCGGTCAACCAGGACGTCGACGGCCTCGTCGTCTCGATGGCCAACCCGGACGCGCTGCAGGACGCCGTCGAGGCCGCGGTCGCGGCCGGGATCCCGGTCGTGACGATCAACTCCGGCGGGGAGCGCTCGGTGGAGTTCGGCGCCGTCGGGCACGTCGGCCAGGACGAGGAGATCGCGGGGCGCGGCGCCGGGGAGCGGCTGGCCGCCGACGGTGCGCAGAACGTCCTGTGCGTCGTCCACGAGCCGGGCAACATCGGCCACGAGCAGCGCTGCGCCGGCGCGGCGGAGGGCCTCGGCCGGCAGCTCACCCCGCTGCAGGTCGACATCAACGACCTGCAGGGCGCGCAGTCGACGATCACCTCGCAGCTGCAGAGCGACCCGAGCATCGACGGCGTCCTCACGCTGAACTCCGCGGTCGCCGCGGTGGCCGTCGCGGCGGTGTCCGACGCCGGCTCCGACGCCGCGATCGCCACCTTCGACCTCAACCAGGACGTCATCAGCGGCATCCAGGCGGGGGACATCTCCTTCGCCGTCGACCAGCAGCAGTACGAGCAGGGCTACCTGCCGATCGTGATGCTCAAGCTCTACGCGCAGAACCTGAACACCGTCGGCGGCGGGCACCCGGTGCTCACCGGCCCCGGCATCGTCGACGCCGGGAACGTCGACGACATCGCCGGCCTCGCCTCGGCCGGCACCCGCTGAGCGCCGCCGCCGAGGCCGCCCCGCAGGCCGACGAGCGCATCGCCGCCGTCGGCCCCCTGCGGCGGCTGCTGGTCAAGCCCGAGCTCGGCGCCCTCATCGGCGCGGTGGTGGTCTTCGCGTTCTTCGCGCTGCAGTCGCCGGTGTTCCGCTCGCTCGGTGGCGTGGCGAACTGGCTGGACCCGGCGTCCACGCTCGGGATCATGGCCGTCGCGGTCGCGCTGCTCATGATCGGCGGGCACTTCGACCTCTCCGCCGGCGTGATGACCGGGACGACGGCGCTGACGGTCGGCATCGTCGCGACGGAGTTCGGGCAGGACGTCTGGGTCGCGATCGCCGTCGCGCTGGTGCTCGCGCTGGGGGTCGGCTTCCTCAACGGCTGGCTGGTGACCCGCACCGGGCTGCCCAGCTTCATCATCACGCTGGGCTCGTTCCTGATGCTGCAGGGCCTGAACCTGGGGCTGACCAAGTTCTTCACCGGCACGGTCACCGCCGGCGGGATCGCCGCAGCGCCGGGCTACGGCAGCGCGGAGTGGGTGTTCGCCTCCCGGATGCAGATGGCCGGGGTCGAGTTCCGGGTGGCGGTCCTGTGGTGGGTGCTGGTCACCGCCCTGGCGGCCTGGGTGCTGCTGAAGACGCCGTTCGGCAACTGGGTCTTCGCCACCGGCGGGGACGAGGTCGCGGCCCGCAACGTCGGCGTCCCGACCCGGCGCACCACCGTCACGCTGTTCATGACGACGGCCGCCGCGGCCTGGTTCGTCGGCACGACCCTGGCGATCCGGCTGACCTCGGTGCAGGCCAACACCGGCATCGGCCAGGAGCTGATCTACATCGTCGCCGCGGTCATCGGCGGGTGCCTGCTCACCGGCGGGTTCGGCTCCGCGATCGGCGCCTCGCTGGGGGCGCTGGTGTTCGGCATGACCCAGCTGGGCATCGTCTACCTGCGCTGGGACGCCGACTGGTTCTACTTCTTCCTCGGGGCCATGCTGCTGCTCGCCGTCCTGACCAACCGGCTGGTCCGCCGCTACGCCGAGGCGGCGCGCCGGTGAGCGGCATCGAGGTGCCCCTGCTGGAGCTGCGTGACGTCGGCAAGGACTTCGGCTCGGTGATCGCCCTGGACGGCGTGAGCACCACCGTGCGGGCCGGCGAGGTCACCTGCGTGCTGGGTGACAACGGGGCGGGCAAGTCCACGCTCATCAAGATCCTCGCGGGGGTGCACCGCCCGGACCGCGGGGAGGTGCTGCTCGACGGGCAGCCGGTGTCGTTCTCCGCCCCGCGGGAGGCCCTGGACGCCGGGATCGCCACGGTCCACCAGGACCTCGCGATGATCCCGCTGTTGGCCATCTGGCGGAACTTCTTCCTCGGGGCCGAGCCGACCCGCGGGCGCGGGCCCTTCCTGCGGTTCGACTCCGCCCACGCCAAGGAGGTCACGCGCCGTGAGCTGCGGGCGATGGGCGTCGACATCCGGGACCCCGACCAGCCGGTGGGCACCCTCTCCGGGGGCGAGCGGCAGTCGGTGGCGATCGCCCGCGCCGTCCACTTCGGCGCGCGGGTGCTCATCCTCGACGAGCCGACCTCGGCGCTCGGGGTGAAGCAGGCCGGCATGGTGCTGCGCTACATCGCCCGGGCGCGCGACCGCGGGGTCGGGGTGGTCTTCATCACCCACAACCCGCACCACGCCCACCCGGTGGGGGACCGCTTCCTGCTGCTGGGCCGCGGTCGCAGCCTCGGGGACTTCGCGAAGGGCGAGGTCAGCGTCGAGGAGATCACCCGGCTGATGGCCGGCGGAGCCGAGCTCGCGGAGCTGACGACCGAGCTGGAGCGGCCGCCGTCCGAGAAAGGGGCCGGTCAGCCCTCAAGGTGAGCCCCCGGGGTGACGAGAACAAGAGGGACAGGAGGGGAGCAGGCGCTCCGCGAGCACGGTGTGACGACTGTGCCGCGTGTTGGCTTTGTCACCAGGTGTGACGGTGCCACGCTGCGTCGGCCCCCCCGCCCCCCTCTTCCCCAGGGAGCGTCATGCTGCACAGCCGTCCCCGCCGGCGCGCGTCCGTCCCCTCCGGGGTCGCGGCGTCCCGCTCGTGGACGCGTGCCGGTGCCGTGCGGGCCCTGCTCGCCGGCGCCGTGACCGGAGTGGTCCTGGTCGGCACCGCCGCCCCCGCCGGTGCCGTCCCGGCGCCGCCGCCCAATCCGACCGACACCGAGATCGGCCAGGCGCAGTCGGCCCAGGACGCCGCCGCCGCCGAGGTGGGCCGGATCGCCGCCCTCGTCGCCGAGGCGGAGGGGCAGCTGGAGCGCTACGCCGTCCAGGCCGAGGCCGCCGGCGCCGCCTACCTGGCCGCCGAGGAGGCCCTCGCCCAGGCGCAGGAGGCCGCCGAGCGGACGGCGGCCGAGCTGCAGGTCGCGGCCGACGCCGTCACCGCGGCCACCTCCCGCATCGCCGGCTTCTCCCGTGACAGCTACATGAACGGCAGCACGCTGTCCACCGCCGCGGTGCTGCTGGACGCCGAGGGGCCGGCCGAGCTGGTCCAGCGGGCCGCGATGATCGACTACGTCTCCGACAACCAGATCGACGTCCTCGGCCAGCTCGAGATCGCCCGTGTCCAGCAGGCCAACGCCGACTCCGCCGCCCGCTCGGCCCGCGACCAGATGGCCGCCGCGGAGGCCGCGGCGGAGGAGGCCAAGGCCGCCGCCGACGGCCAGCTGGCCGCCCAGCGGGCCGCCTACGACCAGGTCGCCGCGCAGAAGGCCGACTACGACCAGCAGCTGCAGGCCGCCCAGATCAAGCTCCTCGAGCTGCAGGGCGCCCGCGACGCCTACCAGCAGTGGCAGCAGCAGAAGGCCGCCGAGGAGGCCGCGGCCGCCGCGGCCGCCCGCCGTGCCGCCGAGGAGGCCGCCGCCGCGGCCGCCGCGGCCCGGTCCGCCGCCTCCACCAGTGGCGGGGGCGCCGCGCCGTCAGGGGGCTCGGGTGGCTCCGGCCCGTACGTGAAGCCCACCTCCGGCCGCACCTCCAGCTGCTTCGGCTGGCGCTGGGGCGCCCTGCACGGCGGCGTCGACATCGCCGCCCCGATCGGCACCCCGATCTACGCGGCCCACTCCGGCGTCGTGCAGCGCGCCGGCACCGCGACCGGCTTCGGCTACGCGGTCTACGTCCGCGGCGACGACGGCGCGATCACCGTCTACGGCCACGTCAACCGGTACTTCGTCCGGGCCGGCGAGCGGGTGGTGGCCGGCGAGCAGATCGCCGAGGTCGGCAACCGCGGGCAGTCGACCGGGCCGCACCTGCACTTCGAGGTGCACCCGAGCGGGGCCATGTACGGCGGCCAAGTCGACCCGGTGCCGTGGATGCGTGCCCGCGGCGTGAGCATCAGCGGCTGCTGAACGGCCCTCTGCAGGGGCTCGCGGCCCCGTCCCGTGGCTCACCCCGAGCCTGCGAGGGGTGAGGAGGACGGGGTCCTTCCACGGTGGGGCAGGGGCCTTCCTCAACTCGTCGGGGCGGCGCCGCCGAGCCCGCAGTTGGTGGAGATGTAGCCGAGCAGGTTGGTCTGCGCGGGGCCGAGGTCCTGGGTGAGCTGCTGCTCGGCCTGCGCGAGCTGCTGTTGCCCCTCGGGGGTGCTGAGGTCCAGCGTCGCCGCGGTGGCGCCGAGCTGCCGCAGGCTGCCGACGAACGCCTCCCAGTCACCGGCGATCTCGGCGGGCGGCTCCACCTGCTCCAGCGCGCCCACGATCTGCGGCAGGTTGCCGGCCAGCTCCGCCGGGGTGGCCGTCTGCAGGCTGCTGAAGGTGGCGAAGGCCGTCGTCACCTGGGAGCAGAACTCCGCGGCCGCCGGGTCCGGGGCCGGGGTCTGCGCCGGCTCGCTGGTGGTGGTGGCCGCGGACGACGACGAGGTGCTCGGCGAGGCGGCCGGCTCGTCGTCCCCGGACCCGCCGCATGCGGTGAGCAGGACGGCGGCCGCGGCCGCGGTGACGGCCGATCGGACGAGGGAGGCGGGCACTCGCATGGCCGAACGCTAACCGCTGTGCGCGCCCGCCGTGCGACCCGCGGGCTACGGTGCCGGTCGTGCAGACCCCGGCCGACCCGCGCACCAGCTGGGACCTCCCGGCACCCGGCGAGCTGCCGCGCACGGCGGTCCTGGAGCCCCTGGTGACCCGCGTGCTGGCGCCCAACCCCTCGCCGATGACCCTCGACGGCACCAACACCTACGTGGTGGGCGCCCCGGGCACCGGCCAGGCCGTCCTCGTCGACCCGGGCCCGGACGACCCGGCGCACCTCGCGGCCGTCGAGGCGGCCCTGGGCGACCGGGGCGCCCGCTGCGTCGCCGTGCTCGTCACCCACCACCACGGCGACCACGCCGAGGCCGCGCTGCCGTGGGGCGCCCGGTTCGGCGTCCCGGTGGCCGCGGCCGACCCGCGCGTCGCGGGCCCGGGCGGCCGGGTGCTGGCGCCGGGGGAGCGGCTGACGCTGGCCGGCACGCCGCTGGGCGTCGTCCCCACGCCGGGGCACACCGCCGACCACCTGGCGTTCCGGCTGGAGTCCGGGGCGGTGCTCGTGGGCGACCACGTGCTCGGCCGCGGCACCTCGGTGGTCACCCACCCGGAGGGCGACGTGCTGGCCTACCTGGAGTCGCTGCGCCGAGTGCACGACCTGGGCCCGAGCGCGCTGTACTGCGGGCACGGCCCGGAGCTCACCGAGGACCCGGGCGCGGTCCTGGACTTCTACCTGGCGCACCGCGCGATGCGGGAGGAGCAGCTGCTCGCCGCGCTGGCCGACGGGCCGCGGACCGTCGACGAGCTCGTCGCGACCGTGTACGCGGAGGTCCCCCGGGTCGTGTGGCCGGCCGCCGCCCAATCGACCCGGGCGACCCTGGTCAAGCTGCTCGCCGAGGGCCGGGTCGAGGGCCGGCTCGACGGGCCGGTGCGGACGGCGTGACCGGCGCCGCCGTGGTCCGGGCCGCGGACGCCGAGCGCGACCAGCGGCGCGCCGCGGCCGCGCTGCGGGCCGAGGGCCTGGTCCCGGGCGACCGGCTGCTGGTGTCGGCGTCCTCCTGCTCCGCGCTGCTCGCTGTCGTCCTCGGCGCGCTGCGCACCGGGGTGGTCCCGGTCGTGCTCGACCCCGCCCTGCCGGCCGCCGAGCGGGCCGGGCTGGCCGCCGACGCCGATCCGCGGCTGGACGTCGGCGGCGTGCCGGAGCGCCTGCTCGCCGGGACGGCGGAGGCCGAGCTGGCCGACGTCCCGCTGGCCCGGCCGATGCACTACACGTCGGGCACGACCGGCCGGCGCAAGGGCGTGTGGTCCGGCGTGCTGGCCGAGGACGACGCCCGCGCGCTGGCCGCGGAGGAGATCGACCTGTGGGGCTTCGGCCCCGCTGACCGGCACCTGGTGCTCTCCCCGCTGCACCACTCGGCGCCGCTCCGCTTCGCGGTGCACACCTTGCTCGCCGGTGGGGAGGTGCTGCTGCCCGGCCCGTTCGACGCGGCCCGCGCGGCGGCGGCGATCTCCACGCTGCGGCCCACCACGGCCTTCTGCGTGCCCACGCACCTGCAGCGCCTGATCGCCCGCGACGACGTCGACTGGTCCTCCTTCCGCCGTCTCGTGCACGCCGGCGCGCCCTGCCCCGAGCCGCTCAAGCGGGCGGTGCTGGCGGCCCTGCCCGAGGGCAGCGTGTGGGAGTTCTACGGCTCCACGGAGGCGCAGTTCACCGTCTGCTCGCCCGGCGACTGGCTGGCCCGCCCCGGGAGCGTGGGCCGCGCCCGGCCGGGGCGACGGCTGGAGACCGACGAGCGCGGGCAGCTGTGGTGCGCGGTGCCGCGGTGGGCCCGGTTCGAGTACTGGCGTGCGCCGGAGAAGACGGCGGCGGCCTGGCGGGGCGACCGGGTGACCGTCGGCGACCTCGGCCGGGTGGACGACGACGGTGTCGTGTGGCTCGACGGCCGCCGCGAGGACCTGGTGATCTCCGGCGGGGTCAACGTCTACCCCGCGGAGGTGGAGGCGGTGCTCGACGCCCATCCCGGGGTCGTGGAGTGCGCGGTCGTGGGCGTGCCCGACGAGCAGTGGGGCCAGCGGGTGGTCGCCGCCTACGTCGGCACCGCGGAGCCCGCCGAGCTGGCCGCCTGGGCGCGGGAGCGGCTGAGCCCCGCCAAGCGGCCCAAGAGCCTGCACCCGGTCGCCGAGCTGCCCCGCACCTCGACGGGCAAGGTGCGCAGGCTGGACCTGCCGCGGGTCCTGGGGCTGTGACGCCACCCGAGTGGGACGTCGTCGTCGTGGGCGCCGGGACGTCGGGCGCACCGCTGGCGGCCCGCCTGGCCGACGCCGGCCGCCGCGTCCTGGTGCTGGAGGCCGGCGCCGACCACGCCCGGCCCGCGGACTTCCCGACGGTGCTGCGCGACGCGGCCACGATGGGCGCCGCCGTGCCCGGGCACCCCGCGAACTGGGACCACACGGGGGTGCTCACCGAGGAGGTCACCTTCCCGGTGCCGCGCGGCCGGGTGGTGGGCGGCTCGAGTGCGATCAACGGCGGCTACTTCATCCGCGGCACCCGCGCCGACTTCGACGGCTGGGCGGGCGAGGGCAACGACCTGTGGTCGGCCGACCGGGTGCTGCCGGCCTTCGTCCGCCTGGAGGCCGACCGGGAGTACGGCGACCGGCCGGGGCACGGCAGCGCGGGTCCGGTGCCGGTCCGGCGTCCGCGGGCCGGGCACCCCCTCGCCGACGCCTTCGCCGCCGCGGCGGCGGAGCTGGGGTTCCCGGCCGAGCCGGACAAGAACGCCGACGGCGCGCCCGGGTACGGGCCGGTGCCGCTGAACGTGGCCGACGGGGTGCGGACCAACACCGCGATGGCCTACCTCTCCCCGCGGCGGGGGCACCGGGGGCTGACCGTGCGGGGCGGCGTGCACGTGCGGCGGGTCGTCGTCGAGGGTGGCCGGGCCGTGGGGGTGGAGACCGCCGAGGGCGTCGTGCGGGCCGGCGAGGTGGTGCTCAGCGCGGGCGCGGTCGGCTCGCCGCACCTGCTCCTGCTGTCGGGCATCGGGCCGGCCGAGGACCTGCGCGCGCTGGGCCTGGACGTGGTGGCCGACGTGCCCGGCGTCGGGGCCCGGTTCAGCGACCACCCCGACCTCTACGTGACCTACCGGCCGGCCCGCCGGCTGCCGATGCCGCGGGACCTCCACCCGCTGCACGGGGTCCTCCACACCACCTCCGACGGCGGCACCACCCCCGGCGACCTCGAGGTCATGCCGTGGCTCAAGCCGTTCAGCCGGGTGATGGTCAGCCGCTCGTCCGCGGGGGTCGCCGGCGCGCTGCGCCGCCCGGCCGCCACCCTGCGGGCCGTGCGCGGGGCCTCGCTGCACCGGCTGGTCGACACCGCGCGGCGCCGCGACGACCTGTTCGTCGGGGTGGCGCTGCAGGCCGAGGACAGCCGTGGCCGGCTGAGCCTGACCTCCACCGACCCGCGCGTGCAGCCGCGCCTGGAGTACCGCTACCTGACCGAGGTCTCCGACCGCCGGCGGATGCGGGAGGTGGTCCGGCTGGCGGCCGAGCTGCTGCGGGCGCCGTCCCTGGCCCCGCTGGTGGCCGAGCGGACCGGCCTGCCCGACGACGTCCTGGCCGACGACCGCGAGCTGGACCGCTGGATCGGCCGGCACCTGGCCACCGCCGTCCACCTGGCCGGGACGGCGCGCATGGGACCGGACGGCGACCCCGGCGCGGTGGTCGACCAGCACCTGCGGGTGCGGGGGGTCGAGGGGCTGCGGGTGGTCGACACCTCGGTCATGCCGCGGGTGACCTCGCGGGGCCCGGCGGCGACCGCGGTCATGATCGGCGAGCGGGCCGCCGAGCTGATGACGGCGTCGTGACCCTCAGGCAGGCGGGGGCGGGGGCGGTGGCGGTGGCGGTGGTGGTGGCGGTTCGACGGGGATGCCCGGCGGCGGGAAGGGGACCGGCGGGCCGGCGGTGAGGATCGGCCGCATGGCGTCGTGCCACACCTGGGCACCCCGGCCGCCGCCGAAGCCGCCGACGTCCTGGTTCTGCTTGGGGTTGAGGACCATCACGCTGGCCGCGTAGCGCGGGGTGTAGCCGACGAAGGCCACCGAGAAGCGGTCCTGGCTGGTGCCGGTCTTGCCCGCGACCTGGTGGTCGGGGACGGCGGCGCGGGTACCGGTGCCGATGGGCAGCGCGGTGTCGCCGACCAGGATCTGGTTCAGCGTCGTCGCGACCGCCGGCGGCACGGCCTCGGGGGTGCAGTCGTCGCCGGTGGGCACCGGCGTCCCGTCGTCCCTGGTCAACGGCTGGCCGTTCCGGTCCAGGATCTCGGTGACCGGCGTGGGCACGCACCGGGTGCCGTTCGCGCCGAGCGTCGAGTAGGCGCTGGCCAGCGCCAGCGGGCTGGTCGCCTCGGCGCCGAGGGTGAACGAGCCGCGGTTCTCCGCGATGACCTCGTCGGCCACCGGGTCGAGCGAGAACAGGCCCATCCGCTGGGCCATCCGCACCGGCCCCTCCACGCTGCCCAGCTGGTCCTCGAGGGCCACGAAGTAGGTGTTGGAGGAGCGGATCAGCGCCTCGGTCATGCTGAGGATCGGCGGCATGTCACCGACGTTCTCCACGGTGTAGGGCGCCGTGCCGTTGCGGTAGACGCTCGACACGTAGGGGCTCGGGGCCGTGATGACGTGGGACGGCGGGATCCCGCGGTCGAGGGCCGCGGCGGCGACGAACACCTTGTAGGTGGAGCCGGCGCCCTGGCTGGCGACCAGGTTGAGGTTCACCGACTCCTGCGCCGGGTCGGCGGCGTCGTAGCCGAAGACCCGGTTGATGCTCATGGCCTGCACGTGGCCGGTGCCCGGCTCGACGGCGGTGAAGATCGCGGCGAGCGGGTCGCCCATCGGCAGGCTGGCCAGCACCGCGGCGTCCCCGGACCGCTGGACGTCCGGCCGCAGGGTGGTGCGGATGGTCAGCCCGCCGTCCTCCAGCCGTTCCTGGGAGATGTCGAGGATCTCGGTGAGGTGGCGCTGGAGGTAGTCGCAGAAGAAGCCCCCGAGGAACGCGCTGACGCAGCCGTTGGGCGGCGCCGGGGCGGGCGCGGTCTCCACGGGCGTCGCCGAGACGTCGGCCAGCTCCTGGTCGGTGATGTGCCCGAGCTCGTGCATCCGCTCGAGCACCTGGTCGCGCCGCTCACGGCCCCGCTCGGGGTCGGCCAGGGGGCTGTCGCTCGTCGGGTTCTGCACCAGCCCGGCCAGCATGGCCGCCTGCGGGAGGGTCAGGTCGGCGGCGTCCACCCCGAAGTAGGCCTGAGCCGCGGCCTGCACGCCGTAGGCGCCCTCGCCGAAGTACACGATGTTCAGGTAACGGGTGAGGATCTCCTCCTTGGGATAGGTCTCCTCCAGGGCAAGAGCCAGCCGCGCCTCGCGCAGCTTGCGGCCCAGCGTCTGCTCGGTGGCCGCCTGCCGGTCCTCGGGGGTGACGGCGGTCTGCAGCAGGGTCTGCTTGACCAGCTGCTGGGTGATGGTCGAGCCGCCCTCCTGCACCGATCCCGCGGTGGCGTTGCGGACCAGGGCGCGCATCGTCCCCTCGACGTCGAGGCCGTTGTGCTCGTAGAAGCGCGAGTCCTCGATGTCGACCAGCGCCTGCTCCATGACGTCGGCGATCCGGTCGGCGGCCACGGGGGTCCGGTTGTTCCGGTAGAAGTACGTGACCACCGACCCGTCGGCGGCGAGGACGACGGTGTTGCCCGCCGGGGTGTCGTCGGTCAGCTCCACGGGCAGCGGTGCCAGCAGGGACGCCGAGCTGCTGGCGAGCACGCCGGGGCCGACGATCCAGGGGGTCAGCAGGGCCGCGACGAGCGTGCCGGCCAGCGGGAGTGCGAGGAGCAGCAGCCCGGCGGCCCGCAGCCGGCGGTGGGGGCGCCCCCGTGCCGCCTGAGCGGTGTGCGAACCGACCATGCTCGACCTCGCCGGCGCCGAGCCACCCGGAGTGAGCCTGTCGACGCAGTCCGATCATCGCGCACGGGGACGTTCCGGAACAGTTGATCCGGAACGGCCGGAGCGTCCCGGCGGCGCGCTGTCCGCAGCCGCCGGGACGCCGGGTCAGGGTGTGTTCAGCGCGCGGCCGGGATCTCCGAGGTCGGCACCGGCTCGGACCACGCGTCGGGGTGGCTGCGGCCGGTGGCGGCGACCCACCCCGGGCTCCCGGCGGACTGCGCGGATCCCCGGGTGGCCGGACGGGCGCTCAGGTTGACGATGAGCGCGAGCAGGGCGACCAGTCCGACGAGGACCCCGCCGATCACCAGGAGCGTCGTGAACATGTCCTGAACGTATGTGCCGGACCGCTCCGACCACAGGGCGAATACCGACCGACGTCGATCGGCGGTTGCACAGGATCTGCCGGACCGCGACCCGTTCGTCACACCCGTCACTGGTCGACCACCACGGGTGCACCGGTCCTCGTCCGGCGGGGTATGGGCTGCGGACGTCGTCGACAGGAGGACCCCGTGCCCGACCTGCCCCGGACCGCCGGACGCGCCGTCGCCGTCCCCCTGGCCGCGCTGGCCCGCCTGCGCTCCGGCAAGCCGATGCACCCGCGCGGGATCGTCGTCGACGCCGTCCTCGAGCGCACCGGCGGCCCGGAGGCCGACGCGGTGTCCTGGCTGGCCGGGCCGGGCAGCCGGCCGGTGCTGGCGCGGCTGTCCCGGGGGGCGGGGCTGCCCGCCGCGCTGCCGGACCTGCTGGGCCTCGCGGTGCGCGTGCCCGGCGACCCTCCGGTCGACCTGCTGCTGTCCAGCACGGGGCGGGGCCGGCTGACCCGCTTCGTGCCGGCGTTCCGGCGGGACGCCGCGACCAGCTACTCCTCGATCATGGGGTACCGGTCCGACGCGGGGACCCTGCACCTCGCGGCCTGGCCGGAGTCCTCGGCGTCCCTGCCGAGCGAGCCGGAGCCGCTGGCCGCCGCGATCGCCGTCGGCCGGCCGGTGTTCACCCTCGCCGTCTCCCGGGGCCTCGGCCCGTGGCACGCGTTCGGCCGGCTGCGCCTGCTGGGCCCGGTGGCCGGGCGCGACCCCGACCTGCGCTTCGACGCCGTCCGGAACCCGCCGCCGGGGCTGGTGCCCGACGGCCCGATGGCCCGCTTCCGCGCCCCGGCCTACGCCGCCGCGCGGGCGGCACGCGACTGAACCCCGCTCAGCCGGCGGCGAGGCCCTCGTCCAGCGCGGCCCACGGGTCCAGCAGCGCTCCCGCGGCCCGCTGCCGGCGGTCCTCCTCGGGGCCGAGGGCGGCGGTCACGGCGTCGTCCAGCCGCCGGCCGAGCGGCTGCATGGGCGGCCAGACGGCGATGCCGGTGCGGGCGCGCGTGGCCGCGGCGGCGCCGATGAGCCGGGCGGCCAGGGGCGCGTCCCCGCGGGCCAGCGCGAGCCCGGCCAGGCCGTCCAGGCAGTAGGCGAGCCCCTCCAGGTCGTGGTCCCGCCGGTGCAGGGTCGCGGCCTCGCCGAGGGAGGCCCGCGCGGCGGGCAGGTCCCCGGCCATGAGCGCGTCGAGGGCGAGCTGGTCGGCGAGCCAGGCCGCGAGGTGGTCGTCCCCGACCGCGCGGGCCCCCTCCAGGGCCTCCCGGTGCAGCCGCGCCGCCTCCGCGACGTCCCCCGCGAGGACGGCGACCGCGCCCCGGAACAGCTGCACGAGGGCCACCGACCAGCTGTCGCCGCTGTCCCGCAGCGCCGCCCCCGCCGCGTCCAGGGTGGAGGCCAGCTCCGGGTCGCCCGGCGGGAGGGTCATCGCCAGGCCGTTGAGCCCGTGGCCGAGCAGCCAGGCGTCGCCGTGCGCCCGGGCGTCGGCGACCAGGCGCTCCATCAGCGGCCGGGCCTCCGGGACGCGGCCGAGCGCGATCCGGGTGGCCGCCCGCGCCCAGAGCAGCCGGCCGGCCGGCCCCGGGGCCAGGTGCGCGGCCGAGGGCAGGGCCGCGGTGCGCTCGGCGAGCTCCGCCATGTCCACGAGCAGCCCCCGCGCCCACCACCACCGGGCCAGCGGCGCGGTCAGCCGGACGGCCAGCTCGGCGCGGTCGCCGTCCACCGCCCAGCGCAGGGCGGCCTGCAGGTCGGCCGCCTCGGCCTCCAGCCGGGCCAGCCACAGCCGGTGCTCCGGGCCGGACAGCCCCGCGCCCGCCTCCCGGGCGAACTCCGCGAGGTGGGCGGCCAGCCGGCTCCGGGTGTCCTCCTCCTCGCCGCGCTCGCGCAGCCGCTCGGCGGCGAAGGCGCGCACCAGGCCCAGCATCCGGAACCGCGGCTCGGCGGCGCCGGCGTCGGCGGGGCTGACCAGGCTGTGGCCCACCAGCGAGGACAGCCCCTCGAGGACGTCGAGGTCGTCGTCGGCCGCGCCGACCGCCTCGGCGGTGTCGAGCGTGAAGCCGCCGGCGCAGATCGACAGCCGGGCGAGCAGGGCGCGCTCCGGCTCGGTGAGCAGGTCGTGGCTCCAGGCGATCGTCTGCCGCAGGGTGCGGTGCCTGTCCGGCGCGTCGACGTCGGGTCCGCGCAGGTCGAGGGCGCGGTCCAGCCGGCGCAGCAGCGCGGCCGGGGGGAGGGTCCGCACGCGGGCGGCGGCCAGCTCGACCGCCAGCGGCAGCCCGTCGAGCCGGCGGACCACCTCGGCGACGGTCGCGGCGGTCGCGTCGGTGACGGCGAAGGACGGGTCGGCGCGCTGGGCGCGGGCGGCGAACAGCGCCACGGCCGGCGCGTCCCGCACCCGCTCGGGCCGGTCCTCGGCGGCCAGGGGAACGGCGAGCGGGCCGAGCGGGACGTCGTGCTCGCCGCGCAGGCCGAGGACCGCCCGGCTGGTCACGAGCAGCTGCGTGCCAGGGCAGCGGGCCAGCAGCGGCGCGGCCGCGGGGGCGGCGTCCAGCACCTGTTCGGCGTTGTCCACCACCAGCAGGGCGCGCAGTCCCGCCAGCCGCTCGGCGACCAGGTCGATCAGGGGACGGCGGCCCTCGGCGGTGACGCCCAGCGCGGCGGCGACCGCCACCGGCACCTCGCCCGGGTCGCGCAGCGGCGCGAGGTCGATCCACCAGACGGCGTCCCGGTCCGGCACGACCCGCTCGGCGGCGGCCAGCGCGAGGCGGGTCTTGCCGGTGCCGCCCGGGCCGGTGAGGGTCACCAGGCGCACCGCGGGGTCCGCGAGCAGGCCGGTCACCAGCTCCAGCTCGGCCGACCGGTCCACCATCGGCGTGGGCGGGGTGGGCAGCCACCCGGCGGACAGGCCCGGCGGCCGCGGGCGGGGTGCGGCGAACCGCTCGGTGAGCAGCACCGCCAGGTCGTCGGCGACGAGCTCGGCCAGCTGCTCGGGGTCGTCGTAGGGCGTGGTGGAGGCACCGCTCTCGGCCTGGATGCGGGTGATGAGCTCGGCCAGCCGGGGCTCGCGGCGCGGAGCTCCGCGGCGGACGTAGAGCAGCCGCGGCTTGGACCGCGACAGGTCGTACTCGTCCTCCAGCCCGGAGACGTCCATCCCGGGCGCGACCCACCCGTAGCGCTCCCCGTAGATGCCGACGAAGACGTCGCTCTGCGAGAGGTACGCGCGGTACAGGTCGCGCGGGGGGTGCGGCCGCGCGCCCAGCTCGAACAGCACGGGGGTCAGCCGCATCCGCGTCACCGCCGCGCGCACGGCCCGCCGTTCGGCGGCCAGTTCCTCCATCGTCGAGGAGACGAAGACCCGCAGCCGCTGGTCGGGGGTGGCGATCGGCGCCGGGGCGTCGTCGGTCGCCGGTTCCCTTCCGGCCACGGACACCTCCCGGCGGGCGCCGACGGCGGCGCCGGGGGGTCGGCGCTGTCCCCGCGAGTCTAGGGACGCGGGGAACGGGCGGAAATGCCGTGACAGCGTCCGGGAGCGGTGGTGTGATGCCCCCGTCCGAGAGCGGAACACGGGGGCCGATGCCCACGGGAGGCCGAGTGGACTCGACTGCCACGCGCCCCGAGTCTCCGGCGGTCCCGGTCCGTCGGCTGCTGCCCGCGATGCGCGTCCTGCTCGTGGTCTTCGCGGTGCTCACCGCGCTGGCCGTGGGCGCGCTGTTCGTGCTCTCCGGGCAGACCGACGAGACCTTCGCGTGGACCATCCAGCCGCCGCTCACCGCGGCGTTCCTCGGCGCGGGGTACGCCGCGGGCTGCGTGCTGGTCGTCCTGTCGCTGCGGGACGGCGTCTGGGCGCGCACGCGGGTGCCGCTGCTGACGATCCAGGTCTTCGTCGTCCTGACCCTCGTGGCCACGCTCGTGCACGTGAACCGGATGCACTTCGACGACGACTTCGGCGGGCTGCCGCTGCTGCCGAAGGTCGCGGCCTGGTTCTGGCTGGCCGTCTACGTCGTCGTCCCGGTGGGCATGGTCGCGCTGATCTGGTGGCAGGAGCGGGCACCCGGGCTGGACCCCCCACCCCGCCACCCGGTGCCCGGCGTGCTGCGCGCCGCCCTCGCCGTTGAGTCCGGCGTCCTGCTGGTCGTCGGCGCGGCGCTGTCCGTGGCCCCGGCGACGGCCACCGGGCTGTGGCCGTGGCGCCTGACCCCGTTCACCGCGCGCGTCGTCGGGGCCTGGCTGCTCGCGTTCGGCGTGGCGACGGCGCTGGCGGCGGTCGCCGGGGACCTGCAGCGGCTGCGGACGGCGGCGATCGCCTACACCGTCTTCGGCGTCCTGGTCGCCGTCGCGGTGGCCCGGTACTCCGGCACCGTGGCGTGGTCGGACCCCGCCGCGTGGGTGTTCGCCGTCATGGTGGCCGCCGTGGTCGGCACGGGGGCGGCCGGCTGGCGGCTGGCCGCGGTCGAGCCCGGGGCGCGGCGTGGTTGACGGCCACCCCCGGGGCGCGCTGGTCGTCGTGTGCCGGGACGAGACGCCGCGGCTGGAGACCGTCCGCGAGCTCAAGCGGCGCTACGGGGGCGACTACGTGGTGATCGCCTGCATCCGGCCCTCGGAGGTCCCGGCCGCGCTGGCCGGCTGGGGGAACCCGCCGGTGACCGCCCTCCTCGGCGGGCTGGGCGCGGCCGACCCCGATGGCCTGGCGATCCTGCGGGCGCTGCACACCGACCACCCGGGCGCGCTGGCCGTCGCGCTGATCCGCTGGGGGGCGTGGGAGACCGCGCGGCCCATCTTCGAGGC
Source organism: Geodermatophilus sp. SYSU D01186 (assembly GCF_054050215.1). Taxonomy (NCBI): domain Bacteria; kingdom Bacillati; phylum Actinomycetota; class Actinomycetes; order Geodermatophilales; family Geodermatophilaceae; genus Geodermatophilus; species Geodermatophilus sp. SYSU D01186. The sequence goes on along the minus strand of NZ_JBJGYW010000019.1, from coordinate 74,191 downwards.
GCTGGCCCTCGGTCAGCTCGACCGCTGGGTCTACGCCCCGGAGGAGCAGGCCGACGCGGAGTTCCACCGGGCCATCAGCGAGATCATCGAGGAGTGGTCGGCCCGGCAGGGCGGCGGCTTCGAGGCGGTCCGGATGGTCGGCGACCGCTGGGCGCCGCGGTCCCAGCACCTGCGCGACCAGATGACCCGCAACCGCATCCCGCTCGGCTTCTACGAGGCCGGGTCGCCGGAGGGACGCGCGCTGCTGGCCGGCCTCGGGCTGGACGAGCCGCGGCTGCCGGTGCTCGTGCTGCGCTTCCACCCCGAGCACACCGTGCTGCAGGACCCCAGCGACCTGGAGCTGGCCGAGGCGTTCGGCCTGTTCGAGCCGCTGGACCCGGCGACGGTGCACGACGTGGTCGTGGTGGGTGCCGGCCCCGCGGGGCTGGGAGCGAGCGTCTACGGCGCCTCCGAGGGCCTGGCGACGCTCGTGCTGGAGTCCGAGGCGGTGGGCGGGCAGGCGGGCACCAGCTCGCTGATCCGCAACTACCCGGGCTTCCCGACCGGCATCAGCGGCAACCGGCTGGCCTTCAGCTCCTACCAGCAGGCCTGGGCCTTCGGCAGCACGTTCCACTTCATGCGCTACGCGACGGGCCTGCACACCGAGGACGGCCTGCACTCCGTCGCCCTCAGCGACGGGACGACGGTGCGCGGGCGGACCGTCGTCCTGGCCCTGGGCGCGCGCTGGCGGCGGATCGGCGTCCCGTCGCTGGAGGCGCTGGTCGGCCGCGGCGTCTTCTACGGGGCGGCGGTGAGCGAGGCCCCGGCGATGCGGGGGCGGCACGTCTCCGTCGTCGGGGGCGGCAACTCAGCGGGCCAGGCCGCGGTGCACCTGGCCCGCTACGCCGAGCGGGTGACGATGCTCGTGCGCCGCGAGGGCCTGGCCGACACGATGTCGGACTACCTGGTCCGCGAGCTGGACGCGCTGCCCAACGTGGAGGTGCGCACGCGGGTGCAGGTGGTCGACGGGCGCGGCTCGGACTTCCTGGAGTCCTTCGTGGTGCGCGACCTCGACAGCGGCCGGGAGACCGAGGAGACCGGTGTGCTGTTCCTGCTCATCGGCAGCGAACCACCCACCGACTGGCTGGCCGGCACGCTGGCCCGCGACCGGTGGGGGTTCGTGCTGACCGGGCCCGCGCTGGCCTCGGCCGACGCCGTCCCCGCCTGGCCGCTGGAACGGCCGCCCGCGCTGCTGGAGACGAGCACGCCGGGGGTCTTCGCCGCGGGGGACGTGCGGTCGACCTCGGTGAAGCGGGTCGCCTCGGCCGTGGGGGAGGGGGCGCTGGCGATCACGCTGGTGCACGCTCACCTGGCGGCCGCGCGGGTGGCGGCGCCGCGCTGAGCCGGGCCCGCAGGGTGACTCCTTCGGGTGGTCGCGCGCACCGAGGGTGATGTCACAGGTTCGCCGTCCGGATCATGGGTAAGCCCGTCCGGCCACATCCCGTCGAGGAGCACCGCCACCTGCCGTCGCAGTGCGCGGCAGGAGGAGAACGACCGCGTGAGCGCTGCCGACGACCTGGGGACCCGTGTGGTGACCATCCCCCACGGCGATCCCTACGTCGACGCCGTCCTGCCCTCGGGCGTCGTCCGGGTGGGCCCGGCGCACGCGCCGAGCCCGTGGCTGGACCCCGCCTACCTCGCCGCGCACGCCGCTGAGGTCGACGTCGTCCACGTGCACTCCGGCTACGGTCACCTGCCCGAGGACGAGATGGTGAGCTGGACGGAGACCCTGCGCCGCACCGGCGTGCCGCTCGTCACCACCGTGCACCAGCTGCGCGACCCCGTCCAGGCCTCGCCGCGGCGGCACGACGCCCACCTGGGCGCGCTGCTGGCCACCGCGGAGGTGGTGCTCACCCTCACCCCCGGCGCGGCCGACGAGATCGCCGAGCGCTTCGGGCGGACGGCGATCGTCGTCGCGCACCCGTCGGTCGCGACCCCGGTGCCCGAGCTGGGTGCCGAACGCGGCCTCGTCGGCCTGGCCCTGTGCGCCCCCGGGCCCGCGGTGCCCGACCCGGCCGGCCTGGTGCGGGCGGCGCTGTCGGGTGCGGTGAACGGTGGCGGACGGCTCCGGGTCCTCCTGGACGACGGCGTCGAGCCGCCTCCGGTGCCCGCGGCCGGTGACACCCTGGAGTACCTGCCGCGCAAGGCCGACGGCTGGGCCGAACAGCTGCAGGAGCTGCACGTCGCCGTCCTGCCGGAGAGCTGCGGCACGCACTCGACGGACCTGGAGATCTGCCGGGACGTCGGCACCCGCGTGGTCGCCCCCAGTTGCGGCTGGTTCGCCGACCAGTGGTCCGACGTCGTCACCTACGGCAACGACGAGGAGCGCGGGTTCGACCCGGTGTCGCTGGACGCCGCGGTCGCCGCCGCCCTGACCCGGCCGGCGCCGCGCCCGGCCGACCGCGCCTGGCGGGAGGAGCAGCGCGCCGCCGTCCGGGCGGTGCACGCGCAGGTCTACGCGCAGGTCGTGGCCGACCGGGCCGGCGCCTGAACGGTTCCTACAGGGCCCGCTTGAGGCCCACGTGGGAGGCGGCGAAGCCCAGCCGCTCGTAGAAGCGCAGCGCGTCCGGGCGGCTGGTGTCCGTGGTGAGCTGGACCAGCGCGCAACCCCGGCGGCGGCCCTCCGCGAGGGCCCACTCGAGCACCGCCGTTCCCAGGCCCGAGCCGCGGTGGTCGGCCCGCACCCGGACCCCCTCGACCTGCAGCCGCGTGGCGCCCCCGCGGGAGAGCCCTGGGAGCACGGTCAGCTGCAGGGTGCCGACGACGGCGCAGGCCGGCTCCTGTGTGACGACGAGCAGCAGGTGCGCGGGGTCGGCGTCGACGGCGGCGAAGGCGCGGCGGTAGGGCTCGAGGTCGGCTCCCTCCCGGTGGCGGCCGAGGGGGTCGTCGGTGAGGAGTGTCACGATCGCCGGGAGGTCCTCGGCGACGGCGCGACGCAGGCCGAAGCGGGTGTCGCCCGCGCGGAGCGTGGTGGGGAGGGTGCTCACCGCGACAGTCTGCGGGGCCCCGGAGGGCCGGACGGTGCGGGGGAGGTGTGTGTGGGCAGGGGCGGGGTCGAACCGCCGACCTCTCGCTTTTCAGGCGAGCGCTCGTACCGACTGAGCTACCTGCCCCTTCCGGTGTGGAACACCGGAGAGCGACCCTGACGGGACTCGAACCCGCGACCTCCGCCGTGACAGGGCGGCGCGCTAACCAACTGCGCTACAGGGCCTTGCTGGTGGTGCTGTGCCCCCAACGGGGTTCGAACCCGTGCTACCGCCTTGAAAGGGCGGCGTCCTGGACCGCTAGACGATGGGGGCTCGTGTTCGCCGGGGGCAGGCAGAACGATACATGCTCTCCGGGGGGACTCCGACAGGGGGTACCCGAGCGGGGTGGACCGCGCCCCCCGACACGTCCGCACGGTCCCCGCCGGGCAGCGCCGCCGCTGACACCATGAGCGGGTGATCCGCCGTCGCACTGCTGCCCTCGCCTGCCCCGCGGCCCTGGTCGCCGTCACGCTCCTCGTCGGCTGTGGCAGCGGCGACCCGGAGCCGGCCGCCTCCTCCGCGTCGACCGCGTCCGCACCGGCGACGCCGACCTCGGGCAGCGACGCGACGTCGGCGGGGAACGACGCGGACGAGGAGGGCGGTGCGACCACCGGTGCGGGTGCCGAGGGCGCCGCCTTCGTGGCCGACACGCGGCCGGACACCGCCGAGGCGTCGGCCGACTCCCGCGTCACCGTGACCGAGATCCGGACCGGCCGACAGGAGGGCTTCGACCGTGTGGTCCTCGAGGTGGGCGGGACCGGGACCCCCGGCTGGGACGTCCGTTACGTCGACCAGCCCGCTTCCCAGGGCCGCGGCGACGCGCTGCAGGTGGCCGGTGAGGCGGTCCTGCAGGTCACGCTCACCGGTGTCGGCTACCCCTACGACACGGGGATCGAGGAGTGGGCGGGTCCTGACCCGCTGCCCGGCAACGGCACGCGGACGGTGACGGAGGTCGTCTGGGACGCGACGTTCGAGGGCACGTCGGTGGCCTTCGTCGGCACGCGGGCCGAGGTGCCGTTCCGCGTCTACGCACTCGAGCAGCCCACGCGCGTGGTGGTCGAGGTCGCCGACCAGAGCTGAGCGCCGGTCCGGGGGCGCCCGCTGGACCGGCGTCGTCCCCGGCCGTCGACATCGGTTCGATGGTCAACCGAGCGAGGCGGTGACCTCCACGGAGTCGTCCTGCACGGACGTGCACTCCAGGGTCAGCGGGCCGGCGCTCACGGTCTCGCCCTGGGCGCAGGAGACGCTCGCGTTCCCCACGCGGAGCTCGGCGCGCCCGTCCTGGACGCCGCCGAAGGCCAGCGACGTCCCCAGGACGTCCACCTGCGAGCCGTCGCTGCTCAGCGTCACCGAGCACGAGCTGGTGCTGCAGGAGAGGTTGTCCGAGGTGAACGAGCAGGCCGACAGCGGCAGCAGGAGCAGCCCGCCGGCGAGGGCGGCGGCCAGGCGGGGGGCGCGGGTCGACGTCGTCGAGGGCATGCCGCGAGCGTAGGCGCGTCGCTCACCCGGTCGGGGAGGCGGGCGACGTGGGACCACCAGGGCCGCCGTCGGTCCCGGGGCCGCCGTCGGTCCCGGTCCCGTCCTCGCCCGGCGACGGGACGACGACCCGCTCGATGGTCACCTCGGTCTCCCCGAGCCCGCCCAGCGTGATGTCGTCGTAGGCGGTCAGCGCACCGGTGGCCGGGTCCAGGTACAGCACCGTGCAGGTCAACGGCTCGGGGTACTCGCCCTGGAGACCGCGCAGCCCGGCGCCGCCGGTCGAGCCCTCCACCATGAGCAGGGTCCCCTCGTCGAGCTCGGAGACCTCCCGCTCGTGCGTGTGCCCGGCCAGCACCAGGGGGACGACGCCGTCCAGCGGCGTGGCCTGCTTCGGGTCGTGGACCATCGCGACGGCCGGCGGCGTCGGCAGCGTCTCGACGAACTCCGCGAGGCCCTCCCCGCTCCCCTCCAGCGACTCGGAGGCCGGGGCGGCGTCCTGGTCGGGGGTGAACCGCGGGTCCGGCGTCCCGACGACCTCGATGCCCGCGACGGTGAGCGCCGAGTCGTCCAGGACCGTGGCGTTGGGCTGGGCGGCCACCAGCCCGGCGGTCACGGCCGAGTCGTGGTTGCCGCGGATGAAGACGTAGGGCACGTCCAGGGTGCCGATGCCGGCGATCAGCTGGTTCTCCGGTTCACTGCCCCAGTCGGTGATGTCCCCGGTGTCGAGGACTCCGTCGACGTCGAACTGGGTCACCACCTGCCGCACCAGGTCGAACCCGGCCGGGTTGAGGTGCAGGTCGGAGACGTGCAGCAGGGCGACGGTGCCGTCAGCGCCGCCGGGAGCGGGCAGTGCGGACAGCGTCGAGTACAGCGTGCTCACGTTGGTGACGAGGTCCTCCAGAGACGCGCGGTAGGCGTCGAAGCGGGCCACGATGTCCTGCGCGCTGCCGATGAGGCTGTTGGCGTTGACCAGCAAGCCGGTGTACCGGGGCTGCAGCAGCGCCTCCGGGCGCCACGTCGCCGCGGCCAGGCCGCCGGTCCCCGCCACCAGCGCGGTGGACAGACCGAGGGCCAGGAAGACCTCGCGGCGCCGGCGCAGCAGCAGCAGCGCGGCCACGGCCGCGCCGAGGACCGCCGCGATCGCGGTCAGCACGGTCACCCGCACGACGGCGTCCTGCAGGTCGGCGCTGACCCGGTCGACCACGCCGTCCAGCAGCACCGGGTTCGTGGCCAGCGCCTGGGCGCGGATCTCGTCGACCCGGCTGAGCTGGATCTCCAGCCGCAGCGGACCGTCGTAGGCGTCGACCTGCAGCGCGCCGAGCGGGGGGACGTCGAGGTCCGCGCCGCCACCCAGTGGCCGGAAGGCGACCGTCGCGTCGAACGGCCCGATCGCGGCGTCGACCCGGCCGAGGACGAGGATCCCGAGGAAGGCGCCGGCGAGGACGACGGCCAGCCGCAGGGCCCAGCGGCCGGTGCGGCGCAGGAGCACGGAGCCGCGCGAGGGGCGGGAGGCGCTCGGCTCGGTCACCCGCTCCAGGCTAGTGAGCGACCCGGGGGTCAGGCGGCGTCGGTGGCGGGCGTGCGGAAGATCCAGCGCAGCGCGATGAAGCGCATCAGGCCGATCAGGGCCGTCACGGTCACGACGCAGGCGACCTGCACGTAGACGCTGACCGAGCCGACGGTGGAGTCGAGGACGCCGAGCGCCGCGCTGGTGGCGAACAGGCCGATGACGGTGATCCCGCCGGCCTCCCACTGGGCGGTGAACCAGTGCACCCGCTCGTCGGCCCGGAAGGTGAGCCGGCGGTGGAGCTCGTTGGCGAGCACGGTGGAGGCAGCGGTGGCGATCAGGTGGGCCGGCAGGTAGCCGAGCCGCTCGAGGGCCACGAACAGGGCGGCGTAGACCAGCGTCGTCGCGCCGCCGACCAGCACGAACCGCACGAACTGGCCGAGGGTGTCCTCCGCGCGGACCCGCTCGCTGACGCTGCCGACCACGTTGCCGACCGCGGGGTGGCGGGAGCGCAACGACGGGCAGGTCACGAGCATCCTCTCGGCAGGCACAGGCTCTGTTGTGCAGGTTCCACCAGGCAATCGGCTGTACGCCAGCTGTTATTCCCCTGACCTGTGACGATCCCGCTGTGTCCTCACTCACGGGGATGACGGTGAACGAGTGGCAGATGCACCCCGTGCCGACCCGGCCACACGCCGTCCCCGTCGGGTCGGCGGCATCGGGGCGGGGCCGCGCGGGTAGGGGGAGCCCATGAGCCTGATGGGGATCCTCGACCGGGTCGCAGACGTCGCGACCTTCGACAAGGCGATCGAACCCGCCCGCAAGGCCGTGCAGGGCCTGCCGGACGTGCTCAAGGACGCCCTCCACGGCACCTGGCTGGGGCATCCCCTGCACCCGGTGCTCGTCCAGGTCCCGGTCGGCAGTTGGGTGTCGGCCGGCCTGCTCGACGCCGTCCCGCCGCTGCGCCCGGCGGCCACGGTCCTCATCGGCACGGGCGTCGCCGCCGCCGTCCCGGCGGCGCTGTCCGGTGCGGCCGACTGGTCGGAGCAGGGCTCGGGGGTGCGCCGGCTCGGAGCGCTGCACGCGCTGGCCAACACCGCGGCGCTCGGTCTCTACGTCGGGTCCCTGGTGGCGCGCCGCCGGGGCCGGGGCGCGCTGGGCCGGGTGCTGTCCTACGCGGGGCTGGGCATCGCGACCGGGTCGGCGGCGATCGGCGGCCACATGTCCTACGCGCAGTCCTCCGGGGCCTCGCACGCCGCGACCGCGGCCCGGGCACTGTCCACCGACTGGATCGACCTGGGCCCGCTCGACGACCTGCCCGAGGGGCGGCCGGCGCTGCGTACGGGGTCGGGCACGGGTGTGGAGGTGCCGCTGGTCGCCGTCCGCAGGGGGGCGCGCGTGGACGCGTTCATCGGGGCCTGCTCGCACCTGTCCGGCCCGCTCTACGACGGCTCGGTCGAGGAGGTCCGCGGGCACGAGTGCCTGGTGTGCCCCTGGCACGGGTCGGCGTTCGACCTCGACAACGGTGAACCGCGACGCGGCCCGGCCGCCAACCCGCAGGAGAAGCTGGAGATCCGGATGGAGGCCGGCCGCGTCATGGCCCGCCTCCCCGGCCACCAGCGGTAGCCGGCCGGCGCCCGCGGGCGGTCGCGCGGTCCTACGCTGCGGCGCCATGAGGCGCGCGGCCGTCGGGGTGGTCGCCCTGCTCTGCGCGGCGTGCGGGTCCTCGGCTGACGGGGCGTCGCCTTCTTCGGCCGCTCCGACGTCGGCCGTGGTGCCGGCCGTGCCCGGGATCGAGGCCGAGGTGGTGCGCCTGCGCACGGACGTCGTCGTGGGCGGCCGGGTGCAGGTGCGCGTGACCGACAGCGGCACCGAGCCGTTCACCGTCACCGCCGTGGCGCTCGACTCGCCGGGGTTCGCAGCCCTGCCGCCCACCTCGCTGACCGCAGAGTTCGCGCCCGGCCGGGTGATCGACCTGCCCACCCCCTACGGCGAACCGGACTGCGCGGCCGGACCGGACCCCGTCGCGGCCCGGCTCACGCTGACCCGGGCCGGTGGGACGGTCGAGGAGGTGCGCGTGCCGCTGGCCGGTGACGACCTGTCCGTCGTCCACCGCGAGGAGTGCGCCGTGGCCGGGGTGGTCGCCGTGGCCGGGGTCGCGCTCACCGGCCTCACGGTGGACGGCGAGATGGCCACGGGCAGCGTCGTCCTGACCCGGCGTGGGGACGACGACCGCGCGGTCGCCGTCACCGACGTCCGTGGCAGCGTCCTCGTCGACGTGGCCCTCGCCGGGCTGCCGCTGGAACTGGGTGCCGGGCAGGACGAGGCGTCGGGCGCGATCACGCTCACCGTGGCGACCTGCGAGCCGCACGTGCTCGCCGAGACCAAGCAGCCGTTCCTGTTCCCGCTGCAGGTGGTGGTGGGGGACGGCGAGGCGGTGCCGGTCCCGCTGCCGGTCGACGAGGCCCAGCAGCAGCTGCTCTGGGCGCTGGTGGACGGCGTCTGCGGCTGAGTGGAGTCCGGCCCGGCCGTCTCGGGGGGAACGGGACGGCCGGGCCGGGGCCTGGGGTCGCTCGCGGGCGACCGGCCCGGTCGGCGGCGGGGTCCGTACCGCTCGGCCGTTCGGGCAGATGTGACGCTAAGTGACCGCGACCGGGTCGGAGCATCCCCCGACCGGGTGAGCCGGCGTGATGAACGACACGGACGGTGACCTTCCGAGTCGTACGGGTCTCGCTGGGGTAGGGCGTGTCCCGTGTTCCTGTTCTTCTCCAGCCGGCTCGGCTGCCTCGGTTCGCTGGTCCTCTCGGCAGCGCTGACCCTGCTCGTGCTGCTGCTGCTCGACGTCCTCTGAGCGTCCGTGGGGAGGATGGGACACTCGGCCCGCCGGACCTCTGGTGGGATGCAGAGACTCTCTTGACCTGCTGCTTCGCCTCGCCGACGCATCGTGATCGTCGGGTTGTCGGGACGGGTGCCGATCTCGCCGGAGTGCAACGGCACCACTTCCGGAACGGCGCCCCTCCGAGCGGTCGTCGGTGTCTTTCGTCCTCGTCCTGAGCGGCGTGCTCTGCGCGTAGCGTTGGCCTGTGGGCGATGTCCGGGAGGCTCCGGGCGCGGGGTGGGACGGGCATGTCCTGCTGCTGCACCGGACCGAGGGCGAGCGGTTGGCCGGTCTGACCGCCTGGGTCCGTCGTGGGCTGGAGCTGGGCGAGAAGATCATCTACACCGAGCTCCCGCTCATGCCGGAGGACGCGCTGGTCCCGGTGCTGGAGGCGTGGGGTGTGGACGTTGCCGCCGCCGTCCGCGACGGGCAGCTCGTGGTGCTGCCACCGGAGGAGTTCTATCCACCGGAGGGCCAGCGTGTGGTCGTGGAGCGCGCGCTCGCCGAGGGGTTCCCGTCGGTGCGCATCTCGGCGGAGGTGCGGGCGGCGCTGAGCGTCCTGTCACCCAGTGCGGTCCACGGCGTTGAGCAACGGCTCGACGCGCTCGTCGGCGAGCTGCCGATGAGCGCGATGTGCCAGTACGCCGAGGCGGCCACCACCGGCACGTGGCTGGACGACGCAGTCGCCACGCATCTGTCCGGCGTGCACCAGTCGACCTTCTCCACGAGTCGGGACCTGGACGGGCTGGCCCTGCACGGAGAGGTCGACGCCACCAACACCGACGTCTTCACCTCGGTGCTGAGCGCCGCGAGCCGTCATCGGTCGCGGGTGCTGTGGGTGGACCTGGGCGAGGTCAGCTACGTCGACGCCGGTTCGTGCTGGCGGCTCGACGACGCAACCCGTCGCTTCCGGTCGTCGGGTGGCCACGTCCTGCTCGTCGCCCCGCAGCCGCCGGTCGAGCTCACGATGCGCATGCTGGAGGTCGACGAGCTGCCCGGCATGCACCTGGTGGGGGGCGAGCGATGACCTCCACCACCGGACCAGCCGACCTGCACGCCGCGCTGCTCTACCGCACCGCCGAGGAGCTGGTGTCCGCGGCCGTGCCGTTCCTGGCCGACGGGCTGGCCGTCGGTGAGACGGCCGTGCTCGCCTGCCGGAACGAGAACAGCGCCCTGCTGGCCGAGGCCCTCGGCCACGACGACCGCGTCCTCGTCCTGCCTCGGGAGGGGATCTACACCCGGACCGCGCACGCGATCGCCACGTTCCGCCGGGTGGTCCGCCGCCAGGTCGCGGCCGGGGCTCCCGGAGTGTGGCTGTTCGCTGAGGTCCCGGTCGATCAGTCCGGCGACGGATGGCACGAGTGGCACCGCTGCGAGGCAATCCTCAACGTCGCACTGGGACCGCTGCCGCTGTCAATCGTGTGCGCCTACGACCGTCGCGAACTGTCCGACGCGATCCGCGGAGGCATCGAGGAGACCCATCCCGCGCTGATGACCCCCGCGGGCCCCGTGCCCAATCTCCGCTACCTGGACCCCGCGACCGTCCTGCGCCGGACCCCGGCCCCCCTGGCAGGTCGAGCGGAAGACACTCCACCCACGCTCCAGCTGACAGACCTGACCGATGTCACCCGGATGCCGGAGCTGCGCGCGCGAGTGCGCGCCGCCCTGGACGGCTCGGGCGAGCCGGGGCAGCTGCGCAGCCGTTTCGCCGCGGCGGTCGCCGAGGTGCTCCTCAACGCCTTGCGGCACGGTCGCCCGCCGGTCGCCGTCCGGCTGTGGGCGACGCCAACCCGGCTCGAGTGCACGGTCACGGACTGCGGGGACGGGTTCGACGACCCTCTGGTCGGCTACACCCCGCCGGGCCCCGGCTTCCCACCTGCTGGGGCGGGGCTGTGGCTCGTCCGGGGGGCCTGCGACACGCTGGAGACGTTCAGGACCAGGGCCGGATTTGCCGTCCACCTGGCCACCCGCCTGCCCGGATCGGACACGGCTCCCACGCCGTCATCGGAGGCGGCGCCCGTCGACACCCCTGCCGCCCGGGCAGACCGGGCCCGCGCCGACGCACGGGAGTTGGCCCGTCGGTTCGGGGGGCGGCTCCACTAGGCTGCGCTGTACGCCGGGCCGTGCGCTGCTCGTGGTGGCACCTGGCGACGGCGGTAGCCTCGCAGCGGGCCGCAGGCGCTGCAGCTGTCTCACGCTTGTCTCGTGGGTCGTCTGGAGGGTTCTCTGCACCCACCGGGCCTCTAGCTCAACTGGCAGAGCAGCGGACTTTTAATCCGCGGGTTGTGGGTTCGATCCCCACGGGGCCCACCGTGCTTGAACTGGGCTTTCGTGGCTGCCGAGGGGCTGGCCGGGGCGCTTCTGGTGCCGCTGTGGTGGCCAGTCAGCCCCATAGTGCCTCTCCCATGCGTCGAGCGGCGTCCTCTGCGAGTTCCGGGACGACGTGGGAGTAGGTGCCGAGAGTCAGGTTGATCTGCGAGTGGCCGAGGATTTCCATCGCCACTCGCGCCGGCACGCCCTGCTGCAGCAGCATCGAAGCCGCGGTGTGTCGGGCGTCGTGCAACCGAGCCGATCGAACGCCAGCATCAGCCAGTAGTGCCCGCCAGGCCCGATGGTCTCCGCGAGGCTCAAGCGGACGCCCGTTCTCCTGGCAGAACACGAGGTCGTTGTCCTGCCATTCGGAGCCGGCGGCGATCCGCTCGGCGGCTTGAGCTGCCCGGTGAGTTCGCAGAGCCCACCACCCCGGGCGAGCTGGAGGCGGGGGCGCAGGAAGCCGCCCGGCGCCTCCGTGAAGCCCTCGCCGCCGATCCCCGGGTGCTCGCCGTGGCCGACTACTGGACCGCGCTACGGCGCCACTCCAGCCTGCGGCAGGAAATCAGCCGCGCGCGTATGCGGATCGGACAGGCGCCCCTTGGCCCGATGCCACCCGGCAACAGCACCGAAGTCGAGCCCGCGGCCCTGGTCGACCTCATCCTCGATGCTGCCGGCCGCTTCGCCACCGACCGCGTGAGCGCCGAGCTGGCCGAGCTGTACGCCAGCCGCGAGGCCGCAGCCGAGCGGGGCTGACCCAATGACCGAGACGGTGCCGGCGTCAAAGTCACCCAGGGTGAGCGCGCCATGAGGACCGCCCCGGGAGCCATGGTCGACCGAGATGCCGCGGCCCTTTCACTGCGACAGTCGACCAGCGCCGACACCGTCTCACCTCAGCATTTCCGCAGGTCAGAGCGCGACCCCGGGGGGTGAAACCGATGGCAACCCCCCTGACGGACCCGCCAGTGCTTCTTTCCGTTTTGGGGGTCCGAATCCATCGCCCCTTCCAACGACTCTCTGTGAGGACTGATGACCAAGCCGAAGACCCCGCCCGGCACTGGGCCGGCGGGTGCGAAGTTGTGGCGGACTGTGCTCGCTGAGTACGAGTTGGAGGAGCACGAGCTTCTGCTGCTCCGGGAGATGGTTCGCACCGTCGACACGCTGGATGCCCTCGAGGCCCGTGTCGCCGCTGACGGTGTCCTTCTGGGGTCGTCTCAGGGTGAGCGGGCTCATCCGGCGTTGGTGGAGGCGCGGCAGCAGCGGATCACTCTGGCTCGGTTGCAGGCGGCTTTGCGGCTGCCTGCTGGTGAGGACGAGGGCGGGGAGCGGCGTCCGCAGCGGCGGATGGGTGTGCGGGGCGTGTATGGCGTCGGTGGTGTGGCGTGAGGCGCCGACTGAGGCGGGCCGTGGTTGAGCCGCCGGCGCGACTGCTGGCTTTCGATCCGGCCGACTGGCTGCCGCTTGTGGATCCGTCTGGCTATGACCCGGAGATGTACCGCAATCGGCTGCCAGGGCGCCCCGTAGGGCCGGTTCGGCTGTCTTTCGAGGATGGGTGTCGGCAGGAAGCCGAAACGCTCTGGACGCGCGCTCGTCTGGATTGGTGCCGGGAGTTCGGCTGGCCGGGCGGTCTGGACGTCGTCCAGCTGCTGCAGCAGCAGGTCCAGCAGCGGCGTGTCACCGCGAGGGAGCGGTTCTGGTAAGGGTGCCCGTGAGGCGGGACAGCTAGCAATCTGATCCCAGGCTGCTGTGTCAACTGATCGCCGACGAGTGGCTAGGCCACCCCCCGCCAAACTGGCGGGGGGGCAAGCGGAATTAGCAGGCGCCGCGCACGTCCGGGAGCAAGCAGCCCGAGGTCAAGGGTCCCGGAAGGGTCGTCTCGATGTTGTTCGTCAGGTCGCGGATGATGATGTTGGAGTAGGTGACCGAGGCGACCTCCTGCGTCTGCCCGGACGGGCAGTCGGGGGAACGCGCCGCACGGGGACCGAACGTTTCCGACACCGCTATCCGGCCTAACTCATCGGCGAAGACGTCAGCGCCTGAGCCGGCGCCGAACTCGTTAACCGTGGTCTTATTGCTTGCGGACGGGACGGCTCCGCCCCTGTTGGCACAGACATGCACGATCGTCAGATCCACGAACACGTTGTAGGAGACCACTTGGCTGGGCTCGAGCCCGACCTCGGTGAAGGTCACCTCCAGGGTGGAGTCGTTGAGTACGGCCTTGGGGTCTCGAAATTGTGGACTTTGGGCACTCGCTGGAAGTGTCATCGCGAAAATCAGCAGTGGCGTACAGAGAAGCAGCGCAAGTCGCTTCATGGCGAGCGCCCTTCCGGGTGCGGTTTCCCCCGTGTGTGGCCTCATCACCGTAGGCGTTGGGTCGGGCCTGCGGGAGCTGCCCGCAAGCGCGCCCCTACGGTGAGTTCACCACCGTTCCCCACAGCGCAGCTGACCTTTTTGCGCTGACGGTCACCTGGGGGCAGCGCTCCGCGTTCATGGGGCGGCGGCCCGTTCGACCGCTCCCACGGTCGCGGTCCACTCGAACCAGACGCCCCTGCCCGTCGGGCGCCATGCGTTTCACCGGAGCGCGTGCAGGTGCCCGACTGACCTTTCTTCTGCATCTGTCTATGCGTCTCACGAGGTCACTGGGGTGGGCGGGGCCTCGTTGAGCCCAATGCGGTCACGCTGTGCGAGGCGTCCTTGACTCAGGTGAAGCGGTCACGCAGCGTCTTCCCGATGTACCTACCGACGGGGAGATTCATGAAACACAGGGCCCTGGTGATGGCGACTGCTGCGGCAGTTATGGCCCTGTCTGCCTGTGGCGGCGTTGAGTCGGCGGCGACGACGAAGGCTCGTCTAACGCTCCCTCCGACGACGAGCGCGGCACCGACAACCACGGCTCCGGCGCCTCCGACCCCGGAGCGCAACGCCCGGGGGAACTTGGTCAAGGGACTAGGCGAGGCCGGCGGTTTCGGTCATCCGGACACCGGCGAAGACATGGTCAGTTGGGCGGTGGACGAGATTGTCGTCGACTTGCCGTGCACGGAGCCGTACTACGACTACGAGCCCGAGAATGGGCACATCGTGGGCCTGCGCCTCCGGGTGTCTACCGGGAGCGACCTGTCCCCCTTGGGCTACTTCGCGGTTGACGAGCAGGATTTCTCCTACATCGGGCCGGACGGGATCACGCGCTCCAACATCTACTCCGTTTCCGCCTATGCGTGCCTGCCATCGAGTGAGCAGTTCACGACTGATGAGCTCGGGCCGAGCCAGCAGTATGTCGGCACGGTTGTCCTCGATGTGCCCGGTACGACTGGAACGATCGTCTACAAGCCGTCGGCAGCAGAGGGTGGCTGGGAGTGGAACTTTTAGGTCGCCGCCCCTGACAGCAGCGACCCCCTGGAAGCCCTTAGAACGGCTCTCAGGGGGTCGCTGTGTGTAGTAGCGCCCGGGTCCCAGCTCAACGGCTAACTAGACGCGTCGCCCGTCTCGCGCGGGGACTCCACTCAATCCCGGTCGCGAGAACCGTCATGTGTGCTTCCAGGTGGCCGACGAAGCCACCGCCAATAATCGCGCCAGAGTCGACGGGTCCTAGCGAAACGCGCGGTTCCTTCGAGTTGATTGACATCGTCCAAATATTGAACCCACGAGCCGATCGATTCGGGAAGGAATAGGCTGCCAGTAAACGTGAGCACGAGAGTAGTAGCGACTAGGGTAATCCCGATTGTGGCGAACTCGAGCCAGCCATGCCGCCAATCAAGCAGGCCGGACATCATGAAGAGCGAGAAGAGTATGACGCCCGAGGCGGTACACCAGAGGCTTGCCACCTCTCTGCTGTTCTCATGCTTGAGTCTCTCGTCTTCCGTCTCGCCGACGGCTCGCCTCCAGTCCACCGCCGTGGCGATCAAGCAGGCGGAGTTCACGGCTATGACAGCGGGAAGAAAGTCAGCCTCGACCGCCATGGAATCCATCCTCGTTCCAACTGCTTCATCGCGCCGTAAGGGGTCCCTGGCATGTCCACCTCTCGGCCCGCCACCGCGAAGTGCCGGACTTGCATCGAGCTATGACGGCGCGGCGTCACTCTCGACCTGGTAGCTCTTCACAGTCGCCGCGTACTCGTACCAGGCCCGGCCCTTACTGTCGATCCTGGCGACGGGGCCGTTCGCCTGCAGCGTGGACCAGTCCGGGAGTGCGATGTCATCTGCGAGCAACGGGACGCGCAGCATCGCGCGCAGCCCGGCTGTGGCTCGATCAAGGTGCTCGTACGGAAGCGCCGTCGTCGCCGTGAAGATCACCCGCGAGTTTGCCCGCCGAGCGCTGGACGGGGCGCGGGTCGGTCACGTCTCTTCACTCCCTTGGGCGGGTCGTGGTGTCACCTTTGCAAGCCTCATCCACCGCTGTGAATAAATCCGTGACGTAATAGGGGTCATGGCGGAGAGTGGAGCGGGGATCAACGCTGCGTACGCAATCCCGAAGCGGGCGCTGGACGAGTGGCTGAGGCTGGCCGCCGAACTCGAGGAAGCCGGCACTGTCCCGTGCCGGACCAGTGATCCCGAAGCCTGGTGGCCGGACCCGAAGCAGATGGACGACGACATGACCCAAGAGGCCATCGCCGACTGCTACCGCTGCCCCGTCCGCGAGGCCTGCGCCGCCTACGCCATCGCCGCCCGGGAGAACGACGGCATCTGGGGCGGGCTGCTGCCGGCGGAGAGGCAACAGTCTCGACGGGCCGCTGCCTGACCTGTTCGTGATCGGCGCTTCCCAGGCAGTTGGCTAGGGTCGCCGGGTGTCTGGAGATCTGGCGCAGAGCGTCCGGGACGCGATCGCCCTGACCACCCTCCTGGCCGACGCCGTGGAATCGGGCGGTGGGTGGGAGGAGTCGCTGATGTTCGCCCGTGGTCGCCTTGCCGAGCATCAGGAGAACCTGGTGATGGCTCAGGCGCACCTGTTGGTGCAGGCGCTCGGGGCGCTACGTGATCTCGTCAACGAGCTGCCCGAGGACGTGGAGGTCATGGACGTTGAGCGGCCGGTGACCGTGCTCTCGCTGCTTGCCCAGTTCGGTGCTTCGGCTGCATCCGAGGGCGACTAGCGCCGGGCAGACTGCGCTCTCTGACGACGGCGTGGCCGACTCCCGGTGGGACGTGTAGAGCGCGCCGGCCATGGTTACCGCGCCTGGCATGGACTTCCGCAAGATCAAGCCCGGCGAGTGGAACAAGGTCGGTCGCCTCGAGGTCGACCAAGTCGGCGCCGGTGAACCTGTCACCTTCCAGAACAGCCATGTCCTGTTCGCCGACGGGTGGTGCTACGTCGAGGTGGACGAGACGGACGGCGAAGGCTCGGTGAACGTCTACCCTGCCGGGCGCGTCAGGGCCGCCTTCAACGTCCACGAAGCGGATCAGAGTCCGCGGTCGAGGGCGCGAATCCTCTCGTAACTGAGGCAACTCGCTCGTTCAACTACTGCGCCCCGCCGATCATCACGACGGCGGGGCGCACTAGTTGAACGTCAGCCCAAGGCGATCTCGTGGGCCTTCATCTGGTCCGCCATGAACCGCGCGTGCTGCTGCAGCGTCAGCGGACCGTCCTCGATCTCCACGATGACCTCAGCGTCGAACGGGAGCAGTGCGGTCCGGTCCACAGGTCGTACGAGGTCACCATGACCAACCACGGGGTGTCGTCGTCGCTCATCGGTCGGCTGATGTGGTGGCGGTAGTGGGTGTCGCCGTCGCGCTGCCACTCGTGGCCTCCGATGAACCAGGACGGGCAGCCACCAGCCGTCGGGGTCATCGAGCGGCGGTCGGCGGCGGGGGTGTCGGTAGCGTTGCTCATGGGTCTCTTGCCTTTCTGAGGATGGCGAGGGATCAAGGCCCCGTTCCGGTGTTGCGAGCACCGGCGGGGCCGTTCCGTTTCTACTCGGATGCGTTTCGTAGTCGTCAGCCGAGGCTTGATCTGGTGCCTCGAGGGTGGCCAGCTCGCAGCGTTCGCGACCGTTCGCGGGGGTCCTGGACTGACAGCGGACCCGCCTGACCAGGGCAAACAGACAACGGCGGACGGTGGCGTACGCCCTACCTGCGCCCTATTAATCCGCGGGTTGTGGGTTCGATCCCCACGGGCCCACCGCTCTGGCTTGGGTCTTCGTGGCTCGGGTGGCTGTCCCGCCTGTGCCCCGTCACGGCGCCGGCGGAGCGGGGCTCATCCGTGCGTCATGCCGGGTGGGCCGGTGTGATGCCACGGGGTCGTCGTCCCCCTGTCGAGTGGTGCCCGTCCCCACCGACCTGCCCCTGGCCGCGGCGGCACGCGATCATCCCGTTCCGGGACCGAGAGCCGAGGGGGACGACCGTGGTGATGGACCTGCTGCAGGTGTGGCTGGCCCTGGCGGGGGTGGCAGTGGTGCTGATCGTCGGCGTGCTGTTCACCGCGGCCCGCCTCTGGGGCGACGTCCCGGCGGTGGACGACGACGAGGCCGCGAGCGTGGCGGCGGACTGAGGTCCCGATCGTGTCGGGCACGGCGCGGGTCGATCCCCGACCAGCCACGCGAGGTGGCGAGCCGGGGCTCTGTCGTGCTGGTGCCGGGTCGTCCGGAGAGGCGTTCGCTCACACCGGCGGGGACGTGCCTGCGTCGACCTAGGTCTGCGGTGTCGCCGTCCACCGCCCGCGGGCGGCGGTCGTGACGACGCCGACCGCGAACACCAGCACGAGGACCTGGAACGCCGGCACGGCGATCCGCTGGAGCCCGCTGTCGAGGCCGCTGTAGCTCACGTCGACCCCGACGACCACCGACAGGAGGCCGGCGAGGACGGCCGTCCAGCCCAGCCAGCCGGGCAGCATGCGCGTGGCGAGGACCGCCGCCCCGGACAGGACGAGGGCCGCCCCCAGCAAGAGGCGGAAGTAGCTCTGCGCGCCCCACTCGGTCCACCGCACGACCTCCGCGTCGGCGAAGCGGACGGCGCGGTCGGGATCGTCGGCGGCGACCCACGCGTCGACGGCCTGCTTGAGGGTGATCCCGTCCACGGCCTGCAGGACCGCCCAGACCGCGGCCGTGGCCACGGTCAGCCCGGCGGCGAACACCGCCAGCCGGGGCGCCTGCGACCTCAGCACCAGGTGCAGGACGATCAACCCGGCGAGGGCGGCGAGCACCCCGATGAACTGGGCGAGGTGGACCCACTCCCAGGAGGCGCTCGCGGCGTACTTCGCGAAGATCACCTCGTGGACGTCCTCGTCCCCGCCGGGATGGAACAGCACCGTCACGGCCGTGGCGAAGAGGAACCCGCCGAGGAGGAGCGCGCCGCTCTCCCGCAGGAGCCGAGGGGGCGCCGGGGTGCCGGTTGCCGACGTCATGACAGTCCTTCCCGCCGGACGGCGGTGACCGGACGAGCGTAGCGGCGGGACGCATCGCTGAGGGCCCTCCGCCGCGTCCGGTCAGCGGCTGGGCAGGGCCAGCCGGAGACCGAAGCCGATCAGGGCGATCCCGGTGGCGCCCTCCACGCTGCGGCTGACCCGCGGGCGCTGCAGCCAGCGCCGCATCGCCCGGGCACCGGTGATCAGGAGGGTGAACCAGACCAGGCTGAGCGCCGCGTGCACGGCCGCGAGCAGCAGGCCCATGCCGAGCGCCGAGCTGCCGGGTGGGAGGAACTGCGGGAGCGCCGCGACGTAGAAGGCGCCCACCTTCGGGTTGAGCAGGTTGGTCAGCAGGCCGGCGCGGGCCGACCGCCAGGCCCCCACGGCTCCGGCCGGGCCGGCGCCGTCCGGGAACTCCCCGTGCCGGCGGAGGAGGCGCCAGAGGATGCGCCCGCCGAGCCACAGCATGTACGCCGCACCGGCGAGGCGGAGGACGTCGTAGGCGACGGTGGAGGCGGTCACGAGGGCCGACACCCCGACCGCGGCCGCCACGCCCCAGGTGACCACGCCGCCGATGACGCCCAGCGCCGTCGCGAACGCGTCCCCTCGGCCCCGGGTGATCGCGGCCCGCAGGACGAGCGCGGTGTCGAGGCCGGGGGTGATCGTCAGCAGCAGCGCGACGACACCGAAGCCGAGCACGGCTCCCGAGGCGGTCACCGGCGCACACCGGTGGCAGAGAGCACCGACCGAGGCTAGCCGGGCGGGCGTGCCCGATCGATCGCGTTCCGGTGTTCGGGTTGACAACCGCCTCCGACCAGCCGTTGTCCGCGGGAGAGGTGCAGTCCGGTCGAGGGGGTGCTGTGGGGCTCGGCGTCGCCACCGGCACCACGGCGATGACCGCCTCCCGGCACATCGCGGCCGCCGGCGCCGCGGTGCGCACATCGCTCGAGCGGCTGTCCTCCGGCTACCGGATCAACCGGGCCGCCGACGACGCCGCCGGCCTGGCGGTCTCCGAGCAGTTGCGCTGGCAGCTCCGCGGGATGACGCAGGGCCGGCGCAACGCGCGGGACGCGGTCGACGTCCTCCAGACCGCCGAGGCGGCGCTGGGCAGCAGCACGGCGATCCTGCAGCGCATGCGCGACCTGGCGGTGGGAGCGGCCAACACCGGTGCGGCCGGCCGCGACGTGACCGTCGCCGTCCAGGCGGAGATCGCCCAGCTCAAGGCCGAGCTCACCCGCATCGCCGACGTCACCGCCTTCAACGGGATCCCGCTGCTCGACGGCACCTACGCCCGCACCTTCCAGGTGGGCGCCGACTCCCGCGACACCATCGACGTCGTCATCGACACCGCCCTGGACACCGCCGCGCTCGGCCTCGCCGGGGTGGACGTCACCGTGCTCGGCGGCCAGGCCGTGACCACCGTCGCGGCCCGGGGCCGGAGCGACGAGCCGCGGGCCGGCCTGCTGGTCTTCGTGGGGGCGACCGCCGGGCCCGGCGGCGTCAGCGGGCTCAGCGGGACCGTCACCCTCGGCGGCAGCACCGTCGACCTCGACGCGCTGTCCGACATCGACGGCGACGGCGTGGTCAGCGACCGCGAGGCGGTGGACCAGCTCAACGCCGCGGCGCAGGCCGCCGGCATCACCCACCGTCCCGACCCGTTCCTGGACGACGGCGACGACCTGGTCTTCCGCGGCCCGGTCCCCGCCGACGACGCGACGACCGCGGAACTGGCCGCGGCCACTCCTGCGTTCAGCGGGGCGCCCGCCCCCGACGTGGTGGTCGTCGAGGCACGCACGGGCGACCCCGCCACGGCGGGCCTCGTTGCCTTCCCCGGCACCGCTGCCGGCATCCCGGCGCTCCGGGGCAGCGTCTCGGCGGGCGGCCGGACCCTCGACCTCAGCGCCGTGGGGTACGCCGACACCGACGGCGACGGCACCGTGGACGGCGACGAGGCGCTGGCCCAGCTGAACGCCGCAGCGCTGGCCGCCGGCATCACCACCCGCCCCGACGCGTTCGAGGAGACCCGGCTCACCAGCGCCGGGGAGTACGGGTACGTGGACTCCGGTGTCGCCGTCGTCTTCCGCGGCCCCGTGCCCGCCGACGACGCGACCGGGGCGGAACTGCTCGCCGCCACCCCCGTCCACCGCCAGCCCCCGCCGCCGATCGCCGCGATCGACACGGCCATCACGGCGGTGTCCACGCTGCGTACGCGCCTGGGCGCCGTGCAGAACCGGTTGGAGCACGTCGTCGCCCACCTGGGTGTGTCGATGGAGAACACGACGGCGTCGCTGGCGCGGATCCGGGACACCGACACGGCCGCGGAGACCGTGCGGCTGACCCGCGCGCAGGTCCTCTCCCAGGCCGGCGCCGCGATGCTGGCGCAGGCGAACCAGTCCGCGCGCGGCGTCCTCGCCCTGCTCGGCTGACCCGCTCCTCCGACCGGCCCGGCGCCTGCGGCCGGCCGGTCGTCGGCGTGCCCGCACACGTCCCCGCGCGACATGCCGGGGTGTCCCAGGCGCCGCGGAGTGACCACGGGCCGGTGACCGCCCGCGCACGCTCCCGGCCCGGAGGGAAGTCGACATGGCACCGGTCACAACGGTGGGTCACCGTCCGCCGGCCCTGGCCTGGGCAACGATTCAGTGACGGGGGCTCCCCGGGCCCGGTCGAAGCGCCAGGTCAGGGCCGCGTAGGGCGCAGTATTCCGCCTGTCCACGGCACTTCCCCAGCCGCGGACAGGACGTACCGAGGAGACCCTGCGTGAGCGCGCCCGCTGTTCTCGTTCCCCATTTCCCGACCGCCGGGGATCAGTCCCCGGCCGACGACGGGCTGACCCTGCTGATGGACATGCTCGTGTCCGAGCCGCCCGCCGGGCCGCGGGTGCACGTGCCGCACGTGCGCGGCGCGCGCCGCGCCGCCCTGCGCGCGCAGCTGGAGGACTGGGTGCAGCGCGCGGCCAACTGGGGCGCCGGACCGCAGGGAGCCTGGCGTGCCTGGTGAGCGCTCTCCCTCCCGATCGATGACGACCCGGTCCGCCGCCCGTCCGGCGACCCCCGCACAGTGCAGAGAGGTGGCGTGATGTTCGTGTGGCCGGCAGTGACCGCGCTGGGCTTCCTCGCGCTGGCGGGGCTGGTCATCGCGCTGGGGACGAGGTCCACCGCGCGCTACGAGTTCGAGCGGAACCGGGTGCAGAAGCAGGCGCAGCCCGCTCCGGTCGCCGGCGGTGCGGCGCAGGCGACCGGCGGCGACCGTGCCGCCGCGCGGCCGGCCGCGAGCTCGGGCGGCAGCACGGGACGCACCGCCGCGACGCCGGTCCGGCAGCGGCGCCGCGAACGGGTCGGGTCCACCCACCCCGCGGGGAAGGGCATCGACCGCCCGTCGGGCTGGTGGCTGGTCGACGAGTCCGCGGACGAGCCCGGCGCGCGCATCCTGGCCGGCCCGTTCCCGGACCGGATCGAGGCGGACTGGGCCGCACTGTCCGGCGGGCTGGCGGAGTCCGTGCGGGCGGTCTACGGCGTCCCCCGCGCCGACGGCGCGGTCGTGCGCCGGCAGTCGCCGCAGGAGCGCGCCTGGCTGGCCCAGCTCAGCACCCAGATGGACCGGCTGCCCGAGGACTGGGACGACCTGCTGTCGGACACCGACGCCCTGACCACGCTCCTGGTGGAGGTGGCCGCGGCCGTCGTCGAGGCCGGCCTGCCGCTGCACGACTGCGCGGACCGCGGCCCGGCGGGCAGCGGTGCGGCCGGCGGCGTCTGCCTGACGCCCGACCCGGGCCGCCGGGGCGTCCTGGTCAGCTGGCGGCAGCACGACCGGATGAGCCTGCAGCAGGTCCGCGGCGCCGAGGCGGACGCGGCGGTGCAGCGGACGATGAACGCCGCGATCGCCGGCGTCCTCGCGGAGATGGGGTTCCAGGTCACGCCGTTCGGGTCGACCGGCTGCCACCTGGTGACCGCCGTCGACCGGTCCGCGCTGACCCCTTGACCGACGATCGGCTCCCGGCGGCCGGCAGCCGCCGGGAGCCGGGAGCGCGGGTCAGTCCAGGAAGCGCTCCACCACCGGCGCGAGCTCGCGGGCCTCGGTGATCAGCGCCAGGTGGCCGCCGCGGTAGACGTGCAGCGTCGCGTCGGGGATCAGCCGCGCCATGATCCGCGCGTTGACCACCGGCACGATCGGGTCGTCGTCCCCCGCGACCACGAGCGTGGGCTGCCGGATCAGCCGCAGGAACGGCAGGCTGCTCCAGCCGGCGCTGGCGGCCAGCTGGTAGTAGTAGCCGCGCCGCGGGCCCAGCCGGCTGGCCGCGTGCAGCACCCGGGCGGCCATGGCGGGGTCGTCGCGGACGGTGCCGCCGTAGATCGTGCCGGCCACCGCGCGGGTGTAGGCGGGGTCCCGGTGCCGGCGCGGGGTGAGCATCCGGGCCAGCACCCGCGGGTGCCCGGGCACCATGAGCGTGCCGGTGCCGGTGGCGGCGAGCACCAGCCGCCGCACGCGGCGCCGGTGCTGGACGGCGAAGTGCTGGGCCAGCCCGCCGCCCCAGGACAACCCCAGGACGTCGACCGGGTCGGTGTGGCCCAGGCGGTTGAGCAGGGCCACCACCACGGGGCTGAAGGTGGCCAGCACGTAGGGCACCACCGGCCGCGGGGAGCCGCCCACGCCCGGGACGTCGAAGCGGATGACGGTCCGCCGCGGGTCGAGGACGTCGACGAAGGGCTGGAGGACCTCCAGGCTCGCGCCGATCCCGTTCAGCAGCAGCAGGGGTGGCACGGAGGGGTCGTGCCCGGCGCGGACCGACACCCGGAGGGTGCGCCCCGCGACGGTGAGGTTCCGGACGGTCTCGCCCGGGCGGAACCCGCCCGGACGAGACGCGCCCGGGGTGCTACTTGTCGAAGACATACGTGCCCGGCGCCTCCGCGAGCGGCGGCAGCTCGTCGGTGCCCAGCGACGTCGGTGCGGGGACCTCGCCGCCGGTCCGCTCGGCCAGCCAGGCCGTGAAGTCCGGCCACCAGGAGCCCTTCTGCTTCTCCGCCAGCTCCAGCCACCGCTCGGCGTCGGCGGGGGTCTCGGGGGCGACCTGGAAGGAGGCCTTCGGGTTGGTCGGCGGGTTGACCAGCGAGGCGATGTGGCCGCTGGTGGAGAGGATGAAGCGGCTGCGCCCACCGAGCAGCTGCGTCGTCCGGTAGCAGGACTGCCACGGGCAGATGTGGTCGGCGATGCCGGCGGTGACGTAGGCGTCGACCTCGACCTTGGACAGGTCCACCGGCGAGCCCAGCATCGTCGCGGCCCCCGGCTGGGCGAGCTTGTTGCCGAGGGCGACGTCGATGAAGTCCCGGTGCAGCGCCGCGCTCATGCGGGTGGTGTCGGAGTTCCAGTAGAGGATGTCGAAGGCCGGCGGCGGGTTGCCCTGCAGGTAGTTGTTGACCCAGTAGTTCCAGACCAGGTCGTTGGGCCGCATCCAGGCGAAGACCTCGGCCAGCGAGGCGCCGTCCAGGTAGCCCTTCTTCCGCGACTTCTCCGTCGCCTCCCGCGCCCCCTCCTCGTCCATGAGGGCGCCGATCGTGCCCGCCCGGGACCAGTCGAGGACGGCGACGGCGTAGCTGGAGGCGGCCACGCGGTGCTGGGCGCCGGTCGCGGCCAGGTGGGCCAGCACCATCGCCAGGATGATGCCGCCGGAGCAGAAGCCCTGCAGGGCCGTCCGGTCGCTGCCGGTGATCTTCTCGGCGGCCTCCATCGCGTCGAGGACGGCCTGGCCGTAGGTGTCCAGGCCCCAGTCGGCGTGCCGCTCGTCGGGGTTGCGCCACGACATCATGAAGACCTGCTGGCCCGAGGCGACGTAGTGCTCGACGATGCTGCGGTTAGGGGCGAGGTCGGTGATGTAGTACTTGTTGATCGTCGGCGGGACGATCACCAGTGGCACCTCGCGCACCGTCTCGGTGGTGGGCCGGTACTGGATGAGCTCGAACACCGGGGTGCGCAGCACCACCGCGCCGGGCGTGACCGCGAGGTCCTCGCCGACGGTGAACGCGTCCTCCTCCACCATCGTCGGTACGCGGGGCGGGGACAGCAGGTCGTTGACCATCCGGCGCAGCCCGCTCACCGCGCTGCGGCCGCCGGTGTCGATGACCGCCTTCCACAGCAGCGGGTTCAGCGGGGTGTTGCTGGGGGCGAGGGCGTCGACCACGTTGGTCAAGGTGAAGCGGAGGCGCTCGTCGTCCCGCCAGTCGAGGTCGGCGTCCTCCAGCAGGCCCATGGCGGTGCGGGCGGCGACGATGTGTGCCTGCATCGCCCGGCGCATGAGCCCGTTGCCCTGCCACGCCGGGTCGGCGAAGCGCTTGTCCTTGGGCGAGGGCGCGATGTCGGAGGTGCCCACGACGACCTTGCCGAGGTCCTTGGCCAGGCCGCCGGCGCGGCGGGCGACGGACCGCGGCTGCCCGGCCAGCGCCCGGCCGAGGCGCAGCGACGTGCGGGCCGGGGGGATCATCCGGCGCAGCGGACCGCGGGCGCTGTCGACCAGCACCATGTCCAGGCCGATCGCGGCTTCTCCGGGGTCCTGGTCCGGCCCGTCGGTGGTGCGGTCCTCGGGCGGTCGCGCGCTGGCGGCATCGGTCATGGCCGGCTCCTCGGCTCAGGGGCTGCAGTGTGACCGCAGCCACTCAACCACGCCAGGAGACTGCTCGCTCGTCAGACGGTCTCGGGGACCAGCGCGGTCCGCGGCGCGGTGTTGGGCGGGCGCCGCCACGACCGGTTGTGCCGCCAGAACAGGTAGGTGCCCAGCCCCAGCGGGATCGGCAGCACGTAGGTCAGCACCCGGTAGACCAGGACGGCGGCGGCCACCAGCGACCGGTCCCCGCCCCCCGCGGCCAGGCCGGCGATCAGCGCCACCTCGACCACGCCGAGCCCGCCGGGGGTGAACGGGATCGCGGTGAGCAGCCGGGCGAAGGCGAACACCGCCAGCGCCTCCACCACGGAGACCTGCGCGGCGTCGACCCCCACGGCGCGCAGGGCGATCAGCAGCACGAGGAACAGCGAGAGGTGGCTGAGCAGGGTCGCCGCGGTGAGCCAGTGCCAGCGGGCCCGCAGCAGCAGCGCCGTCCGGTCGCGGAACTTGGTCGTCGCGGCGTCCCATCCCTGCACGGGCGGGCGGCCGAAGGGCCGCAGCACCGCGGAGGCCACCCGCCCGGCGCCGGTGCCGATCCGGGCAGCACCCTCCCGGCTGCGCAGCAGCAGCCCCAGCAGGACGACGGCGACGACCAGGCCGGCCAGCCCCGCCGCCCCCGCCAGCACCCGGCCCGAGCTCGGCTGCCCGCCCAGCGCCAGCAGGCTGAGCGCGAGCACCGGCAGCGCCAGCTTGGCGAAGTTGTTCCACAGCCCCGACACCAGCAGCGACACCGACGTCCGGGAGCGGGAGAAGCCCCACGAGGAGTTCATCGCGTAGGTCAGGCCCATCGCGATCGCGCCGCCGGCGACCACGGTGTTGGCCACCGCCGTCGTCGAGAGGGTGGCGACCGTCGCCTGCCGCAGGGTCAGCCCGGGCATGCTCGCGACGACGACGAACTGGTAGGTGAGCAGGTTCCAGACGGTGGCCGCCGCCAGCAGCGCGATCTCGGCCCCGCTCATGTCGCGCACCGACGCCCACACCGCGGACATGCTGGTGAACTGCGGCAGGAACCAGGTCAGGACGGCAGCGGCCAGGGCCAGGGAGAGGACCGGCGCCAGCGCGCGCCGCCAGGGGGGCCGGCTCACGGCGGGTCCCCGGCCGCGGGCGGGTCCAGACCCAGCCGTCCGCCGGTCTCCGCCCGCACCTGGGCGTCGAGCTGGGCGCGGCGCAGGACGCCGATGGCCTGGGTGGCCAGCGCCAGCGGCTCGCCCCGGTTGTCGCCGGACAGGGTGAAGACCAGCGTCAGGCACCCGCCGGTGAACAGGTAGAAGCGCGAGCCGCGGTACTGCGGGGTGACGGCGGTGACCCGCTCCAGCCGCCGCATGCCGTCGCGGTCGCTGGGGATCTCCGTCGCGCCGTCGGTGTCGCACTCCGCGGTCAGCCGCACCTCGATGGCCCGCGCCCCGTCGCGGTCGGAGTCCAGCCAGAAGCTCGCCGCGCCGTCGCGGGCGTCCAGCCCGGCGAAGTGCCAGCCGAGCGGCAGGCCCTGGACGCAGGGCACCCGGGACGCCGTCGGCACGGCCTGGGCCATGAGCAGCACGCCGTTGGCCGCCTTGGCGTCGTCCCCGATCGAGCAGGCGGGAGCGGCGCCGAAGGAGCTGCTGACCGGGGCCACGCACCCGCCCAGCGACAGCGCGAGCGCGGCGGCCACCGCCGCCGCCGGCCGGGCCCGGCTCACAGCGGCGAGTCCAGCAGACCGACGGCGACCAGGGCGGCGAGCAGCAGCCCGACCAGGGCCAGCAGGGACAGCTCCGCCCGCCGCCAGGTCCACCGCTGCATCACCACCGGGGGCAGCCGGTAGGGCAGCAGCCGGAGGAAGTCGGCGTGCAGGTCCCGGCTGTCGGCACGCAGGCAGCGGCGCAGCTGGGTGGGCATGGTCAGCCCGCGGGTGGCGGCGAAGGCCTCGGCGATCTCCTCGTCGGAGAAGCGGACCCGGGCCCGGGCGTGCACCCGCTCGGCGTCGGTGCGCAGCGCCAGGACCAGCATCATGTTCGCGAGGTCCACCGCCTGCCGCCACGGGCTCGGCCGCACCTCGGCGAAGGCCGAGTCGATCAGGAAGAGCGTGCCCTCGCGCACCAGCACGTTGGCCGGCTTCACGTCGCGGTGCGCCACGCCGATGTCCCACATCCGCCGGACCACGGCCAGCCCCTGGTCGATGACCGCCTCGTCGACCTCGGCGTCCCCGATCTCCTGCGCGCCGAGCAGGAACTCGGTCACCAGCAGGTACTCGCGCTCGGGGGTGATCTCCACGATCCCCATCGGCTGCGGGACGGGCAGCCCGGCGTCGGTGAACAGCCGCAGCACGTAGTCCTCGTACTGGACCAGCCGGCGCACGCTGTGGAAGGGCTTCTCGTCCTCCAGCCCGCCGTAGAGCAGCGTGCGCACCAGCTTGAACCACCGGTCGGACCGGACGTGGGTGGCGGCGTAGAGCTTGCCGAACACGAAACTCTCGCCGTCCTCGGCCTTGACGGTGATCCGCAGCGGGGTGGATCCCCCGGAGCCCTCCAGGTGGAACGGCTGCACGTCGGTGGCCAGCAGGCCCAGCTGGTCCTGCAGGGCCCGGACGATCGCCTCGCCGCGCGCGCCGGTGACGTCGAGGTGCGCCGGGCGGCCGCGGCGGTACCGCACCGGGTGGACGTCGTTCGGCGTCATCAGGCGGAACGCGGCCAGCGGCGTGGCCACGCCGAGCACCACCCCGGCCACGATGCCGCTGGGATGGTCCTGCGCGAGGTACAGCCGGGAGGCGACGGTGACGGCGAGCAGGCCGACCACCACCCACTTGCCGATCGTGCGGTACCGGCCGGCCGGCACGAGCGCGTAGACGGTGCTCACCAGGAAGGCGGCGAGCACCGTCACCGGCAGCGAGGGCATCGCGTAGCCCGACCACGTGCCGAGCAGCTCGACCTCGAACGGTCGGGGACGCCGGAGCAGCAGCGTGGCCAGGGAGCCGAGGTCCACCACGACGAGGGCCACGCCGACCCAGGTGAACAGGTGGTGCCAGCGGCGGAACACCAGCAGCACGGCCAGGTTGGTCAGCCACAGCGCGTGCACCACCGGCGGGGTGGCGAGCACTCCGGCGGCCTCGACGACGTCGGTGAGCCCGGGGGAGCGCAGCGTCGCGATCGCCTGCAGGATCCGCGTGTCCACGAGGTCGACCAGCGGCACGCTGTCGGTGAGCAGCACGACCGACCACCCGACGAACACCGCGGCCGACAGGCCCAGCCACCAGCGGCCGGAGGCGTTGAGGTGGCGGGGCAGCGGCGGCGGCTCACCGGAGGGACGGCGGCGCCGCCGGACACGCTGGATCCCCGGCGGGCCGGGGCGCTGCACCGGGTCGGCCTCCGGGACGGCGCGGGGAGGCGACGCCATGCCGCCCGATGCTGCTCCCCGCCGGGCCCGAGGTCCATTGGGTTCGTCGCCGTCCGCCGCTAGCGTGGCCCCGCGTCAGCGGGAGGAGCCCCCGATGCGGTGTCGCCGAGCGGTCCCCGCGGTCGTCGTCCTCCTGCTCGCGCTGCTGACCGCGTGCGGGTCCGCGCCGGCCACCCCGACGCCGGCGGCGGAGGAGACGGTCCGCTTCGCCTCCTACGACTTCACCGAGAACCAGATCCTCGCCGAGGTCTACGCCGAGGCGGTCCGCCGCGCCGGGCTGTCCGTGTCGGTGCAGCACGGCACCGGCACCCGCGAGGTGGTGCTGCCGGCGCTGGAGCAGGGCGTGGTCGACGTCGTCGTCGACTACCTGGGCACCGCGCTGGAGTTCGTCGACCCGGGCGGCCCGGGGGTGCCGCGCGCGCCCGAGCACCTGCGGGCGGCGCTGGCCCGCGTCATGGGGCAGCGCGGGGCCACGGTGCTGGCCGCTGCCGACGCCGAGGACCAGAACGGCTTCGTCGTCCCGGCCGCCCTCGCCGAGGAGCACGGCCTCGCCCGGATCTCCGACCTGCTGCCGCTCGCCCCGGGGCTGGTGTTCGGCGGCCCGCCGGAGTGTCCGGAGCGGCGCTACTGCCTGCCGGGCCTGCGCGAGGTCTACGGCCTGGAGTTCGGCCAGGTGCGTCCCATGCCGAGCCGGTCGGCGACGGCGGAGGCGCTGCTGGCCGGGGCGATCGACGTCGGCATGCTGGAGACGACCGACGCGCGCCTGGCCGGCACCTCGCTGGTCCTGCTCGAGGACGACCGCGGCCTGCAGCCGCACGAGAACGTGGTGCCGATCGTGCGGACCGCGGTGGTCGACCGTGTCGGGGAGGACCTGACGACGGCGCTGGACGCCGTGAGCGCCCGGCTGGACCGCGCCGACCTGGTGCGGCTCAACCGGCTGGTCGTCCTCGACGGGAAGACCCCCGCCGAGGCCGCCGCCCTGTGGTGGGCCGGCCGCTGAGCGTGCATGCCGCCGGGCCGGTGGGGGCAGGTAGAGGCGTCACCGACCCCGCACGATCCCGGAGGAACCAGCCGTGGCCAGATCGATCGCCGACCAGACGGTGGAGGAGCTCGGCGGCCCGGGCAGCGTCCTGACCCGCCAGCGCCGCGACCACGTCGAGCTCGACCGGCTGCTGCAGGAGCTGGAGGGCACCACCGGCCGGGCGCAGGAGGAGGTGCTCACCCGTGTCGACCGCCTGGTGTTCGCCCACGCGTTCGCCGAGGAGACCGTGCTGTGGCCGGTCCTGCGCCGGGTGCTCCCCGACGGCGACGCGCTCACCCTGCGGGTGGAGGAGGAGCACCAGGAGGTCAACGAGCTGGTGACCGAGCTGGAGACGATGGGCCACGACGACCCCCGCCGCGCCGTGACGGTGGCCCGGCTGGTGGCGGTGCTCCGCGAGGACGTCCGTGACGAGGAGGACCTCCTGCTGCCCCGCCTCCAGGAGAAGCTCGACCCCCACCAGCTGCGGCGGCTGGGCCGGCAGTGGGAGTTCACCCGGCGCATCTCGCCGACCCGCGCGCACCCCACGGTCTCCCGCAGGCCGCCGGGCAACGCGCTGTCGGCCCTGCCGCTGTCGGTGCTCGACCGCAGCCGGGACGTCGTCGACGCCGTCGTCCGCCGGGTGCCGGAGCGGTTCGCGCCGGCCGGGGAGGCGGTCAGCCGCGGGCTGGCCGGGCTCGCCGGCCTGGTGGAGCGGGTGCCCATGGCCCGCAGCGGGGACCGCCCGCCGACGTCCCGCTGAACACACGGCAGTGGGGCCCCCCCCCGCCCGGGGGGGGGGCCAGCCCTGGGTCGGGTTCCCCCCCCACTTTTTGTGGGGGGGGGTGGGGTGGGGGGGGGGGGGGCGGGGGGGGGTGGGGGGGGGGGGGGGGGGGGGGGGGCGGGGGGGGGGGGGGGGGGGGGGGGGGGGGGGGGGGGGGGGCCCCCCCCCCCCACCCGGGCCTCACTGGGTCGGCGGCTCGTCCTTGCCGGCCTCCTCGAGCTCGTCGGCCTCCTCCTTGGTCTTGTGCACCGCGCCGTCGGCGTGCTCCGGCGGGCCGTAGACCGTGTAGAGGACCAGCGGGTTGGGCCCGGTGTTCACGAAGTTGTGCTTCGTGCCGGCGGGCACGACGACCAGGTCGCCCTGCGTCACCTTCTTCTTGCTGCCCGCGATCCGCGCCTCACCGGTGCCGCTGACGAAGGTGAGGATCTGGTCGATGTCCTCGTGGACCTCCTCGCCGATCTCCCCGCCCGGCGGGATCGTCATGATCACCAGCTGGGTGTTCTTCCCGGTCCACAGGACCCGGCGGAAGTCGGCGTACTTCTCGGCCTCGGTCGCGATCTCGTAGTGGATGACGGACGCCATGGAGGCGCTCCTCTCGTCGGACGGTCTCGTGCGGCCGGGGCCGGCTGGCCCCGGCGGACGCGGTCCTCCTGCCCGCCGACGTGCACGGTTAGTCGTGTCCGGGAGGGGAGTCGATCACTCACCCGGCGAGGACGAAGCCCTCGTAGTCCTTGGCGGCCACCTCGTCACACCGCTGCCGGTAGGGGCCGAGCCCGCCGATGTAGGGCATGAACACCCGCGGCTTGCCCTCCACGTTCGAGCCCATGTACCAGGAGTTCGCCGTGGGGAACAGGGTGGCGTTGCCGACCTCCTCGTTGTGCGCCACCCACTCGTTCTCGGCCTCGATCGTGGGCTCGATGGTGGGCACGCCCCGCTCGCGCAGGTGGGCGATGCAGTCGGCGATCCACTCCACGTGCTGCTCGATCGCCGTCATCATGTTCGTGAACACCGAGGGGCTCTGGGGCCCGGTGATGATGAACATGTTCGGGAAGCCGGCCACGGTGATGCCGAGGTAGCTGCGGGGCCCCGCGGCCCACTTCTCCTTCAGCGACAGGCCCTCCCGACCGCGGATGTCGATCGAGGTCAGCGCCCCCGTCTGGGCGTCGAACCCGGTGGCCAGCACGAGGGCGTCGAGGGGGTACTCCCGCTCCGTCGTCCGGATCCCACTCGGCGTGATCTCCACGAGGGGGGTCTTGCGCAGGTCGACCAGGTGCACGTTGTCGCGGTTGTAGGTCTCGTAGTAGTCGGTGGCGACGCACAGCCGCTTGGTGCAGATCGGGAAGTCCTTGGGGCACAGCGTCTCGGCGACGTCGGGGTCCCGGACGATCTGGCGGATGCGCTCCCGGACGAACTCCGAGGCGGTGTCGTTGGACGCCTGGTCCACCAGCGTGTCGTTGAAGGCCAGGTACATGTCGGCGAGGATGTTCTCCGGGTTGGACCAGGCGTTCTCGTACCGGCGCCGCCGCTCCTCCTCGTCCACCTCGAGGGCGGACTTGTCCGGCATCTCGTACGGCACGCCGAGCATCGACATCCGGGCCTGCTCCCGGTGCTCGCGGTAGCGCGCCTTCACCGCTTCCTGCTGACCGGCCGGGAAGTCGTGGTTGTTGGCCGGGATGGCGAAGTTGGGCGTCCGCTGGAAGACGTAGAGGTCGGCGGCCTGCTGGGCGATCAGCGGGATGCTCTGGATCGCCGAGGAGCCGGTGCCGATCACGCCCACCCGTTGCCCGGTGAAGTCCACGCCCTCGTGCGGCCAGCGGGCCGTGTGGTACCAGGCGCCGCGGAAGCTCTCCAGTCCGGGGACCTCCGGCTTCTTGTAGATCGACAGGCACCCGGAGGCGTGGACCAGGTACCGGGCCGCGACCTCGTCGCCCTGGTCGGTGCGGACCGTCCAGCGCTCGGCGGTCTCGTCCCAGACCGTCTCGGTGACCCTGGTCCGGAACTGGATGTCGCGGCGCAGGTCGTACCGGTCGGCCACGTGGTCGGCGTAGCGGAGGATCTCCGGCTGGGTCGGGTACTTCTCCGTCCAGTGCCACTCCTGCTCGAGCTCGGGATCGAAGGAGTAGGAGTAGTCCAGGCTGTTGATGTCGCAACGGGCGCCGGGGTAGCGGTTCCAGTACCAGGTGCCGCCGACGCCGTCACCGGCCTCGAAGACCTGCACCGAGCAGCCGAGCTGCCGCAGCCGGTGGAGCATGTACATGCCGGAGAAGCCGGCGCCGATGACGACGACGTCCACCCGGCGGGTGGGGGTGTCGGCCGCAGCGGTCTCCTGCGGGGTGGGCGCGGTCTGCGTCATGGGGTCGGGTCCTCCTCGTCGAGGCCGGGGGCGACCCGCGACCCGGCTGCCCGGGATCGCGGGAGCGGGAGTGACCGGCGCAACCGCCGGTGTGTCCTGGGTCACACAAGCTAGGAGCCGGGATCGGGGCCGGTCAAGGGCGGTGGCGGGACCCCCGGGCCGGCCGCGGGGCGGTGGTGGTGAGGGATCTCACGGCCCCGCGCCGGAAGCCTCCGGGCCGGCCGGACGTCGTCCCTGGGGTGAGCTCGCCGACCGCCACCCGCCCGACGGCCCGCGCCTACACGGTGTGGCTGGTGGCGCTGGCCGCGTACGCCGTCGCCGTCTTCCACCGCGCCTCCCTCGGTGTCGCCGGGGTGGAGGCGCAGGAGCGGTTCTCCGCGGGCGCCTCGGCGGTCTCGCTGTTCCTCGTGCTGCAACTGGTCGTCTACGCGGGCATGCAGGTCCCCGTCGGTGTCGCCCTCGACCGGTTCGGCTCGCGCCGGCTGATCCTGGCCGGCGCGCTGACCATGGCCGCCGGCCAGGCGCTGCTCGCCCTCGCCGGCGACGTCCCGACCGCCGTCGCGGCGCGGGTGCTGGTCGGGGCCGGCGACGCGATGACCTTCGTGAGCGTGCTGCGGGTGATCGGCTTCTGGTTCCCCGGCCCCACGGTCCCGCTGATCACCCAGCTGACCGGCATGCTCGGCCAGTTCGGGCAGATCGTCGCCGCCTACCCGCTGGTGACCCTGCTGCACTCGACGTCGTGGGAGACCACGTTCCTCGGCGCCGCGGCCGTCGGCGTGCTCGTCGCCGTGCTCGTCGTCGTCGCCCTGCGCGACGCGCCGCCCGGCACGCAGCTGGCCACCCCCACCGGCCTGTCGGAGGTGCGCCGCAGCCTGGTGCTGACCTGGCGGGAGCCGGGCACCCGGATCGGCCTCTACACCCACCTGGTCACCCAGTTCTCCGGCACCGTCTTCGCGCTGCTGTGGGGCTACCCGTTCCTCGTGGTGGGGGAGGGACGCAGCCCCGCGACGGCGGCCGGCCTGCTCACCCTGCTCGTCGTGGTCGGCATCCTCGTCGGCCCGCTGCTGGGCCGGCTGTGCGGGCGCTGGCCGCTGCGCCGGTCGGTGCTGGTGTTCTCGATCCTCGCGCTCACGGCGGCGACGTGGACCGTCGTCCTGCTGTGGCCGGGTCCGGCGCCGCTGCCGCTGCTGGTGCTGCTGGTCGTCGTCCTGGGCACCAACGGCCCGGGGTCGATGATCGGCTTCGACTTCGCCCGCACCTGGAACCCGGCCGAGCGGCAGGGCAGCGCCAGCGGCGTGGTGAACGTCGGGGGGTTCGTGGCCTCGCTGCTCACCATCCTCGCCGTCGGGGCGGTCCTGGACGTGCTCACCCCCGGCGGCTCGACCGACTACTCGCTGGACGCCTTCCGCGCCGCCTTCGCCGTCCAGTACGTGTTCTGGGCGATCGGGTTCGCCGGGGTGCTGCGGCACCGGCGGCAGCTGCGCGACCGGCTGGCCCGCGACGGCGTCGTCCTCGCGCCGCTGCACGTGGCCGTCGGCGCCCGCCTGCGGGGCGGGTCGGCCTACCGCTGACCCGGCGCCCGCCTCACCGGTCGTAGCCGTTCCGGTACGGGCAGCCGAGCTACGCCGGGGGCCCCCTCCGGCCGCGCCCGGGGGGCCCTCCGCGCGCCCGCGCGGTGGGACCGTGCGACCACCAGCACGACATCGAGCTGGCCGGGCGTGCGGCAGCCAGGCCACGGCTCCGACCGCACGTCGGGTCAGGAGGGAGGCCCCGGTGTTCGGACGGAACGAGGTCGTGGACACCGACGAGGCCCGGCCGGCCGACGCGCCGGCGTCCGCGGACGAGGTGAGGCGCCCCAACCTGGCCGGCGACCTCGACACCATCC
The DNA here is from genome assembly GCF_054050215.1 of Geodermatophilus sp. SYSU D01186. Taxonomy (NCBI): domain Bacteria; kingdom Bacillati; phylum Actinomycetota; class Actinomycetes; order Geodermatophilales; family Geodermatophilaceae; genus Geodermatophilus; species Geodermatophilus sp. SYSU D01186. The sequence continues at coordinate 39,565 of NZ_JBJGYW010000019.1, read as the reverse complement.
TGGAGGGGCGGCCGCTGTTCCGGGGGGCGCTGCGCGGCTACGACCGGCTGCAGGTGGACAACTACGTCGCCTGGGCCGAGACCGAACTGACCGCGATCCGCAGGGAGAACGACGACCTGCTGTCCCGCTACGGCACCTGCTCGGCGGAGCTGGAGATCTCCCGCCGGCTGCTGGCCTGCTCACCCGAGGGCCGCGAGCTGCTGAAGACCTCCGAGCGGATCGGCGAGATCCTGCGCCTGGCCGCCGACGAGGCCGCCGGGCTCACCGAGGCCGGGGCGGCCGAGGCCGACCGGCTGCGCGCCGAGGCCCGCGCGGAGGCCGACGCCCTGCTGCGCCGTGCCACGGAGATCAAGGAGGCCGCGCTCGCCGACTGCCAGCGGGCGGAGGAGGAGGCACGCGCCGCGCGCGCGGAGGCCGTCACCCGGCTGCAGGAGGCCGCCGCGGAGGCCGACCGGCTGATCGTCGAGGCCGCCGCCGAACGCGACCGGCTGGCCCTGGAGGCCGCCGGGGAGCGGGAGCGCCTGGCAACGGAGGCCCGCGCGGACCGGGAGCGGCTGGGCGCCGAGGCCGCCGCCGAGCGGGCCCGGCTGCTCACCGAGGCCCGGGCGGAGTACGACCGGCTCACCGGTGAGGCCCGCGGGGCCGTGCGGCGGCTGGCCGAGCAGCTCGACGACGCGGTCGGCACGCTGACCGGCCTCCTGGCCGAGGCCCGGGTGCACGAGCAGCCCGACCCCGAGGAGCCCGGGGGGCCCGCGGAGCCGTCGGAGCGCTCCGAGCCGCCGGCGCCGGTGCAGCAGCTGGCCTCCTGAGCGTCCGGCTGGCGCCCGCCTCCCGCGCCGAGCACGATCGCGGCAGGGCCACGGGGCCGGTCAGGGGGTCGGGGTGGACGTCGTCGTCGGGCTCGACTCGGGCACGACGGCCACCAAGGCGGTCACCGCCGGTACCGACGGCCGGGTGCGCGACGTCGCCAGCGTCGGCTACCCGCTGCAGGTGCCCGCGCCCGGCCGCGCCGAGCTCGACGCCCGGCAGCTGCAGTCGGCCGCGGTCGAGGCGCTCGCCGCCGTCGCCGCCCGCGCCCGCGAGCGCGGCGACCGCGTGGTCGGGGTCGGCCTCAGCGCCGCCATGCACGGCCTGGTGCCCATGGACGACGCCGGGGTGCCGCTCGGGCCCCTGGTGACCTGGGCCGACGACCGGGCCGCCCGGTGGGCCGGGGAGCTGGTGGCCGACGGCCGCGCCGCGGACCTGCACGCCCGCACCGGGACGCCGGTGCACGCCATGTCGCCGCTGGTGAAGCTCTCCTGGGAGCGGGCCGAGGACCCCGACCTGGTGGCCCGCACCCCGCGCTGGGGTGGGGTCAAGGAGCTCGTGGTCGCCGCCCTGCACGGCGGCCGGCACGTGCTGGACCGGTCGTGCGCCTCCTCCACCGGCCTCTACGACCTCGCCACCGGCCGGTGGGACGACGAGGCGATGACGATCGCGGGGGTGCGGGCGGCCCAGCTCGGGGAGGTGCTGCCCACCACGGCGGTGCTGCCCGGGCTGCGCGCCGAGGTGGCCGCGGCGACCGGCCTGCCCGCCGACCTGCCGGTGGTCGTCGGCGCCTCCGACGGCGTGCTGGCCAACCTCGGCATCGGGGCGGTGCGGCCGGAGGTCGCGGCGGTCTCCCTCGGCACCAGCGGGGCCATGCGGGTCGTCGTCCCCCGGCCCACGGTGGACCGGGACCGTCGGCTGTTCTGCTACGCGCTCACCGACGACGCCTGGGTGGTCGGCGGCGCGGTCAACAACGGCGGCTCGGTGGTGCGGTGGGCCGCGCGGGCGCTGGCCGCCGGGTTCGACGCCCCGGACCCCGAGGGGGAGGACGCCGACGCCCTGGACGCCCGGCTGCTCGACGAGGCGGCCGGGGTGCCGGCCGGCAGCGCCGGGCTGCTCTGCCTGCCCTACCTGCTGGGGGAGCGGGCGCCGTGGTGGCGGTCGGGCCTGCGCGGGGCCTACGTCGGGCTGCGCCGTGAGCACCGCCGGCCGCACCTGGTGCGGGCAGCGGTCGAGGGGGTCTGCCAGCAGCTGGCCCTGGTCCGCGACGCGTTCGCCGCGACCGACCTGCCGGTGCGGGAGGTGCGGGCCACCGGCGGTGCCGTCGCGTCGTCCCTGTGGGTGCGCACCCTGGCCGCCGCGCTCGACCTGCCGGTGCGCGTGGCGGAGTCCCCCGAGGGGACGGGCCTGGGGGCCTGCCTGCTGGCGTGGCACGCCCTGGGCGAGCTGCCCGACCTGGACGCCGCGACCGCGCTGGTCGAGGTCGGCGACCCGGTGGTGCCCGACCCGGCGGAGGTCGCGGTCTACGCGCGGCTGCGCCCGCTGGTCGACCGCTCGACCCGGGCGCTCACCGACGTCCTGGCCACGCTCGACGCGGTCGACGACCCGCAGACCCATCCGGAGTGACCCCCGAGACCGAGGAGGAACCGTGCCCGCGAGCGATCCTGGAACCCGACCCGGAGCGGCCCGACCGAGGGGGGCCGCGTCGTGAGGCGCGGGGCCCGTGCCGCCGCCGCTGCCGCTCTGTCCGCCGTCGCGGGCGTCGCCGCCCGCGACCTGCTGCAGCGGGAGCACACGCTGCTGCGCAACTTCCCCGTGGTCGGTCACGCGCGCTACCTGATCGAGGCGATCGGCCCGGAGCTGCGCCAGTACCTGGTGGCGGGCAACAACGAGGAGCGGCCGTTCACCCGTGACCAGCGCCGCTGGGTGTACGCCTCGGCCAAGAAGGCGAACAACTACTTCGGGTTCGGCACCGACAACGACCTCGAGTACACCGCCGGCTATCCCGTGATCAACCACAAGACGTTCGGGGCCGCCGTCCCGACGTCGGTCCCCATGTCCGCGCACGACGTCGCCCTGCCGTCGGCGAAGGTGCTGGGCGGCCCGCGCGGCCGGGCGCGGGCGTTCCGCCCGTCGTCGGTCGTGAACATCTCGGCGATGAGCTTCGGCTCGCTGTCGGGCGCCGCCGTCGAGGCGCTCAACCGCGGCGCCGCGCTCGCCGGCTGCCTGCAGAACACCGGCGAGGGCGGGATCTCGGTGCACCACCGCAACGGCGGTGAGCTGGTCTACCAGATCGGCACCGCCTACTTCGGCTGCCGGGACGAGCGCGGCCGCTTCGACCTCGCCCGGCTCAAGGGCCTCGTCGCCTCCGCCCCGGTGCGGGCGCTGGAGATCAAGCTCAGCCAGGGCGCCAAGCCCGGCCTCGGCGGCGTGCTGCCGGCGGCGAAGGTGTCGGCGGAGATCGCCGCCGCCCGCGGGGTCCCGGAGGGGGTGGACTGCGTGAGCCCGTCGCGGCACGCGGAGTTCTCCGACGTCGACAGCATGCTGGACTGGGTCGAGCTGCTGGCCGCCGAGACCGGGCTGCCGGTCGGCATCAAGTCCGCCGTCGGCGACATGGCGTTCTGGCACGAGCTGACCGACCAGATGAGCCGCACCGGCCGCGGCGTGGACTTCGTGACCGTCGACGGCGGCGAGGGCGGCACCGGGGCCGCGCCGCTGATCTTCACCGACTCGGTGTCGCTGCCCTTCCAGCTCGGCTTCGCCCGCGTCTACTCGGTGTTCGCCCGGGCCGGGCTGCACGAACAGGTGACCTTCATCGGCGCGGGCAAGCTCGGGCTGCCGGACAACGCGATCGTCGCCTTCGCCCTCGGCTGCGACATGGTCAACGTCGGCCGCGAGGCGATGCTGGCGATCGGCTGCATCCAGGCGCAGAAGTGCCACACCGACACCTGCCCGACCGGGGTGGCCACCCAGAACCCCTGGCTGGCCCACGGGCTGGACCCGGCGCTGAAGTCGGTGCGCGCCGCCAACTACATCGACACGCTCCGCCGGGACCTGTTCAAGGTCTCCGAGGCATGCGGCGTGCTGCACCCGGGCCTGATCGGCCCCGACGCGGTGGAGGTCCTCGACGGGCGCACCAGCTCGACCCCGCTGGCGGAGGTGTACGACTACCGGCCGGGCTGGGGCATGCCCTCGGCGGAGGACCGCGCCGCGATCAGCGCGCTCATGGAGGGACGCGCCCCGCAGGGCGGCTCGGCCCCGGCCTCGCCCGACGTCACCGGCTGAACCCACCGGGGGTCACCCCTCCTGAGCCCGGGGTGGCGACGCGCGTGGTGCCGCGATCGGAGGGGTCGGACGGGCGTCCACCGGCTCCGCGCGACGCCAGGGGCCGCTAGCTTCCGCGTTCACCTGTGGTCCCGAGCCCCGGAGGACCTCCATGGCGGGTTACGTCTACCGGTGTCCCAGCTGCGGCCCGTGGGAGGTCCGCCGTCCCATCGGCACCGCGGACAGCACCTCCCGGTGTCCCGCCTGCGGGGCGGTGGGCCGGCGCGTCTACACCGCCCCTCTGCTCAGCCGCACGGCCGCCCCGGTGGCCGCCGCGCGGCTGAGCGAGGAGGCGAGCCGGGACGCGCCCACGGTCACGACGGAGGTCCCGCGCGCAGCCGGCCGCCCGGCGCCGCGGAACCCGCGATGGGACGCGCTGCCCCGGCCCTGACGGCTGCGGGCCCGCGTCCCCCACGGACGGCCCGTCTTCCCGCGGGCCGGCGCTCACCATCAACGCAGATCGGAGAGTGGGGACATGCCAGACGTGGTGTTCACCGTCGACCAGGCCAAGTCCATGAGGGACCAGGCCGTACCCGGCCACAACCGCTGGCACCCGGACGTCCCGGTCGCCACGATGGTGCGCCCCGGACAGAGCATCCGGGTCGAGTGCCGCGAGTGGACCGACGGCCAGATCGGCAACAACGACTCGGCCAACGACGTCCGCGACGTCGACCTGACGCACGCCCACATGCTGAGCGGGCCGATCGGGGTCGAGGGCGCCGAGCCGGGCGACCTGCTCGTCGTCGACATCCTCGACCTGGGCCCGGTGCAGGCGCCGCAGGAGTTCGGCGACGCCCCCGGGCAGGGCTGGGGCTACACGGGCATCTTCGCCAAGGTCAACGGCGGTGGCTTCCTGACCGACTACTTCCCGGACGCCTACAAGGCGATCTGGGACTTCCAGGGCCAGGTCGCGACGTCCCGGCACCTACCGGGGGTGCGCTACACCGGCCTGACCCACCCCGGGCTGTTCGGCACGGCGCCGTCGGCGGACCTGCTCGCGAAGTGGAACGAGCGCGAGCGGGCGCTGATCGCGACCGACCCCGACCGGGTCCCGCCCCTGGCCCTCCCGCCGCTGGCCGAGAACACCCTCGGCGGGACGGCGTCCGGCAACGTGCTCGACGGCATCGCCCGGGACGGCGCGCGCACGGTGCCGGCCCGGGAGAACGGCGGCAACCACGACATCAAGAACTTCTCCCGCGGTTCGCGGGTCTTCTACCCGGTGCACGTCAAGGACGCGAAGCTCTCCGGCGGCGACCTGCACTTCAGCCAGGGCGACGGCGAGATCACCTTCTGCGGCGCCATCGAGATGGGCGGGTTCATCGACTTCCACATCGACCTGATCAAGGGCGGCATGGAGACCTACGGCGTGACCACGAACCCGGTGTTCATGCCCGGCAACGTCGAGCCCCGCTACTCGGAGTTCCTGACGTTCATCGGGGTCTCGGTCGACCACGAGAGCAACACGAACAAGTACCTGGACGCGACGCTGGCCTACAAGCGGGCGTGCCTGAACGCCGTCCGGTACCTGGAGAAGTTCGGGTACTCCGGCGAGCAGGCCTACCTGCTGCTGGGCTCGGCTCCGATCGAGGGCCGGGTGAGCGGGATCGTCGACATCCCGAACGCCTGCTGCTCGCTCTACCTGCCGACGGCGATCTTCGACTTCGACATCAAGCCGTCGGCGTCGGGGCCGGTGCGCGCCGACCGCGGTCAGTGCGCCGTCAGCTCGTGACCACCCGGCGGGCGGGAGCCCGCGCCGGGTGAGCCCGTCCCGGGCCGGGCGCCGTGCTCAGGCGGCGTCCGGCTCGGAGGCGAGCCAGATGGTGGGACGGGCGGTCACGACGACCGGCCCACCGCAGTTCCAGCAGGTCGGGTCGGCATCGCCGTCCTCCTGCGCGTCCTGGCCACCCACCTCGCACGGGTGGCACGTCCACACCACCTCGACCCGGTGCTCCACCGATCGGCCCCCTCGAGTCCCCTCCGTCGTGGCCGCCGGGTGTTCGAGGCCGGGAGGGTGGTACCCCGGGGGTGCGGTCGCCGAACACGCGGCCGCGTGCGCCACCGACCCCCCCTGGAGGACGCCGTGTCCGACGAGCTCCCGCCGATCGCGCGGCACGAGGCCGCCGACCGCTTCGGCAAGGCGGCCCTGCGCACCGCCGCCGACCTGACCGCGGCGGTGACCGACGACGAGGACGCCGTCCCCGACCCCGTGGTGGTGCGCACCGACGGGCCGCACCGGTCCCTCGAGGGCCTCGCCGCCCTCCTCGACGAGGCGCTCGCCGAGGACGACGCGGAGCGTTGACGCGGGAGGGGTGCGGCGCCATCGTTGCCGCTGAACGTCTGCGCACCGGCACACCTCACGGGGGACGTCCGCACCGTCGCGGGACCCGAGGAGATGACTGCACATGGGAGCCGTCGGACTGCTGTACGTCGGGGCCGTCCTGATCGTCAACGGCCTGATGCTCCTCGGCAGGGTGGACCCCCGCGCCGCGGCACCGCTGAACCTGTTCGTGGGCGCGCTGCAGGTGTTCACGCCCACCTACCTGATCCTGACCGCCGGTGGGGACCAGGCCGCGATCCTGTTCGCGGGCGGCATCTACCTGTTCGGCTTCACCTATCTGTACGTCGGGATCAACCTGCTGGGGAACCTCGACGGCACCGGGCTGGGCTGGTTCTCCGCCTTCGTCGCCGTGTGCGCGGTGGTGTACGCGGGCCTGAACTTCTTCTACTTCGAGCCGCGGGACCCGGGGTTCGGCGTCATCTGGCTCTACTGGGCCGTGCTCTGGGGGCTGTTCTGGCTGGTCCTCGGGCTCAAGCGCGAGGACTACACCCGCTACACCGGCGCGATCGCCATCGTCGCCGGCGTGCTGACCGCGGCCCTGCCGGCCTTCCTGCTGCTCACCGGCTCCTGGACGCAGTACAGCGGCGTGTGGGCGGTCATCCTGGCCGTCGTCCTGCTGGCCAGCCTCGTGCTGCCGTACTCGCGGCTGCGGGGACGGCCGGAGCCGGCCGTGCCGCCGGCGGCGCCGGTCCCGTCAGGGGCGCCGGCCGCACCGGAGGGCGTGCCCGTCGCACGGCAGACCACCGAGCGCGGCGCCGACCGGCGGACGGACACCCGCGGCACCACCTGACCCGACCCGACGGCGCCGGGAGGTCTCCCGGCGCCGTCGTCCGCGGTCAGCTGTCGCGGAGCAGTTCGTCGAACGGCGTGAAGTCGGCGAACGGGTCGGCCGGGCGGGCCGACGCCGGCCGGCCGGCCACGAGGTCGGCCAGCTCGCCGGCGGCGCGCTCGACCCGGGCGGCCAGCGCGCGGTCGACGCCCTCGCCGCCGCCCCAGTCCTCCGGGGCGGCGAAGACGCCGGTCGGGACGGCGATCGCGCGCAGGTAGGCGAACAGCGGGCGCAGCGCGTGCTCGATGACCAGCGAGTGCCGCGCGGTGCCGGCGGTGGCCCCCAGCAGCACCGGCTTCCCGGTCAGCGACTCCTTGTCGATGACGTCGAAGAACGTCTTGAACAGGCCGCTGTAGGAGCCCGAGAACACCGGCGTCACCGCGATCAGCCCGTCGGCGCCGACGACGGTGTCGATCGCCGCCTGCAGCGACTCGTTCGCGAACCCGGTGACCAGGTGGTCGGCCAGGTCGCGGGCGTGGGTGCGCAGCTCCACCACCTCGACCGTGGCGTCCTCACCGCGCGCCCGGAGGGCGTCGACGGTGGCGGCGGTGAGCCGGTCGGCCAGCAGCCGGGTGGACGACGGGGTCGACAGCCCGGCGCTGACGACGGCGAGGGTGCGGGTGCTCATCGGACCTCCACCTCCTCGGCCTCCTCGCGCGCCTGCCCCGTGACACTGTCGGCGGCCGCGTGGACGGTCGCGTCCTTCGCCCCGCCGCGGGCGGCGACCCGGGAGGCGTGGGTCGGGGCGTCGGGCACGTGCGCGGGCTTCAGCGCGGCGAACTCGCGGCGCAGGACGGGCACGACCTCCTCGCCGAGGATGTCCAGCTGCTCCAGCACCGTCTTCAGCGGCAGGCCGGCGTGGTCGATGAGGAACAGCTGCCGCTGGTAGTCGCCGACGTAGTCCCGGAAGCCGAGGGTGCGCTCGACGACCTGCTGCGGGGAGCCGACGGTCAGCGGCGTCTCACGGCTGAAGTCCTCCAGCGACGGGCCGTGCCCGTAGACCGGGGCGTTGTCGAAGTAGGGCCGGAACTCCCGGACGGCGTCCTGGCTGTTCCTGCGCATGAAGACCTGCCCGCCGAGGCCGACGATCGCCTGGTCGGCCGAGCCGTGGCCGTGGTGCTCGTAGCGCTGGCGGTAGAACTCGACCATCCGCTGGGTGTGCTGCGGCGGCCAGAAGATGTGGTTGTGGAAGAAGCCGTCGCCGTAGTAGGCGGCCTGCTCGGCGATCTGCGGCGAGCGGATGGAGCCGTGCCACACGAACGGCGCGACGCCGTCCAGCGGCCGCGGGGTCGAGGTGAAGCCCTGCAGCGGGGTGCGGTACTGCCCCGACCAGTTGACGACGTCGGTGTCCCACAGCTTGCGCAGCAGCGCGTAGTTCTCCACGGCCAGCGGGATGCCGTCACGGATGTCCTTGCCGAACCAGGGGTAGACCGGGCCGGTGTTGCCGCGGCCCATCATCAGGTCCACGCGGCCGCCGGCCAGGTGCTGCAGCATCGCGTAGTCCTCGGCGATCTTCACCGGGTCGTTGGTGGTGATCAGCGTGGTCGCCGTCGACAGCTGCAGCGTCGGGGTCTGCGCGGCGATGTAGGCCAGCGTGGTGGTGGGGGAGGACGAGAAGAACGGCGGGTTGTGGTGCTCGCCGAGGGCGAAGACGTCGAGCCCGACCTCCTCGGCCTTCTTCGCGATGGCCACGACCGCCTGGATCCGCTCCGCCTCGCTGGGCGTGCGGCCGGTCGTGGGGTCGGTCGTGAGGTCGCTGACCGAGAAGATCCCGAACTGCATCTCGTGCTCCAAGTGGTTGAGAGCGCAACTACTGCTGCGTGCAACAGCGCCGCCCCGGGCGTATTCCGGATCCGCCGAGAACTCTCCCGCGACGAGGGTCACGTGACGGATGGGGCCCACGGGATTGTCACAGGACGATAACGGCCCGTACGGTGAGTGGGTCCGGTCGGTCGTGCTTCCCCATCCGGGGAGCCTGGCCGGACGCCGCCGAGTCGTGTCCGCCTCCCGCGGACGTGAGCCGGGGACCCATCGAAGCACTGGGGTGAGTCCTGCTCTCGAGCAGGTAGGGCACCTTCCCGCCCGAACCCGTCAGCTAACTCGGTAGGCGGCCATGGAAGGAACGGAGAGCATCCGCATGCCTCGCCCACGGGCCCTCCCGGCTCGCAGGGATCCCGGGCCACGCGCACCTCGCGCCTCTTCCTCGGTCCGCTGATCCCGCCTCGCCGTTGACCGGCCGCGCGCGTCACTGACCGCCGCCGGACCCCTCCCGTAGACCCTCGCGTCCCGGGCTGCCCTCCGTACGAGTCGGCAGGCCCGCGGGCGCCCTCGCGCCCCGGAGCACCCCACTCGATGAACGACCGCACCGTGCAGTTCCCCGCCGTCGACGCCGCCACCACCCCCGCCGCCGACGCCGCCACCCCCCAGACCACCTCCCGCCGCGGCTTCGGCCTGCCGGCCAAGGGCCGCCGTCCCGCGTTCTTCCTGGCCGCCGCCGCGGCCGGCGCGATCGTGGTCAACGTCCTGGCCAGCGGCGCGCCCGACGCCGAGGCCACCGCCACCCGGACCGAGTCGGTCAGCGTGGCCGAGCAGCTCGGCATCACCGCCGACGCCGCGGCCGCGGCGACCCCGGAGGCCGCCGACCTGGCCCCGCTGCAGCACCTCGCCGCCTCCCGCAGCGAGCGCCAGGCCGCCGAGGCCAGCGCCGCCCAGGCGCAGGCCGCGGCCGACCAGGCCGAGCTCGACCGCCAGGCCGCCGAGCGCGAGGCCGCCGAGCGCGCCGCCGCGGAGGCCGCCGCCGCCGAGCAGGCCGCCCGCGAGGCCGCCGAGCGTGAGGCCGCTGCCGCTGCGCAGGCCGCGGCCGCGGCCGCTGCCGCTCCTGCCGCCGCCCCGGCGCCCGCGGCCGCCGCGGCTCCCCGCGGCTCCTTCAAGGAGTACGCGATGTCCAAGGTCGGCAGCGCCCAGCAGTTCAGCTGCCTGGAGAACCTGTGGGGCAAGGAGAGCGGCTGGAACCCCAACGCGCAGAACCCCACCAGCACCGCCTACGGCATCCCGCAGTTCCTGAACTCCACCTGGGCCGGCACCGGCATCGCGAAGACCTCCGACGGCTACCGCCAGATCGACGCCGGGCTCATCTACATCGAGAACCGGTACGGCAGCCCCTGTGGCGCGTGGGCGCACTCGCAGGCCCACAACTGGTACTGATCGCCGCCCCGGTCCCGCACCGGGCACCCGTTCGAGGGGCCGCTCCTGACAGGGGCGGCCCCTCGAGCCGTCTCGGGACCGGGTGTGGGACGGTCGGGCGGTGAGGGTCGTCCCGTCCGGTTTCGTCCGTGCCCACACCCAGGTCCGGCGGCCGTCGTCGGTCCCGGAGGTGCGGCTGCACGTGGCCGAGGACGTCGTCGCCCTGTGGGAGGCGATGGAGACCGAGGACGGTGGCGCCGGGGAGGCGCCGCCGTTCTGGGCGGCGGCGTGGCCGGGCGGCCAGGCGCTGGCCCGCTTCGTCCTGGACCGGCCCGAGGTGGTCGCTGGACGGACGGTGCTCGACCTCGGCGCCGGCAGCGGCCTGGTCGCCCTCGCCGCCCGGCTGGCCGGTGCCCGGTGGGTGCTGGCCAGTGACGTCGACGAGTTCAGCCGCACCGCGGTCGGCGTCAACGCCGGCCTCAACGGAATCGACGGCGTGAGCGTGATCGGTGACGTCCTCGGCCGCGAGCTGCCCGGCATCGACGTCGTCCTGGCCGGGGACGTCTGCTACGACCGGGAGATGACCGAACGGGTGCTGCCGTTCCTCGACCGTGCCCGCGCCCGCGGGGTCGAGGTGTACGTGGGTGATCCGGGGCGGCCCTACCTGCCGCACGACCGGCTGGCCGCCGCCGCGGTCTACGAGATCCCGGAGACCGAGGGTCCGGGCCTGCGGCGGACGACGGTCTGGCGGCTGCCGTGAGCAGCGTGGCACCCGACCGTGGCCGCCGCGCCCGCCGTCCCTCCGGTGACGACCGGGAGCGGGCGATCCTCGCCACCGCCGAGGCGCTGCTGGCGCAGCGGTCGCCGGCGGAGATCTCCGTCGACGACCTCGCCCGCGGTGCCGGCATCTCCCGGCCCACCTTCTACTTCTACTTCGCCTCCAAGGAGGCCGTCGTCCTGGCGCTGCTGGACCGCGTGGTCGCCGAGGCCCGGGAGCTGCGCGCCGCCGCCCTGGCCGCCGCCTCCGACGACGTGCGGGAGAGCTGGCGCGCGGCGCTGGTCGCGGTCCGCGACACCTTCCGCGCACACCGGGCCCTCACCGCGGCCGCCACCCAGCTGCTGGCCGCCAGCGCCGAGGTGCGGGAGCTGTGGTCCCAGGTCATGGAGGGGTTCGTCGCCGAGACCGCCGCGGCGATCGAAGAGGAGCGGGCGCGCGGTGCGGCGCCGGGCGGGCCGGCGGCGCGCGACCTCGCCACGGCGCTGAACTGGATGAACGAGCGGGTCATCCAGGGCACCCTCGCCGGCCAGCAGCCGGCCGTGGGGGAGGACGAGCTCATCGACGTCCTGCTCACCGTCTGGCTGCGCACCATCTACGGCACCGACGAGCCGACGCGTCGTTGACGTCCTCGACGACGTGTCGACTACCGTGGCGCAGGTCACCGGCCGAGCCAGGGGGAACGACATGACCGCACCCGCCGAGCACGTGGACGTGCTCATCGTCGGCGCCGGGCTCTCCGGCATCGGCGCCGCCTGCCACCTCCAGCGGGAGTGCCCCGACCGCAGCTACGCCGTCCTCGAGGCGCGGGAGGCCATCGGCGGTACCTGGGACCTGTTCCGCTACCCCGGCGTCCGCTCGGACTCCGACATGTTCACCCTCGGCTACTCGTTCAAGCCGTGGACGCAGGCGCGGGCCATCGCCGACGGCGAGTCGATCCGCCACTACGTGCAGGAGACCGCGCGCGAGCACGGCGTCGACCGGCACATCCGGTTCGGCACCCGGGTCGTCTCGGCCGAGTGGTCGACCGACGAGGCGCGCTGGACGGTGACCGCGCAGCGCACCGGCACCGGCGAGACCGTGCGGCTGACCTGCTCGTGGCTGTCGGTCTGCTCCGGCTACTACCGCTACGACGAGGGGTACCGCCCACGCTTCCCGGGCGAGGAGCGCTTTGCCGGCCGGATCGTGCACCCGCAGCACTGGCCCGAGGACCTCGAGCACGCCGGGAAGCGGGTCGTCGTCATCGGCAGCGGCGCCACCGCGGTCACCCTCGTCCCCACGCTGGCGCGCACCGCCGCGCACGTGACGATGCTGCAGCGCACGCCCAGCTACGTGCTCGCGCTGCCCGGTCGCGACCCGCTGGCCGACACCCTGCGCCGCCGGCTGCCGGCGCGGGCGGTCTACCCGGTGGTCCGGTGGAAGAACGTCCTGGTGTCCATGGCCTCCTACCAGTTCAGCCGGCGCCGGCCGGCTGCCATGAAGGCCCTCATCCAGAAGCTGGCCCGCAAGCAGTTGCCCGCCGGGTTCGACGTCGAGACCCACTTCGGGCCGCCCTACGACCCGTGGGACCAGCGGCTGTGCCTGGTGCCCGACGGCGACCTGTTCGCCGCGATCCGCGAGGGCCGGGCCGACGTCGTCACCGACCGGGTCGCGACCTTCACCGAGACCGGCGTCGCGCTGGAGTCCGGGGCCGAGCTGCCGGCCGACGTCGTGGTGACCGCCACCGGGCTGAACCTGCTGCCGATCGGCGGCATGGCCCTCACCGTCGACGGCGAGCCGGTCGAGCTGTCGGAGCGGGTCTCCTACAAGGGGATGATGATCTCCGGGGTGCCGAACTTCGCCATGACGATCGGCTACACGAACGCCTCCTGGACGCTCAAGGCCGACCTCGTCGCCCGCTACGTCTGCCGCCTGCTGCGGCACATGGCCGCGCACGGACACGCCATCTGCACGCCGGTCGCCCCTCCGGGCGGCGGCACGGAGCCGTTCATCGGGCTCACCTCGGGCTACGTCCAGCGCAGCGTCGCCGCCCTGCCCCGGCAGGGCGCCCGCGCACCCTGGCGGCTGTACCAGAACTACGTGCGCGACGTGCTGCTCATGCGCCGCGGCCCGGTGGCCGACCAGGGCGTCCGGTTCACCGCCCGCCCGCCGGCCCGGGCCACCGAGGAGGTCGCCGCGTGAGCCTCGCCCCCTACGTCTTCGCCGGCGGGACGGCGGTCGTCACCGGCGCGGCCGGTGGCATCGGCGCCGGCCTCGCGCACGGCCTGGCCCGGCGCGGGAGCTCGCTGGTCCTGCTCGACCGGGACGCCGCCGGGCTCGCGACGGTGGCCGGGGCCATCGGCAGCGCGTACCCCGGTCTGGCGGTCACCACCCACGTCGTCGACCTCTCCGACGCCGAGGCCACCCGGCGCGCGGCCACCACCCTCGCCGAGGCCCACCCCGAGGTGACGCTGCTGGTCAACAACGCGGGGGTGGCCCTCGGCGGCCGCTTCGACCAGGTGACCCTCGAGGAGTTCGAGTGGGTGCAGGAGGTCAACCTGCGCGCCACGGTCCGGCTCACGCACGCGCTGCTGCCGGCGCTCAAGGCGCACCCCGGCTCGCACCTGGTCAACGTCTCCAGCGTGTTCGGGCTGATCGCGCCGGCCGGGCAGGTGGCGTACGCGACCAGCAAGTTCGCCGTCCGCGGGTTCACCGAGGCGCTGCGGCACGAGCTGGCCGACGACGAGGTCGGCGTCACCTGCGTCCACCCCGGCGGGATCCGCACGCGGATCGCCGCGGACGCGCGGGTGGGCTCCGGCGTGCCCGTCGAGGAGGGCGAGGCGGGCAAGCGCGACTTCGCCAAGCTGCTCACGATGGACCCCGCGAAGGCCGCGGAGATCGTCCTCACCGCGGTGCAGCGGCGCCGTCCCCGCCAGCTGGTCGGCTGGAGCGCCGTCGTCCCCGACCTGCTGGTCCGGCTGGCGCCGGGCTCCTACGGCCGACTGCTGGCCGGCCTCACGTCGCTGGCCGCACGGGGCCGCCGCTGACGGGGTAGGGGTGTCCCGTGGCCGTGCACGTGGGGACGTCGGGGTGGAGCTACGACCACTGGGACGGCGTCCTCTACCCGCCGGGCACGCCGGCGCGGGACAGGCTGGCGCACTACGTGCGGCGGTTCGGCACCGTCGAGCTCAACGCCAGCTTCTACCGCTGGCCCCGGACGGCGACCTTCGCGAGCTGGCGCCGCCGCCTCCCGCCCGGCTTCCAGCTGTCGGTCAAGGCGCCGCGCGGCCTCACCCACGCCAAGCGGCTGTACGGGCCGGAGGTGTGGGTGGAGCGGCTGGTCGCCTGCTGGCACGAGCTCGGCGACCGGCGGGCGGTGCTGCTGGTCCAGCTGCACCCCGCCCACCAGCGGGACGACGAGCGGCTGCGGTACTTCCTGGGCCTGCTGCCGGACTGGATGCGGGTGGCCGTGGAGTTCCGGCACCCCAGCTGGCACACCGACGAGGTGTTCGGCCTGTTGGAGCGGTACGGCGCGGCCTACGTCGTGATGAGCGGCGCCGGCCTGCCGTGCGTGCTGCGCGCCACCGCACCGTTCGTCTACCTGCGGCTGCACGGCCCCGACGACACCCACCTCTACGCCGGCTCCTATCCCGACGCCGACCTGCGCTGGTGGGCCGACCGGGTGGGGGAGTGGGCCGGGGACGGCCGCGACGTGTACGCCTACTTCAACAACGACGGGTACGGGCACGCCGTCCGCAACGCCGAGACGCTGCGTGGGCTGGTCGATGGCTGACGGCGGGCACCCTGTGGACGTGGACCACGTCGATGCGGACACGGCGGCGGTCGTCGAGCGGGAGCGGCTGCTCCTGCGCCCGGACGTGCGAGCGGACCCCCACGAGGTGGAGGGTCTGCTGCACCCGGACTTCCAGGAGTTCGGAGCCTCGGGACGGGTCTGGGACCGGGCGACGATCATCGATGCGCTGGTCGCGGACCCCGCGGTACCCGGCGCGGCTGAGGGGTTCGCACCGGTGCGGCTCGCCGAGGACGTCGTCCTCCTCACCTACCGCGTGCGCGGGGAGCCCGGTTCCCTGCGCAGCTCGCTGTGGGTGCGTGACGCGGCGGCGGGCTGGCAGCTGCGCTTCCACCAGGGCACCCGTCTGCCGACCTGAGGCCGGCGGGCGCGCGCCGGCCACGTCGACGCTCCGTGCCAGGTGCGTCACCGGGCCGGGCCTCCCGCCGGCGCGGTCCCGCGGGAACGACCGAGCGACGCACGTCAGGTGGCTCCTCCGGTGATCCGAGCTCCCGCGCGGCGGTCACCGCCCGCCCCGGTGGCCCGCCCCGCCCGGCCGCCGGGCAGCCCGCGCCTCCGCAGCGCGCGGGCGGCCAGCAGCCCGTAGCCGACCGCGTTCGGCAGCAGCGCCACGGTGTAGATGCCGGCCTGCACGGCGGGACTGGTCGCCTCCAGGCCGAGCGGGGTGAAGACGTGGTGGCCGAGGAACCCGCCGGAGTACGGCTCGGCGCCGGCCCGCTCGCGCAGCGCCAGTTCCCACTCGGTGAGCGGGCAGGGCGCACCGGCGAGGTGGACGGCCAGGATCGCCGCGGCGACCGGGGCGTGCACCAGCAGCACCCGGGGCCACCGCAGCGCCAGCAGCGCGCCGGTCAGCATCACGACGACGGCGAGCGCGTGCACCCCCGCGACGGCGTACGCCCAGGACACGCCGCCAGCGTGGCACGGGGCGCGGCGCCCCGGGAGGCGGGGCGCGCCGGGAGTGCCCGGGCGGGAGACTGGGCGGCATGAGCGAGCGCGAGGAGAGCAGCCGCGACCCGGGCAACCGGGTGTCCCGGTCCATCGAGGAGTTCGTCAGCCAGCTGCGCGGGTTCACCGACCGCGCCCGCGGGATGGCCGCCGGCGCCGTCCCCTTCTCCCTGCCCAAGCTGCCCTCGCCGCCGGGAGCGATGTCGGCGGCCCAGCTCCAGGCGATCGACAAGGCCGTCCGCGGTCAGCGCCAGCAGATCCAGGCCATGACCGCGCAGCTGCAGGCCTTCGACGAGCAGCTCGCCGTGTTCGAGCGGATCCTCGACCCGCTGGTCGAGTGGAGCGCCACCTGGGCGCGGCTGGAGGAGTCGGTGGCCGACCTGGTCCGCCGTCAGCCGGCGGAGCCCGACGACCCGGCACCGGACGGCGGCCCGCCGGCCGGCCGCCGGCCCTGACCGGAGCTCAGCGCAGGTCGCGGCGCAGCGGGTGGTCCGGGGGCACCTCGACCAGCACGATGCGGACGCCGTCGGGGTCGGCCACCCAGCCCTCGACCAGACCCCACGGCTCGGGGGAGGCCTCCCGCAGCACCGGCACCCCGGCCGTGCGCAGCCGCCGGACCTCCGCGGCGGCGTCGCGCACCTGCAGCCACATCGCCAGGCCCCGCGGCCGCTCGTCGCTGCGCCCGGCGACCTCGAGCAGACCGTTGCCCAGGAAGAACACCAGCCCCGGGGCGTCGGGCGGGCCGAACTCGCGGTACACGGCCAGGCCCAGGACGTCGCGGTAGAACGCCCGCGACCGGGCCGGATCGGTCGGGCGCAGCAGGATCCGGCTGCTCAGCACGTCCACTCGGGCATCATCGGGGCACACCGGCGTCCCCGACAGGGCCACCGGCCGTGCCGAGACCAGGAGGACGGATGGCTCAGCGCTACGAGTACAAGGTCGTCGAGCTCCGGGAGGGCCTGCTCGGCGGCAAGATGTCGGGTGACAAGCTGGAGAAGGTGCTCAACGAGCACGCCCGCGAAGGCTGGCAGCTGAAGGCGATCACCTCGGTGGAGGTCAAGGGCCGGATCGGCCCGGGCGGTGTCGAGGGCGTGCTGGTCACCCTGGAGCGCCTCACCGCCTGACCTCGGAGGAGCCCGTGCCCGACGTCACCGACGCCCGGGCGGAGCTGCGGGCCGACTGCGCCCGGTGCGCGGGCCTGTGCTGCGTGGCGCCCGCGTTCGCCGCCTCGGCCGACTTCGCGCTCGACAAGCCGGCCGGGAGGGCGTGCCCGCACCTCCAGGGCGACTCCCGCTGCGGGATCCACGCCGAGCTGCGCGAGCGCGGTTTCCCCGGCTGCACGGTCTTCGACTGCTTCGGCGCCGGCCAGCGGACGGTGCAGGTGACCTTCGGCGGCCGCGACTGGCGCGCCGGCCCGGACGTGGCCGCGTCCGTCTTCACCGCCTTCGGCGTCCAGCGGCAGCTGCACGAGCTGCTCTGGTACCTCACCGAGGCGCTGTCCTTCCCCGCGGCCGCGCCGCTGCGGCGGGAGCTCACCGCGGCCCGGGACCGCGCCGCGGAGCTCACCGGCGCGACGCCCGAGGAGCTGGCCGCCGTCGATCCCGCCGTGTTGCGCGCCGAGGCCGGTGCGCTGCTGGCCTCGGTCAGCGAGCTGGCGCGGGCCGGCGTCCGCCGCGGGGGCCGGGACCGCCGCAACGCCGACCTCGTGGGCGCCGACCTCCGGCGCACCGACCTGCGCGGGGTCAGCCTGCGTGGTGCCTACCTGATCGGCGCCGACCTGCGGGCCGCCGACCTGACCGGGACCGACCTGCTCGGCGCCGATCTGCGCGCCGCCGACCTGCGGGGCGCGGACCTGTCCGCCGCCCTCTTCCTCACCCGCCCCCAGGTGGCCGCCGCCCGGGGGGACGCCGGCACGCGGCTGCCCGCCGTCCTGGAGCACCCCGGGCACTGGGGCGCCCGGTGAGCGCGGACGACGACGTCCGCTGGCTGGCCCGGCACCGCGGCGGGACGGCGGCGGCGGACGCGCTGGCGTTCTTCGACCGGCTGCCCGCGGTCGAGCCGGACGCCGTCGTCGGCCGCTGGCGCGGTGCCGAGCTGCCCACCGGCTCGCGGCTGGACGGGCTGCTGCCCGCGCACGGCTGGTGGGGCAAGGAGGTGGTCGACGCCGACACGGTGCACCCGCTGCTGTTCCCCGACCGGGCCGGCCGGCCGCGGCCGGTGCAGCCCGCGGCGGCCCCGCTGACCTTGCTGCGCCGCGCCCCCCGGCTGGCCGCCGGCCGGCCGGCCCGGATCGGGTTCGCCGCCCTCCGCCCGCTGCTGAGCACCCGGCGCCCGGCGGCGCGCATCCGTGTGGTGTCCCACCGCGGGGTCGCCACCGCCGCGGTGGTCTACGACCGGCTGCCGGTGGTCGACGTCCTGCGCGCGGTCGGTACCGACGTGCTGCTGGGGCTCATGGACCTGCGGGGCCTGCCGGAGCCGTTCTTCTTCGTGCTGGAGCGGGACGCCGGCTGAGCCGGCTCACGGCTCGGGCGTCTCCTCGGCGGCGTACCCGGCCTCCCCTCGCCGGCCGCGGCGGCGCAGCATGCCGGTGACCGAGCCCAGCCGGTCGGTGGCCTGCCGCAGGCCGTGCACCAGGGGCAGCAGGTCCTCCGAGACCTTCCGCAGGGCGTCGGGCACCGTGTCGATCGCCGGGTCGTCGAGGACCTTCCCGACCCGCTCGAGCCCGGGCTTCAGCGACCGCACCGGGTCCTCGAGCTCCTCCACGAGGGTCTCCAGCCGCTCGGCGGTCCGCTGCGCCGAGGAGATGGTCTCGGTGGCGACCCGAGTGGCCGCGATCAGCTCCCGGACGGCGGTGTTCAGGTCGGTCAGCGTGCGCGGCAGCTGGGCCAGGGCCTCGGTCTGGGCCTGCAGCGTGCTGATCAGCTCGGAGAGGCCGGGGATCCGGGGCATGCCCATGCGGAAGGGGTCCACGCCGCAACGGTCGGTGACGCGGCCCGCCGCCGCAACCGCCGGGGAGGCTCAGTGCCAGGTGGTGACGCGGACCGTCGTCCCCGCGGGGGAGGAGCGCAGCTGCACCAGGTCGCACAGCTGGTGCACCAGGTAGACCCCGCGCCCGCCGCCGGCCTGTCCGGGATCGGGCCGCCGCCGGCCGAGCAGGGGGTCGGTCACCTGGCCGCGGTCGGAGAACTCCACGACGGTCGCGCCCGGCTCGCTCCACATCGCCAGCACCCCACCGCCCCCGCCGTGGCGGACGCTGTTGGTGGCCAGCTCCGAGGCGGCCAGCTCCAGCGCCTCCACGCGCTCGGCGGGCAGGCCGGTGGTGCGGGCGAACTGCGCGACGGTGCGCCGTACCGCGTGCACGTCCGCGGCGCCGAACTCCCCGCGCAGCACGACGTCCCCGGGCGAGGGGAGCGGGGCGGCCAGCAGCCCGGCGGCCGTCAGCCCGCCGGGGCCGTCGGTGGGGTGGACGCCGTCGGCGCCGGTCCACCACGGGTGGGTGCGCAGCGCGCCGGCGCACACCGCCCCCGGGAGACCCCGCTCGTCGTAGGGGCACAGCAGCCGCCAGGCGGGGCCGCCGTCGAAGGCCTCGTTGAGCAGCAGCTCGTGCAGCTCGCACTCGACGAGCTCGGCGGGGGACCGGCCGGGGTAGGCCGGCTCGCCCACACCGCGCAGCGTCCGGCCGGCGGCGGTGTGCCGGTCGAGGACCTCGGTCCACACCCCGATGATCCGGCCGGGGTTGCCGCCGATCTCGGACATGTCGAGGAAGTCGACGGCGGCGGCGTCCGCACCCAGCGCGGTGCGCAGCTGCGCCAGCCGGTGCGGGGGCTCGGCGACCACGACGGCCTCGCCGGAGGCCAGGCCCTCCCGGACGAACGCGACGACCGTGTCGGTGAACCCGGCCTCGTCGCGGTAGGCGAACGTCTCGTGCGAGAAGCCTGGTGCCGCGGCGCCGGCGGCACGCAGGAGGGGTGTGCTCACGCGCGCTCCCGCGGGGAGACGGTCACGATGCGGTCGTACCCGAGCAGCCCCCACACCCGGGCGAACAGCGGCGGGACGCCGACGACGGCGACGTCCAGGCCGGCGGCGAGCCGGTCCTGGGCCCACCTGGCGATCGCCCGGCACCCGGCGGCGTCGGCGAACTCCAGCCGGGTGAGGTCCAGGACGGCCGTGCCGGTGCGGAGCACGGGGGAGTGGGCCAGCACGCGGCGCAGCCGGTCGGCCCCGAAGGCGTCCACGCTGCCGGCCACGGCCACGCGACCGCCGTCCACGTACACCCGGAACGGGGCCAGGACGTCGTGGGCGAGCCCGGACGGGGTGCGCACCTGGGGGTGGACTCCGGCCACGCCGGCGAGGACCTCGGGCGCCAGCGCGCCGCGCTGGTAGGCGCACATCGCCGACATGCCGGACCCGGCGGCCACGAAGTCGTCGGCCAGGTGCTCCCAGCGGACCAGCTCGGCGTGCCGGTCGGGGTCGGCGGCCAGCCGGGTCAGCTCGGCGACCACGCGCAGCCCGGTGTGGCCCGCGGCGATCGCCTGCTGGGTCAGTGCGTCGTAGAACTCCAGCTGCTGCTCCGGAGCGAAGCCGCCGTCACCGTCGTAGGCCTCGCCCAGCGGCAGCAGGACCAGCCTGCCGTCGGAGAGCAGGTCACCCAGTGGCCCGAGGGGGCCCGGGGTCGCGTGCAGCCGCGCCACGTCGTCGTCGGACCCCACGAAGACCAGCCGCTCGCCGCGGGCCAGGCCGGCGGCGAGGAACCGCCCGGCGGCGGCGGGGAGGGCGGCGGCGTCGTCGTAGACCCAGCAGAGGTGGTCGGCCGGACCGACCGGGACCGGCTCGGTCACCGGGCCCTGGGTGCGCATGTGCCCACCGTAGGACGGCGGCCTCCGGGATGACAGCCGCGCAGGTCAGAGGCTCTTGAGGATGTCCTCGACCCGCTCGCGGGCGTCGCCGAAGAGCATGCGGGTGTTCTCCCGGAAGAACAGCGGGTTCTGCACGCCGGCGTACCCCGTGTTCATCGACCGCTTGAACACGATCACCCGCTCGGCCTCCCACACCGCCAGCACCGGCATGCCGGCGATCGGGCTGCCGGGGTCCTCGAGGGCCGCGGGGTTGACCGTGTCGTTGGCCCCGATCACCAGGACGACCGACGTCTTGGGGAAGTCGTCGTTGATCTCGTCCATCTCCAGGACGATGTCGTAGGGGACCTTCGCCTCGGCCAGCAGCACGTTCATGTGGCCGGGCAGCCGGCCCGCGACCGGGTGGATGCCGAACCGCACCTCGATGCCCTTGTCGGTGAGCTTGCGGGTGAGCTCGGCGACCGGGCCCTGGGCGTGCGCGACCGCCATGCCGTAGCCCGGCGTGATGACCACCGACTCCGCAGCGAGCAGCAGCTCCGCGGCCTCGTCGGCGGTGATCTCGGTGTGCACGCCGTCCTCGGACGCCGCGGCGGTGCTGCCCTCGTTGCCGAAGCCCCCGGCGATGACCGACAGGAACGACCGGTTCATGGCCCGGCACATGATGTAGGAGAGGTACGCACCCGAGGAGCCGACCAGCGCGCCGGTGATGATCAGCAGGTCGTTGTCGAGCAGGAAGCCCGACGCCGCGGCGGCCCAGCCCGAGTAGCTGTTGAGCATCGAGACGACCACCGGCATGTCCCCGCCGCCGATGGAGGCGACCAGGTGCCAGCCCAGCGCCAGGGCGATGACGGTCACCGCGGCCAGGACGCCGAGGCTCGGGGTGACCACGAAGGCGACGGTCAGCGCGAGGAAGGCGACCAGCGCGCCGAGGTTGAGCCAGTTGCGGCCCGGCAGCATCAGCGGGTTGCTCTTGATCCGCGCCGACAGCTTGAGGAAGGCGACGATCGAGCCGGTGAAGGTCACCGCGCCGACGAACACGCCGATCGCGACCTCGGCGGAGTGGATGCCCAGCAGGTCCGCGGGCACCTCGGTCTGCGCGGCGCCCTCGCGCTCCACCGACAGGTAGCCGTTCCAGCCGACCAGCACCGCGGCCAGGCCGACGAAGCTGTGCAGCACCGCGATCAGCTCGGGCATGCCGGTCATCGGCACCCGGCGCGCCCGCCACAGCCCGATCGCGGCGCCGACGAGCATCGCGACCACGATCGCCGCGACGGCGGCCGCGGAGATGCTGCGGGCGGCCAGCCCGATGGTGGCGACCAGGGCGATCGCCATGCCCGCGATGCCGTACGCGTTGCCGGCCCGCGCCGTCTCGTGCCGGGACAGCCCGGCCAGGCTGAGGACGAACAGCAGCCCGGCCACGATGTAGGCGGCCGCGGAGGCCGAGGCCGCGCTCACCGGGAGGTCCGGGTGGGGGAGCCGGCGGCGAACATCCCCAGCATCCGCCGGGTGACGGCGAACCCGCCGAAGACGTTGATCGAGGCGACCAGCACCGCGACGAACGCCAGCACGGTGACCAGCGTGCTCGTGTGGCCCAGTTGCAGCAGCGCGCCGACCAGGATGATCCCGGAGATCGCGTTGGTGACGCTCATCAGCGGCGTGTGCAGCGCGTGGTGCACGTTCCCGATGACGTAGAAGCCGACCACGATGGCCAGCGCGAACACCGTGAGGTTGCCGATGAGCTGGTTCGGCGAGAACGCGGTGGCCAGGAACAGCAGCGCGGCCGCCGTCCCGACCAGCGCGGCGGTGCGGGCCGGCGAGGGTGGCCGGCGCTGCGCCGGCGGGGGGACGGCGGTCC
Organism: Geodermatophilus sp. SYSU D01186; assembly: GCF_054050215.1. Lineage (NCBI taxonomy): Bacteria > Bacillati > Actinomycetota > Actinomycetes > Geodermatophilales > Geodermatophilaceae > Geodermatophilus > Geodermatophilus sp. SYSU D01186. Next base: position 16,866 of record NZ_JBJGYW010000019.1, on the reverse strand, counting down.
GCGGGACGGGTTCGGCGGTACCGGCCCCCGGCCCGCCCGCGGACACCTGGACCGGCGGAGGTGGCCACAGCACCTCGCCGTCCCGGACGACGGTCATCGACCGCTGGACGACGTCGTCGAGGTCGAGGACCAGTTGCCCGTCCTTGCCCGGGGTCAGCAGCTTCACCAGGTTGACCAGGTTGGTGCCGAACAGCTGCGAGGCCTGCCCCGGCAGCCGGCCCGGGAGGTCGGTGTAGCCGATGATCGACACCCCGTTGGGAGTGGTGACCACCTCGTCGGGCACCGAACCCGCGACGTTGCCGCCCTGGGCGGCGGCCATGTCCACGACCACGCTGCCCGGCCGCATGCCCGCGACCATCTCCTCGGTGATCAGCCGCGGCGCCGGCCGGCCGGGGATGAGGGCGGTCGTGATCACGATGTCGACGTCCCGGGTCTGCTCGGCGTACATGACCGCGGCCCGGCGGTCGTAGTCCTCCGAGGTCACGGTGGCGTACCCCGTGCCGCCGCCCTGCTGCTCGTCGGCCGGCACGCCCACGTACTCCCCGCCGAGGGAGGCGATCTGCTCGGCCACCTCCGGGCGGACGTCGGTGGCGCGCACGACCGCCCCCAGGCTGCTGGCCGTGCCGATCGCGGCCAGCCCGGCCACGCCGGCGCCGACCACCAGGACCGTGGCCGGCGGCACCTTCCCGGCCGCGGTCACCTGCCCGGTGAACGACCGGCCGAACACGTGCGCGGCCTCGATCACCGCCCGGTAGCCGGCGATGTTGGCCATGGAGCTGAGCACGTCCAGCGACTGGGCCCGCGAGATGCGGGGGACGGCGTCCATCGCCAGCGCGGTGACCGGCCGCGCGGCGAGGGTCTGCACGAGTTCAGGGTCGAGCGCGGGGGCCAGCGTGCTGACCAGCACCGCGCCGTCGCGCAGCAGCCCGACCTCCGCGGCCGACGGCTTCGCGACGTGCAGCACCAGGTCGGCGGCCCACGCATCGGCCGCCGACCCGATCCGGGCACCGGCCTCGGCGTAGGCGGCGTCGGGGAAGCTGCTGGCCTGCCCAGCCCCGCTCTCCACCACCACCGCGTAGCCGAGGCCGATCAGCTGCCGCACCGTGGCCGGTGTGGCGGCCACCCGTGTCTCGCCGGGGCGGGTCTCCCTGGGCACTCCGATGAGCACGTCGGCTCCTTCCTGACCGTGGTGCAGCCGCGGCCCGATCATGCCGCCCCCCGCCACCCCGGCGCCCCTCGACGGCCATCACGCCGGTCCCTCCCCCGGGAGGGTGAGGTGCGCGGCCGCTCGGGTGCAGACACCCGCCCGGGCTGCCGTACTGGCAAGTGAGCCGGGAACGCCCGGACCACGTCCGGTGGGAGCCGGCACGGCCACGTTGGGGGGAGAGTGTCAGCGCCGACCGTGCCTGCCGAACCGCTGGTGCCACCGGAGATCGTCTCGTCGATCTTCTACGGCGCCGCCGTCAGCGACACCCTGGTCCTGATGGTCGCCGAGATGGTCGGGGGCGCCGCGCGGATCACCTGGTGCAACGAGGGCGCCACCCAGCTGCTCGGCTACGGCCTCGAGGACCTGCGCACCCTGCCGGTGTCCGCGCTGGTGCCCACGCTGCGCGGGGCCGAGGTGAAGCTGCTGCTGCGCCGGGAGCGCAGCGCGCGGATGAGCCTGCCGGTGCGGACCGCCAGCGGCGCCATGGTCGAGGCGGTGGTGCTGTGCACCCCGGCGCCGTCGGGCCGGATGTGGACGCTGCGCCTGGTGCCGGCCGCCAACGAGCAGGAGCGTGCCCTGCGCGCGACCGCCGACGCCCACGAGCAGCGCTTCGCGACCCTCACCGAGCGCTCGCCCGTCCCGACCCTGCTCTCGGAGCAGGGCATGCGGCTGGCGCACGTCAACGACGCGTTCTGCAGCCTCGTCGGCCTGCAGGCCGAGCAGCTCCTCGGCACCGGCTGGATGGCCACCGTCCACCCCGAGGACCTCGACGGCGTGATCGAGCAGGTCGTCGCCGTCCTCGGCGGTGGGGACGGCGAGGCGCAGGCCCGGCTGCTCCGCGAGGACGGCACCGAGCGCACGACGGTCATCCGCTTCGCCCACCTGTTCACCCCGGGCGTGGGCGCGGGCTTCGTCGGCACGATCGAGGACATCACCGACCGGCTGGCCTTCGAGGCCCGGCTGGCGCACCAGGCCAACCACGACCCGCTGACCGGCCTGCCCAACCGGACCCTGCTGGCCGAGCACGTGGCCGAGCGGTTCACCCCCGGCGGCGGCGGGCTGGCCTGCCTGTTCCTCGACCTGGACAACTTCAAGGTCGTCAACGACTCCCTCGGCCACGCGGCCGGCGACGAGCTGCTGGTCGAGATCGCCGGCCGGCTGCGGTCGACCGTGCGCCCGGGTGACCTGGTGGCCCGCTTCGGGGGCGACGAGTTCGTCGTCGTCTGCGAGGGCGTGGACGAGGCCGACGCGGTCACCCTCGCCGAGCGGATCGGGGCGGCGCTGGCCGAGCCGGTCCGGCTGGGCGGGGTCGACGTGCGCCCGCACGCCAGCGTCGGGGTCACCGTGCAGACCGACGAGCACACCGCGGCCGAGGAGCTCATCCGCGACTGCGACATCGCGATGTACCAGGCCAAGGCCGGCGGCAAGGGTCGCATCACCGTGCTCGACCAGGCCGCCCGCGCCGAGGCCCGGGACAAGCTGCGGCTGGTCGCCGAGCTGCGCACGGCCATCGAGCGCCGCGACGTCACGCTGCTGTACCAGCCGATCTTCAGCACCGCCGACGGCACCTCGACCGCGGTGGAGTCGCTGGCCCGCTGGGAGCACCCCGAGCGGGGCGCGATCAGCCCGGCGACCTTCGTCGCCCTGGCCGAGGAGAGCGGCCTGATCGGCCCGCTGGGCCTGCTGGTGCTCGACGAGACGTGCCGCCAGCTGGCCGAGTGGGACCGCCTCCTGGGGGACGCCGCACCGCAGCGGGCCAACGTCAACGTCTCCGCCCTCCAGCTCGACGGCAACCTGCACCCGCAGGTGGTGGCCGCCCTGCAGCGGCACCGGCTGCACCCGTCGCGGCTGTCGATCGAGATCACCGAGTCGGCGCTGATGAAGGACCCGTCCTCGGCGCGGGAGGTCCTCACCCAACTGCGCGACCTCGGCGTCCAGCTGGCCATCGACGACTTCGGCACCGGCTACTCGTCGCTGGCCTACCTGCGGCACCTGCCCGTCGACTGCCTCAAGGTCGACCGCTCCTTCGTCGCCGAGCTCGGCCACGGGCACACCGAGATCGCCTCGGCGGTCATCGCCCTGGCCAAGAACCTCGGCCTGACCACCGTCGCCGAGGGCGTGGAGACCGCCGAGCAGGCCGAGCAGCTGGCCCGCCTCGGGGCCGGCTTCCTGCAGGGCTTCAGCCTGGCCCAGCCGATGACCGGCCACCGCACCGCGGCGTGGTTCGCCGCGCACTCCGCCCGATGACCCCCACCCCACTCGCCCGACCGGGAGCCGACGTGCCCACCAACCTGGCCCCCGCGCCCACCTTCGACCTCGAGGGCGTGCTCGCCAGCATCGACACCATGGCCAGCCAGAAGCCGGTGGCCGCGCAGATCGTGTTGGTGGCCAACTCCGACGACACCTCCGCCAAGGCGCTGGCGCAGATCCTCGCCGGGGACGTCGCGCTGGCCAGCCGCGTGATGAAGCTGGCCAACTCCGCCTACTTCGGCATGCGCGGGCGGGTGACCTCCCTGCAGTTCGCGGTGACCGTCGTCGGTTTCACCACCGTGCGCACGATGGCGACCGTCGCCCTCACCGACCTCGACGACGAGGCGCGCCTGCCCGCCGACTTCTGGCGGACCAGCACCAGCGTCGCGCTCGCCGCCTCGACCCTGGCGCCCCGGTTCGGGGACCGCCCGCAGGACGCGCTGTGCCTCGGGCTGCTCGCCCCGCTGGGCATCGCCCTGCTGCACCACAACGACCAGGAGGGCTACGCCGGGCTGGCCGCGTCGGAGCCGACCAACGTCGGCCGCCGCGCCGCGGAGGTGCACCGCTACGGCATCCACGCCTACCGGCTCAGCGCGGTCGCCCTGGAGCAGTGGGGCTTCGCGCACAGCATGGTGGCCCCGCTGGCCGCCGTCGACGACCTGTCCGACCCCGACGCGAGCCTGCTGCGCTGCGCGCTGGAGGTGGCCTCCCGGCTCACCGTCGAGGACTACGAGCCGGTGCCGGTGGAGCGGCTCACCGACGGCGCCCTGCGGGAGGACGCCGTCCCGCCCGTCATGGACAAGGTGCGCGCGGAGGCCGAGGAGCTGCGCCTGGCGATGCTCGGCTGAACCGACGGCAGCGGCCGGCGTCCCACGGGGGGACACCGGCCGCTGCCGTGTCGATCAGCTGGTGTAGGGCGCGCCCAGCGGGTCGACGGTCTCGTACGCGGTGACCCCCGACGCCAGGCGGCCCAGGGCCCAGTCGCCGTCGCCGAGCAGGTGGTCGATGGCGGTGAGCCGGCTGGTGTGGTGGCCGACCTTGTACTCGGCGGTCACGCCGATGCCGCCGTGCAGCTGGATGGCCTCCTTGCCGATGTGCCGGCCGGCGCGGCTGGTCTGCAGCCGGGCGCGGTCGGCCGCGGAGACGACGTCACCGCCGGCGTCGGCGACCATCGACGCCCACAGCACGGTGCTGCGGGCCAGCTCGAGGGCGATGTACATGTCGGCGGCCCGGAAGGTCAGCGCCTGGAACTTGCTCAGCGTCACGCCGAACTGCTTGCGGGTCTTCAGGTACTCGGCAGTGGTCCGCAGCGCGGTCTCCATCGCCCCGATCGCCTCGTGGCCGTAGGCGATGCGGGCGTGCGCGAGCACCTTCTCGACGTCGGCGGTGCGATCGGCCGTTCCGGTACCGAGCAGCTCGGCCGGCGTGCCGTCGAGGCGGACGTGGGCCGCCCGGCCGCCGTCGTGGGTGCGGTAGCCGGTGCGGGTCAGGCCCTCGGCGTCCCCGCGGACGAGGAACAGCGCGGTGCCGCCCTCGACCACCGCGGAGACGACCAGCACGTCGGCCCGCGCGCCGTTCGGTACCGGCTCCTTGACGCCGGTCAGCCGCCACGCGCCGCCGTCGTCGGTCGCGGTGACCGCGGCGGCCGCGGGGCTCCAGCGGGTGCCGGGCTCGGCGAGCGCCGCCGCGAGCACGCTCGTGCCCTCGGCCAGCGGGCCGAGCACCGCGGCGCGCTGGTCGTCGGTGCCGACGGCGGCCACCAGGCCACCGGCCAGGACGACGGCCTCGACGAACGGCTCCGGCGCGAGCACGCGGCCGACCTCCTCGGCGACGATGCCGACCTCGATCGGGCCGGCGCCCATGCCGCCGTCCTCCTCGGCGAAGGGCAGGCCGAGCAGGCCCATCTCCGCCATGCGCGACCACGTCTTCTCGTCGAAGCCCGGGTCCTGCGCGGTCACCTTCCGGCGCTGCTCGCTGTCGCCGTAGGCCCGCTCCAGCAGGCCGCGCACGGCCTCCCGGAGGTCGTTCTGCTCGCTGTCGTAGTCGAAGTCCACGGCTACCTCACAACCCCAGGATCGTGCCGGCGATGATGGTGCGCTGCACCTCGTTGGAGCCTCCGTAGATGGAGACCTTGCGGTAGTTCAGGTACTCCGGGGTCGCCACCCGGGCCCAGTCGGGGACGTCGGAGCCCCCGTCGGCGAACGAGGCCACCGACAGCGGGCCGGCGATGTCGACGATGAGCTCGGTGGCGGCCTGCTGCAGCTCCGAGCCGCGCAGCTTGAGCACCGAGGACGCCGGGTGCGGCCGGCCGTCGGCGGAGTTGGCGACCACGCGCAGCGCGGTCAGCTCCAGGGCGAGCAGCTCGTTCTCCACCTCGGCGATGCGGCCCGCGGTGCGCGGGTCCTCGGCCAGCGGGCGGCCGTCGACGGTGATGGCCCGCGCGTACTCCTTGGCCTGGGCCAGCAGTCGCTTGGTGGCCCCGACCCGGGCGATGCCCACGCGCTCGTTGCCGAGGAGGAACTTCGCGTAGTCCCAGCCGCGGTTCTCCTCGCCGATGAGGTTCTCCGCGGGCACGCGGACGTCCTCGAAGAAGACCTCGTTGACCTCGAAGCTGCCGTCGAGCAACTCGATCGGCCGCAGCGTGACCCCCGGGGAGTCCATGCGGAACACCAGCATCGAGATGCCGCGCTGCCGCTTCTCCGCGGTCGGGTCGGTGCGGACCAGGCAGAAGATCCAGTCGGCGTGCTGCCCGAGCGTCGTCCACGTCTTCTGGCCGTTGACCACCCAGTCGTCGCCGTCGCGCACCGCGGTGGTGCGCAGGCTGGCCAGGTCGGAGCCGGCGTCGGGCTCGGAGAAGCCCTGGCACCACCAGATGTCGAGGTTCGCCGTGGCCGGCAGGAACCGCTCCTTCTGCTCCTGGTTGCCGAAGGCCGCGATGACCGGGCCGATCATGCTGGCGTTGAACGCGAGCGGCTCCGGCACGTTGGCCAGCTGCATCTCCTCACGCCAGATGTGGCGCTGCAGCGGTGTCCAGTCCCGGCCGCCCCACTCCACCGGCCAGTGCGGCACGGCGAGCCCGGCGGCGTTGAGGACGCGCTGGGTCGTGACGTAGTGCTCCTTGGACACGTGCCGCCGGGCCGCGACGGTGTCGCGGATCTCCTGCGGGACCTGGGTGGTGAAGAACGTCCGCATCTCCTCCCGGAAGGCCTCCAGCTCCGGGGACAGCTGCAACCGCATCGGACCTCTCTCCTGACGGCTGCGTCGCCGTCTCGCAGGTTGGGACCCCGACGATCCCACAAGAGCTACCCGCCGGTAGATCCGGCCTCCGCGCGTGTCCGGGCGCCGGTCGGGGGACGCTGGGGAGCGTGTTCGACGTCGACTGGATGGGGCAGCTGACCCGTGAGGTGCTGCGGGAACGGGTGCCCGCGCTGATCGCCGAGGCGTGCGCCTGGAGCGTCGGGATCTCCGACCGCCGGCACGTCGAGCGGCGACGGGGGCGGCTGGTGGAGACCGGGGGCACCAACGCCGACCGGCTGGCCCGCGGGCAGTCCCTCAGCGGCGAGGAGGACGGCCGCCTCGACCTGGGCGACGCCCGGCCGGGCAGCTTCCGCGACGCGCTCAACGCCGTGGACGGCGACGGGGTCCTCTACGCCGACCGCTTCGACCGCGAGGTGATCGAGCCGTTCGTGCTGGCCACCTGCGTGCTCGCCGCCGAGCGGGCGCGCAGCACCCGCCGCGCCGACTGGGCCGACCTGCTCGACGACCTCGGGGAGGACGGCCGCGACCTGGTCGGCGTCGTCCGGGCGGGGGAGTGGGAGGCGCCGCTGCGCACCGAGGCCGAGCACCTCGTGCTCGCCGCGCTGGCCGACGTCCCCCTGCTGGACGTCGAGGCCGAGGGGCTGCCCCTGTCGCTGGTCCGGGCCGCCGAGGCGCTGACCCGGGACGCCGCCGGTCCTCCGCCGCCGGCCCCGGCGGGGGAGGACCCGGCCGCCTCCGGTGCGGTCTTCCTCGCCCGCGCCGCGCTGGCCGCCGAGCAGCTGCCCGAACCGGTGGCACCGCGGTACGCCGACCGGCTGCTCACCGCGCTGCTGGCCGAGGGCCTGGAGCCCGACGAGCTGCGCGACGTCCTGCCGCACCTGCCGCTGGCGCCGGGGACCGCCGAGGCCGTCCTCACCCTGCTCGACGGGGGCCGCTGACCCGCGGGTCAGACCTCCAGCGGCAGGCCGGTGTAGTTCTCCGCGAGCTCGCGGGCGGCCGGCTCGGAGGCGGCGATCCGGCGCAGCTGCGACAGCTGCAGCTCGGCGTCGAAGGCGTCGCCGGAGCGGTGCAGCATCGAGGTCATGAACCACGAGAAGTGCGTGCACCGCCAGACGCGGGCCAGCGCGCGGTCGGAGTAGGTGTCGACCAGGTCGGTCTGCTTCTCCTGCAGCAGCCGCACCAGCGCCTGCGCCAGCAGCGTGACGTCGGCGACGGCGAGGTTGAGGCCCTTGGCGCCGGTCGGCGGGACGATGTGCGCCGCGTCCCCGGCGAGGAAGAGCCGGCCGCGGCGCATCGGGGCGCTGACGAACGAGCGCATCGGCAGGACCGACTTCTCGGTGATCGTGCCGGTGTTGATCTGCCAGCCCTCGAGCGCGAACCGCGTGGCGAGGTTCTCCCAGATCCGGTCGTCGGACCAGTCCTCGATCTTCTCGCCGGGGTCGACCTGCAGGTACAGGCGGGACACCGACGGGGAGCGCATGGAGTACAGCGCGAAGCCGTCGGGGTGCCAGGAGTAGATGAGCTCGTCGGTCGCGGGCGCGGCGTCGGCCAGGATGCCCAGCCACGCGTAGGGGTAGGTGCGCTCCCACACCGTCCCGCCGGCGGCCTGCACCACCTGGCGCGAGGGGCCGTGGAAGCCGTCGGTGCCGGCGATGACGTCGCACTCGAGCACCTGCTCGGTGCCGTCGGCGTCGGTGAACCGGATGCGGGGGCTGTCGCCGTCGACGTCCTCGGGTCGGACGTCGGAGACCTCGAACAGCAGTGGCGGGCCGCCGTCGAGCTGGGCCTTGATGAGGTCCTTGGTGACCTCGGTCTGGCCGTAGACCCACACGGTGCGCCCGCACAGCTCGGGGAAGTCCAGCGTGAAGCGGTTGCCCGGGTACTGGAGGTGGATGCCGCGGTGCTCGAGGCCCTCGCGCTGCAGCCGGTCGCCGACGCCGGCGGCGGTCAGCGTGTCGACGGTGTGCTGCTCGAGGATGCCGGCGCGGATGCGGGCCTCCACGTAGTCGCGCGACCGGTTCTCCAGGACGACGGAGTCGATCCCCTGGAGGTGCAGCAGCCGCGACAGCAGCAGGCCGGCCGGGCCGGCTCCGATGATCCCCACCTGAGTACGCACGGGCCGAGTGTGACCGCCGGTACGTTCCCGTGGGAACCGTGCGCTCCCGCTCAGTGGAAGTGGCGCACCTGCGACAGCTGCCGGCCGATGCCCCGGGCCGCCACCTCGAGCACCGGCACCAAGCGGGTGAGGTCGCGCCGGTGGCTGGGTGCGACGACCCCCAGCGCCGCCACCACGACCGGGTCGCCGGAGCGCTCGGCGCGCACCGGGACGGCCACCGACAGCGTGCCCAGCGACATCTCCTCCGCCGTCCGCGCGTACCCCCGGCGGCGCACCTCGCCCAGTTCCCGCCGCAGCCGCGCGGGGTCGACGACGGTGTGCCGGGTGGCGCGCGCGGGCCTCCGCAGCACGGCCTCGACCACGTCGTCCGGCGCGGAGGCCAGCAGCACCTTGCCGACGCCGGTCGCGTGCAGCGGCAGCCGGCTGCCGACCTGGCTCACCACCGGCACCGACTCGCGCCCGGAGATCCGCTCCACGTAAAGCGCGGAGCGGCCCTCGCGGACGGCGAGGTGCACGGTGTCGCGGGTGGCGGTGTGCACGTCGAGCAGGAAGGGCGCGGCCACCTGCCGCAGCTCCAGCTGCACCGGGGCGAGCAGGCCGAGGTCCCACAGCTTGCGGCCGATCTCGTAGCGGCCGTCGTCGCGCCGGGCCAGCGCGCCCCACTCGGTGAGCTCCCCGATCAGGCGGTGCGTGGTCGACAGCGGGGTGCCCGACCGCTCGGCGATCTCCGACAGCGACAGCCGGGGCGCGCTGCTGTCGAAGGCGTCCAGCACCGCCAGCGCCCGGGAGGTGACCGACCGCCCGGGCGTCGTGCTCCCACCGGCCACGGGCACCTCTTTCCACTGGACGGGAGTCTTGGCTTGGGCAGCGTAGACCCGCGGCCGTACGGTCCCAGCATGACCGGGACCACATCGGGCAGCCGGCTGGTGCTGCCGCGCTACCTCCGCGAGGACGCCTCGCTGCGCACCCCCGTCGGCTTCCCCGACTATCGGAGCACCGGGCTGCGGGCACCGCTGCGCGAGCCCGTCGACCTCCCGCAGCGGCTGACCGAGATCACCGGCCCGGTGCTCGGCGAGGACCGCGTCCTCGCGCAGGATGCCGACCTCACGTGGCGCAACGGTGGCGAGGCGGTGGGTCAGCGCATCCTCGTCTACGGGCGGGTGCTCGACAGCGACGGCCGGCCGGTGCCGGACGCCCTGGTCGAGGTCTGGCAGGCCAACGCCGCCGGCCGCTACCGGCACGTCGTCGACAACTGGCCCGCGCCGCTGGACCCGCACTTCGACGGCCTCGGCCGGGTGGTCACCGACAGCCTGGGCCGGTACGAGTTCCTGACGATCAAGCCCGGCGCCTACCCGTGGGGCAACCATCACAACGCCTGGCGCCCGGCGCACATCCACTTCAGCCTGTTCGGCCGCGCCTTCACCCAGCGGCTGGTCACCCAGATGTACTTCCCGGACGACCCGCTGTTCGGCCAGGACCCGATCTACAACGCCATCCCGCCGGCGGCGCGGCACCGGGCGATCAGCCAGTACAGCCTCGAGCGCACCCAGGACAACTGGGCGCTGGCGTTCGAGTGGAACATCGTGCTCCGCGGCACGGACCAGACCCCGTTCGAGACCGACGACGACGGAGATGTCGCGTGAGCACCTTCAACCCGCTGGACGTCCCCGCCGACCCGGCCACGCCCTTCCAGCCCCGGTCGGGGCAGCGCGGCACCGGCTTCCTCACCGGGCCGTTCCGGCTCGGCCCCACCCCGAGCGCGACCGTCGGCCCGTACCTGGCCATCGGGCTGACCTGGCCGGACGGTGCGTGGGCCGCCGCCGAGGGCACCGAGGGCGGGATCTGGATCCGCGGGCGGGTCTTCGACGGCGCCGGTGACCTGGTCCCCGATGCCATGATCGAGACCTGGCAGGCCGACCCCGACGGCCGTTTCCCGTCGCCGGAGGACCCGCGCGGCGCCGCCACCCGCCCCGGTTTCCGTGGCTACGCCCGCGTGCAGACGATCGACCCGCCCGGGGAGTTCGCCCTGTACACGCTCAAGCCGGGCCGGGTGCCCGACGGCGAGGGTGGCCTCCAGGCGCCGCACGTCGACGTCAGCGTCTTCGCCCGCGGCCTGCTCGACCGCGTGGTCACCCGCATCTACTTCGCCGACGAGGCCGAGGCCAACGCCGAGGACGTCGTCCTGCGGAGCGTCCCGGAGGACCGGCGGGACACGCTGATCGCCACGCCCACCGGTGACGGCTACCGCTTCGAAGTCCACCTGCAGGGCGACACGGAGACGGTCTTCTTCGCGGTGTGACCGGTCACGGTAGGAAGGACCCCGTGACAGGTCTGTTCGCCGGCACGTTCGCCCGCGGCGCGGCGGCGGCCGCGGTCTCCGACGACGCCTGGTTCCGGGCGCTCCTCGACGTCGAGGCCGCGCTCGCCCGCGCCGCGGCGCGTACCGGCCTCGTGCCGATGACGGCGGCCGACGCCGTCACCGCCGCCTGCGCCGACCCCTCGCGGCTGGACCTGGCCACCGTCGTGGCCAGGGCGGCCGACGCCGGCAACCCGGTGCCGCCGCTGGTGCGGGCGGTGCAGGAGGCGGTGGGGGAGCGTGACGCGGTCGCCGTCCACGTGGGCGGCACCAGCCAGGACGTGCTGGACACCGCGCTGGTGCTGCTGGCCCGCAACGCCGTCGCGGCGATCGACGCCGACCTGGCGGCCGCCGCGGAGACCGCCGCGGCGCTGGCGCGCACCCACCGGGACGACGTCGTCATGGGCCGCACGCTCATGCAGCAGGCACTGCCCACCACCTTCGGGCTCAAGGCCGCCGGCTGGCTGGCCGGCCTCGACGGCGCCCGGCTGCGGCTGGCCGAGGTGGTCGCCTCGCTGCCGGTGCAGTACGGCGGGGCGGTCGGCACGCTGGTGGCCAGCGACGGCTCCGGCGTGGACCTGCGGGCGGCCCTGGCCGAGGAGCTGGGGCTGGCCACCACCGCCGTCCCGTGGCACACCGTCCGGCTGCCGGTCGCCGACCTCGCCGGAGCACTGGGCGCCGCCGCCGGGGCGGTCGCCACCGTGGCGGTCGACGTCGTGCTGCTCGCCCAGTCCGAGGTGGCCGAGGCCGCCGAGGTGGGGGAGGGCCGGGGCGGCTCGTCGGCGATGCCGCACAAGCGCAACCCGGTCGCGGCGATCTCCGCCCGCGCCTGCGCCCGCCGGGCCCCCGGTCTGGTCGCCACCCTGCTGGCCGCCATGGAGCAGGAGCACGAGCGCGCCGCCGGCGCCTGGCACAGCGAGTGGCCGGCGCTGACCGACCTGCTGACCACCGTCGGGTCGGCCGCGGCCTGGCTGGCCGAGAGCCTGCGCGGGCTGCGACCCGACGTCGCCCGGATGGCCGCCACCGCCGCCGCGGCCGCCGAGGGCCCGCTGGCCGGCGCCCTCGCCGACGCGCTCACGCCGTCCCTGGGCAAGGGGCCGGCGCACGACGCGGCGGCCGCCGCGGTCCGGGAGGCGCGGGACACCGGCCGGCCGCTGGCCGAGGTCGTGGCGGCGCGCACCGACGTCGACGCCGGCGCGGTCCTCGCCGCCGCGTCGCCCGACGTGGGCGAGGCCGGGGCCCAGGTGGACGCCGCCCTCGCCGAGCACGCCGCGCTCATCGACGGCACGCCCTGACCGGCGCGCCGCCCACCACCCCGACCGAGGAGTCCCATGAGCGAGCTGCCCAGCACCGACGACGCCCGGCGCGAGGCCGGCATGGCCACCCGCCGGCAGGTGCTCGGCGACGAGTGGGTCGACCGCGCCGTGGCCGGCACGACGCCGTTCACCGCCGACTTCCAGGACTTCATCACCCGGGTGGCGTGGGGTGACATCTGGCAGCGGCCGGGGCTCGCCCGCCGCGACCGCAGCCTGATGACGCTCTCGATCACCATCGCGCTGCGGCACTGGGACGAGTTCGCGCTGCACGTGCGCGCGGCGGTGAACAACGGCCTCACCGACGCCGAGATCGGCGAGTGCATCCAGCACGCCGCGGTCTACGCGGGCGTGCCGGCGGCCAACCACGCGTTCAAGGTGGCCGGCCCGATCCTCGCGGAGCTGCGCGGCTGACCGCCGTCCGCCGGGGTGACCGGGCGGTGCCGCGGGCGGGGGCGTCCCGCGGCACCGCGCGGCCGGCCCGGGTGCCGGCGACCGCGCGACGGTGTCGACGCCCCTGACGGTAGGTCCGCACGGGGCCGGGTGGACCCGCCGGCACCTCTGTCCACAGGGCGGCGGCGTGGTGGACACCGGCTGTCGAGGCGGCGCCACGGCCGGTCGCGCGGTGCGGCGACCGACCCGGGCGGTGCGGCGACCGACCCGGGCAGGGTCGTGCGGTGCCGCGGCAGGGGGTTCCCGCGGCACCGCACGACCGGTCGGGGGCGCGGTCAGGGCCGGTTGGCCCGCCGGGTGGGCGTGGCGCTGTCGTCGTCGCCCGGGACGACGGTGTCGTCGCCGGTCGTGACGCCCGGGGTGACGGCGTCGCCGGAGCCCTGGTTGGCGGTGCCGTCGTCATCGCCAGGGACCACGGTGTCGTCGCCGGCCGTGACGCCCGGGGTGCCGGTGGCCGCGTCCCCGGAGCCCTGGTCGGCGGTGCCGTCGTCGTCACCCGGGACCACGGTGTCGTCCCCGGTCGTGCCGCCGCCGGTCGTGCCGTCGTCCGGGGTGGCCGGATCGGCCGGCGTCGTGGTGGGCGGCGCCGTCACCACCGGGAGCGGGAGCTCCGCGGCGTCCTCGGGGAAGCTGAAGCGCCACACCTGGCCGCTCTCGGCGTCCCCTTCGGCCGCGTCCGGAGCGTCCCCGGGGGAGAGGCTGTAGGCCGCGACGTAGACGGTGTCGCCCCGGCCCAGGACCACGCCCGCCGGGAACGGGATGTCGACCTGGGCGTACGTGGCGTCGTCGGAGTCGTCGGTCTCGAAGCGCACCACCGTGCCGGTGCCGCCGCCCGCGGGGCCCTCGCTGCCGAAGACCTGCGAGACGTACACGTGGTCGCCGTCGGGCTCGACGGCCAGGCCGTTGATGCCGGTGAACCCGCCCCAGCGACCGGTCTCCTCGCCGTCGGCGTCGTAGCGAACCACCTCCGCGGCGCCCGGCACCAGGCCGCCGACGCCACCGACGTAGACGTTGCCGTCCTCGTCCTGGGCCAGCGCGCTCGGGACGAACTGCGGCTCCGCGTCATCCGCGTCGCCCGCGGGGAAGGCGGCGAAGACGCTGACCTCGTAGTCGGGGAGCTCGTCCTCGTCCAGGTCGTCGAAGTCGGCGGTCACCTTCCACACGGCGTTGGCGCCGGCGTCGGCGACGAGGGCGTACTCGTCCCCGTCGCGGTCGTCGTCCCCGTCGCGGTCGTCGTCCGGGTCGACGACGAGGACCGCGTTCGGGTTGCTGTCGGCGATGCCGTTGCCGTCGGGGTCAGCGTCGGCCTCGTACTCGCCGAGGTCGACCCACGGGACGGCCGTGCCGTCGACGCTGACCAGCAACTGCTCCTGCGTCTCGGCGGCCTCGGTGGCCGGGTCGGCGAGCGCGTCGGGGGTGAGCTCACCCTGGGCGATCAGCAGCACGCCGGGGGTGCCGGTGGCGGCCACCCCGTCGGGGCCGACCGCGCCCTCCGCGCTCTCGACCGAGTGCAGGCCGTCGACGACCGGCTCCGCCTGGCCGCGTTCGGTCCGGCCGGGCCGCTCGATGGCGGAGATGCGGCCGGTGGGGCCCTCGCAGTCGGCCGCTGCCACGGCGGCCGCCTGGTCCGCGGTGCCGGCGCCGTCGCCGCTGCCCTGGTCGGCGGTGCCGTCGTCGTCGGTGGTGTCGGGGGCCGTGCCGGCGTCGCCACTGCCCTGGTCGGCGGTCCCGTCGTCGGTGACGGGGGCTCCGGGCGTGTCGATGACGGGGGTCTCGTCCACGGGCGGGTCGGCGACGGGCGCGTCGGCCGGCGGCGCGTCGGCGACGGGGGCCGGTGCCGGGGCACAGTCCGCGCCACCCTGGCCGGCCTCGGCGACCAGGAGGCCGCGACCGGCCCAGGCGAGCTGGCGGGGGTTGTCCAGGCCGGCGGCGACGACGACGTGGTCCGGCGGGTCACTGCCCTCGGGGAGGGCGTTCGCTGCGGTGGCACTGCCCAGGAGGAGGGCGAACGAGCCGGCGGCGACGATGGTTCTGCGCATGGGGGGCTCCGCTGCGGGGTCGGCGGGGGGAAGGCCCGGCTCGGGCCGGGGACGGAACGGCCGGGTCGGCCGATGCGGCGACGCTAGGTGCGCCCGGTGGGCGTCCGGAGCCCCCATCGAGGGGGGACGGACCGGTCCCCCTCTGGGGAGGGCGGCGCGTGGCCGCCACCGGCTGTCAGGAGCGGCACACGGAGAGGCCGCCGGAGCGCTGGTTACCCGCAGGTAACCTGGCCGCAGGCCGCACGGGCGGCCGGAACGGGAGACGAGAGATGGCACTGCTGGACGACGGCGCGTGGCGGGGGAAGGTCTGGACGGGGGCCTGGACCGACGGGTCCGGCGGCACGTACGACGCGGTGGAGCCGGCGACCGGCGACGTGATCGCCCCGGTCGGGAAGGCCACGCCGGATGACGTGCACACCGCGGCCGAGCGCGCGGTCGCTGCGCAGCGGGCGTGGGCGGCGCTGTCCTACGAGGAGCGGGCGCGGGTGCTGCGCCGGGCCGGCGAGGTGTTCGAGGCCTCCGCCGAGGAGATCAAGGGCTGGCTGGCGCGGGAGTCCGGGGCGATCCAGCCGTTCGGGGACTTCCAGGTGCACACCACGGCTGCCGAGTGCTTCGAGGCCGCGGCCCTGCCCAGCCACCCGTACGGCGAGCTGCTGCGCACCGGCGCCCCGCGGCTGAGCTTCGCCCGGCGGGTGCCGGCCGGCGTCGTCGGGGTGATCGCGCCGTTCAACGTGCCGACCATCCTCGCCGTCCGGGCCATCGCGCCGGCGCTGGCGCTGGGCAACGCGGTGATCCTCAAGCCCGACCCGCGGACGGCGATCTCCGGCGGCGCGGTGTTCGCGCGGGTGTTCGAGGAGGCGGGCCTGCCCGCCGGCGTGCTCCAGGTGCTGCCCGGCGGCGCCGACGTCGGCGAGGCACTGGTCGTCGAGCCCGCGGTGCGGGTCATCGCCTTCACCGGCTCCACGAAGGCCGGCCGGGCCGTGGGCGCGCTGGCCGGTCAGCACCTCAAGCGGGCGCACCTGGAGCTCGGCGGGAACTCGGCGCTGATCGTCCTGCCCGACGTGGACGTGACCGCCGCGGCCTCCGTCGGCGCCTGGGGCACCTTCGCCCACTCCGGGCAGATCTGCATGGCCACCAGCCGCCACCTGGTGCACGAGTCGATCGCCGAGGAGTACACGGCGATCCTCACCGAGAAGGTGGAGAAGCTCCCCGTCGGCGACCCGTTCCGGGAGCAGGTCGCGCTCGGCCCGGTCATCGACGCCGGCCAGCGCGACCGGGTGCACGGGCTGGTGACCTCCAGCATCGACGCCGGCGCGACGGTGCACACCGGCGGCACCTACGAGGGGCTGTTCTACCGGCCCACCGTGCTCGGCGACGTCCCGGTCGACGCCCCGGCGTACCGGGAGGAGATCTTCGGGCCGGTCGCGCCGGTGACCGCGTTCTCCAGCCTCGACGAGGTCGCCGCGCTCGCCGCCGGCACCGAGTACGGCCTGAGCCTGGGCATCCTCACCCGCGACGTCTACGCCGGGCTGCAGCTGGCCGAGCGGATCCCGTCGGGGCTGGTGCACATCAACGACCAGACGGTCAACGACGAGGCGGTGGCCCCCTTCGGCGGCGTCGGCGCCTCGGGCACCGGCTCCCGGCACGGCGGGCCGCAGGCCAACATCGAGGCCTTCACCGAGACCCAGTGGGTCACCCTGCGCGGTGACCTCCCCGCCTACCCGTTCTGAGGAAGGACCCCGTCCCCCTCACCGCTCGCAGGCTCGCGGCGAGCCTCCGGACGGGGCCAGGGGGGGGGGGGGGGGGGGGGGGGGGGGGGGGGCGGGGGGGGGGGGGGGGGGGGGGGGGGGGGGGGGGGGGGGGGGGGGGGGGGG